>NZ_JBQERN010000009.1:0-139886 GCF_056535105.1 Ruegeria sp. O5 | reverse complement strand
ACTTCCGGACCACTGACGTGACCGGCACCGTGACCCTGGCGGAAGGCACCGAGATGGTCATGCCCGGCGACAACGTGTCGTTCGGCGTTGAGCTGATTGCGCCCATCGCGATGGAAAACGGCCTGCGCTTCGCCATCCGCGAAGGCGGCCGCACCGTCGGCGCCGGCGTCGTGTCGAAAATCGTAGAATAATCGGTAGGCCGGGCTTCAGCCCGGCACATCGGTTAACGAATGAAGGCCGCTCCATAAGGGGCGGCCTTTTTTAGGCTTTTCTATCGAAGACCGTCGACCTACCCGTAGGCCGGGCTTCAGCCCGGCGCGTCTATGACCCTAATGAAGGCCACGACCAGAACGTCAAGGCAGGGCGCATCCCGACCGACGAATTCAAAGAAGTCTAGCTTTGCGTGAAAAGTAAAATATTCTGTCGAGAGCGGGCGGCTCAGCCCAACCCGCCTTCAGCTGCGGCCCGTACGGCCCGAATATTCTCACCGTAAACCTCGGGCCGATCAACTGATCCGCCTTTGAACACGGCAGACCCGGCCACCAGCACATCAGCCCCCGCTGCGGCAACAAGGGGCGCTGTCTGGGGATCAACACCGCCGTCGATCTCGATATGCACGGGGCGGTCACCAATCATCTGGCGCAATTTGCGGATCTTGCCAGTCATGTCGATGAACTTCTGGCCGCCAAAGCCGGGGTTCACGGTCATGACGCAGACCAGATCGGTGAGGTCCAGCAGATGTTCGACCGCCTCAGCCGGGGTGCCCGGGTTCAAGGCTACGCCTGCCTTCATGCCCGCGGCGCGGATCGCCTGCAGCGTGCGGTGGGTGTGGGCCCCTGCCTCGACATGCGCGGTCAGAATGTCGGCGCCTGCATCAGCGTAGGCCTGGATGTATGGATCGACCGGCGTGATCATCAGGTGCACGTCCATGACCGTCTTTACATGCGGGCGGAACGCTTTGACGGCTGGCGGGCCAAAGGTCAGGTTCGGGACGAAATGACCATCCATTACGTCAACATGGACCCAATCCGCGCTCTGCGCTTCGATGGCCTGAATTTCTTGCCCGAAATTGGCAAAGTCGGCGGACAGAATGGACGGCGCGATCTTGATGGTGCGGTCAAAGCTCATATTGGCCTCGTATCAGCTGAAGAGTCGCGGATGCGTATACCCGTGAGGCGGGGCGATGGATACCCCCCGCACGTGTCGTGCCGTTACAAAACTTTCACTACGCTGACACATATCCGTTGAACGGCATCTGTAGCAGTCCGCCAACATGAATTGGGGGTGGCACGTGCTGCGTATCAAGAAACTGACCAAACGCTTTGGTGACAATGTTGCCGTGAATGCCGCGACGCTGGATGTGGACAAGCCATGCATGATCGGGATCATCGGACGGTCGGGCGCGGGCAAGTCCACCCTGCTGCGGATGATTAACCGCCTGACGGATGCCAGCGAAGGTGAAATCCTGTTTGAAGGCCGGGACATCACCCAACTGAAAGGCCGTGACAAACGCGCCTGGCAGGCCGATTGTGCGATGATTTTCCAACAGTTCAACCTGGTGCCGCGCATGGATGTGGTTTCGAACGTGCTGCATGGCACGCTCAACCGTCATTCGACGCTGGCCGCTATGTTCAACCTGTTCCCGATGGATGAAATTCACCGTGCCATCGACATCCTGGACCGGTTGGGGATTGCGGAACACGCTCCGAAACGGGCCGAGGCCTTGTCGGGCGGCCAGCAACAGCGCGTGGCGATTGCGCGGGCTCTGATGCAGGACCCGAGGATTATTCTGGCGGATGAACCAATTGCCTCGCTGGACCCGATGAACGCACAGGTGGTGATGCAGGCGCTGCGCCGCATCCACGAAGAAGATGGCCGCACTGTCATCGCCAACCTGCACACACTGGACACTGCACGTCGCTATTGCGACCGCGTGGTTGGTATGCGCGACGGGCGCATCGTGTTCGATGGGCTGCCCGAGCAACTGACCACGGGCGTTGCTCGCGAGATCTATGGTGCCGATGCCAGCTTTTCGGAAGAAGCGACATCAACGGAAATCGAAACGCTCGACGCCACGCGAAAGGCGCTGATGGAAGCAGAAGCAACCATTTGAGCCGTCCCAACCCCTTTCATCGCCCGGCCCGATGAGAGGCCGGGGTTATCAAACTGGAGAGAGACAGATGAAAAAACTGATTGCTGCCTTGGTCGCAACCACAACACTGGCCGCACCGGTCATGGCTGAAGAAATCAGCGAGTTTCGTATCGGCATTCTGGGTGGCGAGAACGCTCAGGACCGGATGAGCAAAAACGAGTGTCTGCGCGAATACACCGAAGAACTTTTGGGCGTTCCGACCAAATTGTTTGCCCCTGCCGACTATAACGGAGTGATACAGGGGCTGCTGGGCGGCACGATTGATGTCGCCTGGCTGGGTGCGTCGGGCTATGCCAAAACCTATCTGAGCGACCCCGAAGCGGTTGAGCCGGTACTGGTCAAGGTGAACACCGATGGCGGTTACGGCTATTACTCGGTTGGTTTTGCACGCAAGGACAGCGGCATCACCTCGCTTGAGGACATGAAGGGCAAGGTTTTTGGCTTTGGTGACCCGAATTCGACCTCGGGTTATCTGATCCCGTCGATCGAGATTCCCCAGGCCACCGGAGCAACCATGGAATCGGGTGACTATTTTGCTGAGGTGAAATTCACGGGCGGTCACGAGCAGACCATCGTTGCGGTGAACAACGGTGACGTTGATGGCGGTGTGACCTGGGCTGATGGTCTCGGCGAGTGGGAAGACGGCTATCAGTCGGGCGCGCTGCGCCGCGCTGTGGATGCTGGTCTGGTCGACATGAACGATCTGGTCGAGATCTGGAAATCGGCACCGATCCCGGAAGGCCCGGTTGTACTGCGCAAGGCTCTGCCCGAGGATGTCAAAGCTCAGGTTACCGAATTGTGGAACACGCTGGATGAAAAAGACCGCGAATGTTTCTATGGTGTGGCTGCGGGTGAAGCCAAGAGCTTTGATCCTATCAAGCATGAGGCCTACGAGGTCATCATCGAAGCGCGCAAGCTGAAGTCCAACTAAAACTGCATATCCAATGATCGGGGTCTGGTGATGTACCGGACCCCGTTTTCCCTTCAGGAGCATTCCATGACAGACCTTACCGCAGGGTCCTTATCCGTCGATCAGATCCGCAACGACTATACAGCGATGACACGACGCAAGCGGGTCTATGGCGGCATTCTCCTGATCCTGTTCCTGTCGTTGATGGCAGCAGGGTTTCGCACAGCCGACAACCGGAATGCCGGCAGCTTTGTCGATGGCTGGCACCGTATTCTTGACTACCCCACAGAGGTTCTGTCCGAGGCGGGGGAAAAGATTGCCGAAATGCCAGCCAATCTGGTCTCGTTCTTCCCGGCTCTGGTCGAGACAATCAACATCGCGGCGGCAGCGACGCTTGTCGGCACAATTGTCGGGACGATTTTCGCCCTGATGTCGACACGCGGCATGGCGCTGTGGCCGTCATTTATCCCGCTGTTTCGCCGAATATCAGACATCTGCCGCGCCATTCCCGAGATCGTGATTGCGTTGGTTCTGATCTTCATTCTGGGCGGTGGCCCGGTTCCCGCGATGATCGCTATTGCGATTCACACAGCTGGCGCATTGGGCAAACTGTTTTCTGAAGTGAACGAGAATGCCTCGCTGAAACCGGTGGAAGGGCTGCATTCCGTCGGTGCCAACTGGTCACAGCGGATGTATCTGGGGGTGATCCCGCAGGTCGGGCCGAACTATGTCAGCTATGCGCTGCTGCGGTTCGAGATCAATATCCGTGCCTCGGCCATTCTTGGATTTGTCGGGGCGGGCGGTCTGGGTTACGAGCTGCGCAATGCCATGTCCTGGGGGCAAGGGCGTTATGACGAAGCCGCGGCCATCTTCATTCTTCTGTTCGTTACAATCGTGGTCGTCGACCAGCTGTCTGGCTACCTTCGCGACCGTCTGACCCACGGCTCGGAAAAAGGAGCTTTGGCATGAGCACTTTCGCAACCAATTTGACTGTTGATGACCTCAAAGCCGAAGCAGATCGCTTGTTCAACCGCAAAAGGTTGATGAATTTCGGGTTGCCTGCTCTGGTTTTCGTCTATCTGGTCTATGTCTTCTTTGCTTTTGACGTGTCGGGCCTTGTGGGGCGCGCAAACTGGGCAAATGGCAAGACGCTGGTGGCAGACAGCTATAGCTACAAAACGCATGTCGCGCGGGATAATCGCACCGGTGAAGTGTCTGTCGCCATCGAGGGTGAGCGCAAGGGCGCTTACCCTGAGGGTCAGGCGCCGGAGTGGGTGGCACTGGGCGAGACGACCGTGATCGACCTTGAAAAGGGCCATGTGGTGCGTTTCGGTGCGCAGACGGTGGAATATGACATTCCCGGCTATGGCACCATTCGCGCGACGCCCACGCGTTCGGCCGGTGTGCAGGCCGAGTTGCCGGAGGGCGAGATTCCGGAGCGGATCAATGTCTCTAAAAACCGGCTGTCTGTGACCACGGACGCAGGTCGTTTGACTGTCACCCGCAACCGGTCCGAGGTGTTTCGCTATTTCACAGGTTGGGAATTGTTCTGGTTCACGCTGGACAGCCCTTATTTCGGCAAGTCCTTCCCGGAACTGGCCGGGCTCGCGGCGTCGGGCGAGGCGGGTGCGATCTTTAATGATTTTTGGACCAACAAGATGTGGCGCCATCAGGATGTGGCCTGGGCCATCTTCGAGACGATCCTGATGGCATTTCTGGGCACGTTTGGCGCGGCGATTGTGGCCCTGCCACTGGCCTTTCTTGCGACGCGCAATTTCAACCGGATGAGATCCATCCGCTTTGCGACACGGCGTGTATTCGACTTTGTGCGCGGCGTGGATGCGTTGATCTGGACTGTGGTTCTGGCCCGCGCCTTTGGTCCCGGCCCGTTGACCGGTGCGCTTGCCATTTTGGTGACGGACACCGGTACATTCGGCAAAATCTTCTCGGAAGCACTGGAAAACGTAGATCAGAAGCAGATCGAAGGTGTGCAGTCCACGGGTGCGAACGCCCCGCAACGGTATCGGTTTGGCGTTATCCCTCAGGTTACGCCCGTTTTGCTGAGCCAGCTTTTGTATTTCCTCGAATCCAACACCCGCAGTGCGACGGTGATCGGTGCAATCACAGGCGGCGGTATTGGTTTGCTGCTTACGCAGGCAATCATCACGCAGAAAGACTGGGAAGAGGTGGCCTATTACATCATCCTGATCATTCTGATGGTGATGTTGATGGATTGGTTTTCGGGCTGGCTGCGCCGCCGTCTGATTCAGGGTGAGGCGGGTAAAAAGCGCAGGCCGCGCACACCCGATCCCAAACCGTTCCTGTTGCCCTGAACCGGGATTGGAAGGACAAGAAAACGGCACGGTTCAGTGCGGCGCAACCGTTTGAAAAAGCGTCACAGAGCTTTTGCACGACCGTTCATCCGATTGTCGGATAACGTCGGCCCAAAGGCAGTTTATCCGGATTTCGCGCCATGCCCAACGGGATGAGACCTCCGGCAGGAGGTCGAGATCGAGCGGCAGGGGTTGTGGTTTACTCTTCGTTCAGCGTCAGCGTGACACGCTCACCAGCAAAGACGGTTCGGCCATATTCGACGGGTGCGCCGTCCGGGTCCACGTTGACACCGATCGAAAACAGCACCGGAGCACCTTCGGACAGTTGCAGGTGAAGGGCTTGCGTTGCTGTCGCGCCGCGCGCGGTCAATCGGGTCGAGATGCGGGTGTAGTCCGCGATGCCGCTGCGTTGCAGGGCTTTTGTTACTGACTGGGTCTCGGTCAGCGCCTGTAACAGGTTTGGAAAGCGTTCTGCCGGGAAGACGCTTTGAAAAACGGCTATGGGCTGCCCATCCGCCAGCGATAACCCGTCATAGACATGCACCGGGTCCCCTTTGCTCAGACCCAGTGCTTCGGCCTCGGCTTCATCTGCCGCACGTGTGGTCAGGGCCAGGATTTTCTTTCCCGGTATCTTGCCGCTGGCCGAGACGTTCTTGTGATATCGAACCCTTTTGCCAATCGGATAGTCGGTTGGCCGCGCCGCCACAAAAACGCCCGCACCGCGCCGGGCATGAACCAGACCTTGTTCCGACATGTCAGCCAACGCGCGCCGCACTGTGTGGCGGTTGACACCGTATTGGGCGGCCAGCTGCGCTTCGGTCGGCAGGCGGTCACTGGTTTGATACCGCCCTTCGGCAATGTCCGAGGTCAGGCGCAGGGCAATGCTTTTCCAGATCGGCGTTTTGCTCATGTCACCAAATCTTCACACAGTTGGAGATTGCGTGTTGCGCACACGCAGGTTAATATTTGTCTAGTTGTATAGTTCATATAGACAACCCGGCCAAGAGGCTTTGATGACAGATCAGACAGAAATCGCGAACGGGGCGCGCAGGGATTGGATGGGATTGCTGGCCCGTGCACCTGACGACACCCTGATGACCTTGTGGGACGGGATTGAGACCCGCCCGAGCTTTGACTGGCTGCGCCGCCCCGAGGTCGGGAGCGTGATGGTGCGTGGTCGCACCGGCGGCACCGGAGCGCCGTTCAACCTGGGTGAAATGACGGTCACGCGCTGTTCTGTGGTGTTGCAGGATGGAACTGTTGGTCACGGTTATGTTCAGGGTAGATCGAAACCCAAGGCCGAAGCCGCAGCATTGATTGATGCGATGATGCAGACCGGGGCAGCGGATGAGGTGCAGGCGCGGCTGCTCGACCCGCTTCAGCAGCAAATGCAGGCGGTCAAAAGCACTCGCGCGGCCAAGGCAGCGGCCACCAAGGTTGAGTTTTTCACGCTTGTTCGGGGGGAAGATTGATGGCCGCGCAAACACAGTTTTCCGGGGGCTTTGAAAACGCACCTGTCGATGCTGCACATGCGTTCCGCGCTGCGATGACCGTCATGGCATGCCCGGGCGACATACGTGTGCTATCGGGCGGCGAACCTCCAGCGCCCCTGTCCGTGGCGGCCGGTACACTGCTGCTGACGCTGTGCGACCCCGAGACCAGGGTTCACCTGGCCGGAGGCACCGATACCGCCGCAATCCGCAATTGGCTGACATTCCACACGGGCGCCCCGCTCGTATCCGCAGCAAAGGCTGATTTTGCCGTTGGCACGTGGGAGGCATTGGGACCGCTTAACGCCTATCGCATCGGAACGCCGGAATACCCGGATCGTTCTGCGACCCTGATTGTGGAATGCGACCGGCTAGAGCAGAGCGGTGCCGTTCTGAGCGGCCCCGGCATCAAAAAGACCGCGCGCCTGTCTCTGCCGGATATTCCGGCGCTTCAGGGGAACGCGATGCTCTACCCTCTGGGGTGCGATTTCTTCTTTACCTGCGGCAACAGGGTTGCGGCCCTGCCACGCAGCACGCAGATCACGTCGGAGGCGTAAGCGATGTATGTTGCTGTCAAAGGGGGTGAAAAAGCTATCGAGAACGCCCATGCCTGGTTGGCCGAAGAACGCCGGGGTGCGACCGATGTGGCGGAGCTGAGCCTTGCGCAGATCCGCGAACAGCTGAGCCTTGCAGTGAACCGGGTCATGGCGGAAGGCTCGCTTTATGACCCCGATCTGGCTGCGCTGGCGATCAAGCAGGCGCGGGGCGATCTGATCGAGGCGATCTTTCTGATCCGCGCCTATCGCACCACGCTGCCGCGTTTTGGCTATTCCAATCCGGTCGAAACGGGTGAGATGGCCTGCGACCGCCGGATCTCGGCCACGTTCAAGGATGCGCCGGGTGGGCAGGTTCTGGGACCGACGTTCGACTATACGCATCGTTTGCTGGATTTCAAATTGGCTGCGGATGGTGATGCCCCGAATGCTCCGGAAGGTTCTGCACGGCAGGAACCGACGCCGCATATCACCGAATTCCTGAAGGACGAGGGCCTCATTCAGGACGAAGAAGCAAGTGATGACACCCCCGGCGACCTGACGCGCGAACCGATGGAATTTCCTGCCAGTCGCCCGTTGCGCCTGCAATCGCTCACTCGCGGGGATGAGGGTTTCGTGTTGGGCATGGCTTATTCCACCCAGCGCGGTTACGCACGCAACCACGCGTTTGTGGGTGAATTGCGGATCGGCAAGGTTGCTGTTGAAATGGACATCCCCGAGTTGGGTTTTGCCATAGATATCGGCGAGGTCGAACTGACCGAGTGTGAGACGGTGAACCAGTTCAAGGGTTCAAAAACCGAGCCGCCTCAGTTCACGCGTGGTTATGGTCTGGTCTTCGGTCAGTCTGAACGAAAGGCCATCGCGATGGCCTTGGTTGATCGCGCACTGCGGTGGAAAGAACTGGGCGAAGACTATCTGGGCGCGCCTGCGCAGGATGAAGAATTTGTTCTGAGCCACGCGGACAACATTCAGGCGACCGGTTTTCTCGAACACATCAAGCTTCCGCATTACGTGGATTTCCAGTCCGAGCTTGAACTGGTCCGCAAACTGCGCCGCGAGGCTGACGCGCGGATCACGTCAAAGGAGGCTGCGGAATGAAGGCTGTTGTTTTTGATATCGGCAACGTTTTGATCCAGTGGGATCCGCATTTGGCATGGCTGGATGAGATGGGTAGCCGCGAGGCGGTGGCAGAGTTTCTCACTCGTATCGATTTCCCCGAACGCAATCTGCGGGCCGATGGGGGTGAGGATTTCGCTGATCTGGCTGCTGAACTGGAAGATGCTGACGACCAGCGACGCCTGAGTTCTTATGTTGAGCGCTATGCCATGACCGTCCCACACAAGATCGAGGGAACTTGGCGATTGCTCCATCGTTTGAAAGAACAGGGCACCCCGGTTCATGCAATCACCAACTGGTCAGCGGAAACATGGCCCGTTGGTGTTGGTGTGCATCCTGAACTGGGCGAGGTCTTTGGCGTGACCGTAGTGTCAGGTCAGGAAAAGCTTTTGAAACCGCAGCCCGAGATTTTCCGTCGGATGTGCGACCGGGCCGATCTTTCCCCTCAGAACTGTATCTTTGTCGATGATAGCCCAAGAAACGTGGATGGAGCCCGCGCCGTTGGCATGGACGCCATACATTTTACCAGCCCTCAGGCCTTTGAAGTAGCCTTAACTGCGCGGGGATTGCTATGAGCGCGTACAACTTTGCATATCTGGACGAACAATCTAAACGGATGATCCGCAGGGCCATCCTGAAGGGCTTGGCTGTTCCAGGGTATCAGGTGCCCTTTGCCAGCCGTGAAATGCCGATGCCTTATGGCTGGGGCACCGGAGGGGTGCAGGTCTCGGCCGCGACGCTGACGCCTGAGGATACGCTCAAGGTCATCGATCAGGGTGCGGATGACACGACCAACGCAGTGTCGATCCGCAAGTTCTTTGAAAAGACCGCAGGTGTGGAGACGACCGAGGAAACCGAGAAGGCGACGGTGATCCAGACCCGCCACCGCATCCCCGAGGCGAAGCTGCGCGAAGATCAGATTATCGTTTATCAGGTGCCGATTCCGGAACCTCTGCGCTTCCTCGAGCCGCGTGAGACCGAGACACGCAAGATGCACAGCCTTGAAGAATATGGGCTGATGCATGTGAAGCTATATGAGGATATCAGCCAGCACGGGGCGATCTCGACCGCTTACGCCTATCCGGTGAAAGTGTCTGGCCGCTATGTGATGGACCCGTCCCCGATCCCGAAATTCGACAACCCGAAGCTTGAAATGGATGCAATCCAGCTGTTCGGTGCCGGGCGCGAGCAGCGCATCTACGCAGTGCCGCCACATACCAGGGTCGTGAGCCTCGATTTCGAGGATTACCCGTTCGAGGCCACCAAGGCCGATCATCCCTGTGACCTGTGCGGGGCCGAGGACAGCTATCTGGATGAAGTCATTTTGGATGATGCGGGCAACCGAATGTTTGTCTGTTCGGATACCGATTATTGCCGGTCGCGCCGCGCGACCGGCCATGTGGGCCGCTTGGCCGGAGAGGACGCAGCATGACCCCCCTGTTGCAGGTCAAGGGCATCGAAAAGCTCTATGGAGCGCGGATCGGATGCACGGATGTGACTTTTGATCTCTACCCCGGTGAGGTGATGGGCATCGTGGGCGAAAGTGGCTCGGGCAAGTCGACCCTGCTGAATTGTTTGGCGGGTCATCTGGTGCCCGATGCGGGGCAGGTGATCTTTGACACGCGCGCGAACGGGCCGGTGGATACGGTGACCATGTCGGAGCCCGAACGCCGGATGTTGAGCCGTACCGACTGGGCCTTTGTGCATCAGCATGCACGTGACGGGCTGCGGATGTCAGTTAGTGCCGGAGGCAATATTGGTGAACGGCTGATGGCCGTGGGCGAGCGCCACTATGGTGACATCCGAGACAAGGCCATTGACTGGCTGGGCCGGGTCGAGATCGAGGCGGCGCGCGTTGATGACCGGCCCACCGCGTTTTCGGGCGGGATGCAGCAACGTTTGCAGATCGCCCGTAATCTGGTGACTGGCCCGCGACTGGTGTTCATGGACGAACCGACCGGGGGGCTGGATGTCTCGGTTCAGGCGCGATTACTGGACCTTTTGCGCGGCTTGGTGCGTGAATTGGGGCTGAGCGCGATCATCGTGACCCATGATCTTGCTGTGGTGCGCCTGTTGGCCGACCGGTTGATGGTGATGAAGGATGGTCATGTGGTTGAGGCCGGGCTGACCGATCAGGTGCTGGATGATCCCCAACACGCCTATACGCAACTGCTAGTGTCCAGCGTTCTGCAGGTTTGAGTATTTGGGAAAAGGTGAAGCAATGATTGAACTGATCAATGTGAGCAAAAGCTTTACCCTGCACAATCAGGGCGGTGCTGTTATCCCGGTGATGGAAGGCGCGTCGTTGAGGGTTGAACCGGGTGAGTGCGTTGCTTTGACCGGGGCGTCTGGTGCGGGCAAGTCCACGCTGATGCGCGTGATTTATGGCAACTACCTGGCGGCCTCTGGTCAGGTGCTGGTTGGAGGTCTGGACGTGGCAAAAGCCGAGCCGCGCCAGATCTTGACCCTCCGCCGGGAAACGCTGGGCTATGTCAGTCAATTCCTGCGGGTCGTGCCGCGTGTGCCGACGCTGGACGTTGTGGCAGAGCCTTTGCTGGCCGTGGGTTGCGACAGAATTGAGGCGCTGGAGAAATCAGCCGGGTTGCTGAAGCGGCTGAACATTCCTGAGCGCTTGTGGACCCTGAGCCCTACAACCTTTTCGGGCGGCGAACAGCAGCGGGTGAACATTGCACGTGGCTTTGCCCATGACTACCCGGCGATGTTGTTGGACGAACCGACGGCAAGCCTAGATGCGCAGAACCGCGAAACCGTGTTGTCGCTGATTGAAGAGGCAAAAGGGCGTGGCGCGGCGATTGTCGGGATATTCCACGACCTTGATGCACGTGAGAGTGTCTGTGACCGCGAAGTCAATGTCGCTGACTTCACACCGGAACTGGCGGCATGACACTTGCCCCTGTCATAGCGATTGTTGGCCCTTCGGGCGTTGGCAAGGACAGTGTCATGGAAGCGTTGGAGGCACAGGCACCTGGCGTCCGGCGCGTGCGGAGGGTGATCACCCGCCCCGCAGGCGAACAAGGCGAGGATTTTGACCGGGTTTCGGTTGCAGAGTTCCAGCAGATGGAACAGGCAGGCGCTTTTGCGCTGAGCTGGCCTGCGCATGGTCTGTTCTATGGTATCCCAGCCGAGATTTTGCGACAGCGTCAGGGGGCGAATGCGGTTCTGGTCAATCTTTCCCGCAGCGTTCTTTTGCAGGCGCAGAAGGTGTTTGGAGATCTGATCGTGATCTCTCTGACAGCAGATGCCGGGATTTTGGCGAGGCGCCTGTCCGCGCGGGGACGGGAAAGCGCAGAAGAGCAGGCGCGGCGGTTGTGTCGCGCCAACGCGAAGTTGCCGGATGGTCTGAACCGGGTCATCGAAGTCGACAATTCCGGCACGCTGGAAGACACGGTCGCCGAAATCCTGCGCCGTCTTCAACCGGAAAGCGCGTAGCGATGGATCAGGTGAAACCTCCCATCTTCGGCTTCGCCCACCAGGGCAAGATCAGTGATCTGGAAGGGCTGTGGCAGCAAAGGGCTCAGATGGGTTTGCAGTGCTTCTTGGGTTGCCCTGAGGGTTGGTTTGTCCAGTTTGCCGCTGAGCGTGATGTGAAATCGAAACGCGTCCAGCACGTAGGGATAGCCCCATTGGATCAGATTGTCGTCCTGTTCGGGGGTCAGCCCGGCGGTGCGGCGGCGCGTCAGTTCGGCCTGAGTGGCAGGTGCGCGAAACCGATCGAGGTCGCGAACACAGGCCGCGGCCAGCGCATTCAGCGCCTGCGTTTCACCCAGCGGGCACAGGGCCAGAAACCGGCCAAGGCGGGCAATTTCCAGACCATCGAGTGTGACAGGCTGCCGAGTTGCAGCCAGCGCAATGCACGCCTGATGCAATGCGTCAAAGGTCAGGCCATCGCGCAACCGGAACGGCGGTTTCAGGGTCGCGTGCAGCCCGTATTTGCGCGGCACCTCAGTGACGGAGGCAATGTCGATGCCACCCATGATCGGATGCGCGACCTGCATTCCTTTTGCCATGTCCCAGCCCAGCCAACTGGTCGCAAATTTCGTCCAGGCCGCCCCGGCGGGTGGCGCAAAATAGATCGCGTATCGCGTGAATGTCACATTGGCCTCCTATTAAGTGGCCTTCCAATACCTCAGATTGCGTGAAGTTCAGATGACAGAAGACTTGATCCTTGCCAATGCCACGCTTGTGTTGCCGAATGAAACCGTGACCGGTTGTGTTCGAATTGCGGGTGACACTATCATCGAAATCGACACCGGGCGTGCAGTTCCCGCTGGTGCGATAGATTGCGAAGGCGACTATGTCAGCCCGGGTCTTGTCGAGTTGCACACGGATAATCTTGAACGCCATATTCAGCCGCGCCCCAACGTGCATTGGCCCCATGCTGCCGCCATTTTGGCCCACGACGCGGAACTGGCCAGCGTGGGGATCACAAGTGTGTTCGATGCGATGCGGGTTGGTTCGATCCCTTCCGGCGCCGGACGGTACAGAAAATATGCCCGCGGCCTGTCGCGGGAGTTGTGGGATCTGCGCGAGCAGGATGCGCTTAAGATCAGCCATTTCCTGCATTTGCGGGCAGAGGTCTGTTCTGAGACACTGATCGAGGAACTGGACGAGTTTGGACCCGAGGACAGGGTTGGTCTTGTGTCCATCATGGATCACACCCCCGGCCAGCGTCAGTTTCGCGACATGGGCAAGTTGCAATCCTATCTGAAGGGCAAATATGCCATGGACGATGATACGTTCTTTCAGCATGTAGCCCAGCTGAAAGGCCTTCGGGATCGCAACGGTGATGTGCACGAGGTCGAAACCGTCAAAGCCGCGCGCCGATTTGGAGCCGTTCTTGCCAGTCATGACGATACGACCGAAGATCAGGTGAAGGTCTCGGCGGGTCACGGCATTCGGCTGGCTGAGTTCCCCACAACGGTTGAGGCCGCAAGAGCGTGCCATGATCGCGGCATCAAGGTCATGATGGGTGCGCCAAACGTTGTTCGCGGAGGCTCTCATTCCGGGAATGTTGCAGCCCGAGAATTGGCCGAGCTTGGGCATCTGGACGTAATGTCCTCGGATTACGTGCCGTCGGCCTTGTTATTGTCTGCGGTCATGCTGGGTGAAATGTGGGGCGATATGGCGCGTGGGATGAAGACCGTCACATTGGCCCCGGCGCAGGCCGCCGGGCTTGGGGATCGTGGCGAGTTGCGCGCCAATGCCCGCGCCGATGTTATCCGTTTCCGGATGCGCGCAGGTGTGCCAGCCCTCAACTCGGTTTGGGCGCGCGGTCGCCGTGTAGCGTAATCAGGCCGTATAGAACAGGTAACGGTCCGGTGCGATCGTCTCGGGCCCTTTGATCTGGTTGAAGCCGACAAGGGGCTGGCCGGAAATCAACAACCCACCGGGCTGCATGACTTGCGCGATCAACGGGCTGAGGCGTGCGGCTTCGGCCACATCTTCGTGTTTGATGCCGCGTCCGAAATCATAATGAGCCAATGCAATCCTGTGCCCCTCGGCCATCAGCCTCCGCAGCATGGGTTCAGCTTCGCCTTGCAGGAAATCTTCGGCCGGTGGCGTGCTGTCAGGATGGCATTGCAGCACTCGATCCATCACCCAGATCCGGCGGTTCGGCAGGATCTCTCGCAGGTGGTCATAGGTGCGACCATTGCCCAGCCCCATATCCAGCACGTCGCCAGTTTGGTCACTGATCTGTTCGGCTGCCCAGTTCAGCCCGTCACGTTGGGCCGTCAGTCGGCGCAGCATGGAATCCAGTCGGCTCATGACGATGTCCTTATTCGTTCTTCGGTGCGACCCAGAGTGTGGCAGGACCGTCCAGCAGATGTTTCAACAACGCCTCGGTAAAGGCCCAGATGTCCTGATCATGGACCAGGTGATGGGTCAATACTCCAAACGGCTCGGCGTTGTCTGCGCGGCCTTCGCGCCTGTCCCGCAGGAGGTTAACTGTCTGAGCGATCAGGTGGTCCGGAGAGATCAGACCGCGTGAACCCCGCCAGCCAATCGGGTCAAGATGTGTGTTGACCTGCTCAAGCCCCGCAGCCGCCATTTCCGTTCTGCGGGGCGTTGCCGTGGAAAGAATTCGGTATCCCAGTGACGGAAGGTGTTCGATGACTTCTGGTGCAATGCGGTTCCACGGAGGGACAAACATCGGCCGCAGGGTGTTGCCGAACAAGGCGTCAAGGCATGACAATCCTGCCGCAGCATCCGCAACAACCTCGTCCAGCGGACGGTTGAGACGAAACTCGGCTTTCTTCTCACCGGCAGGCGCATGGTTCTTGTGGGACCACCCGTGGACCACAGGGATGAGAGTTTCGCCGCGCACAACATAGTCAGCCAGCGCAGGGGTTGCCGCATGGGGAATGACGGCCAGATGTACCGGCAGGCCCAACTGCGCGGCCAGATCGGACAGCCGGTCCAACTGTGGTGTCGGGTCGATCGCGTCATCGTCTCGCCACCACAACGGCAACGAAAGGCCCGCTGCATGCCAATGGGTCAGCTCGACCTCAAGTGGGTGCCAGTCCGGGTTCATTTACGCCGTTCCAGCAGGTGCTTGGCGATCTCCACGGTTTGGGCCGCGCCATCAAATCCGAAGTCCTGCTGCGCGCGGGGTCCATCTGAAATGACGCGCTCTACGGCCTGCGCCAACGCCTGCCCGCTCAGGGTTCGGCTGAGAAGCACCTCGATGGCTGGCAAACTCGACAGGCTTTGCCCACGCAGCCCCTGTTCAACCTCTTTGCCATCATCGAATGGGACAAAAACAGCGGGTGTTCCGCTTTGCAGAATATCCATGGCGGTGTTGTAGCCGCACATGCTGACCGATGCCGCTGCATGGGGCAGCATCTGGCGAAAATCGGGGCGCACAGGTTCCAGAATTGCCGAGGTTTCTTCAGCCAGTTGGGACAGCTCTGCGATCCTTGCCTTGGCATCCGTCCCGCCGATCAACAGGCGCCAGCGCCTGTTGGGCATCTGGCGGGCGGCCTCGATGGCCGCGCGAAAGATCGGTTGCCCCACAGAACCGCCGCCGGCGCTGACAAGGATTTCGCTCTGCCCAACGGACTGCGGATGCGGTAGAGGCAGTTCCGGCGCCACAAAGCCGGTATAATGCAGCCGTTCCGCCAATCGGTCCGACACCGGCCAACTGACCGAAAGCGGTGTGACACTTTCGGTCGAGTGAACAAGAATGCCGTCAAAAAAGCGGGTGACGATATCTTCTGTCCGCTGGGCCTTGGCAGGTTTGGAAGGCGGGGCCAGAATATCCCGGATCGATCCCAGGATGATCGGAGGCCGAGGCAGGACCCGTGCCGCATTCAGGGCCGCGTCGAACTCCGCTGCCAGCGACCGGCGACCAAAGGGGTAAAGCTCGGTTACCAGGATTTGCGGCTGAAAGCTGTTTACCGCCTGCACCATGGCTGTCACACGCGCGCGCTGATAATCCGCGTCAGCCTCGACGCCGCTTTCAGTCAGAAGCCGGGTGAAATTGGTTCCATCTGATCTGAGTGGCGGCAAACCGAACAGGGTTAGCCCGCTGCTGTCCAGTTGAGGCGCAGGCATCCCGCCCGAGACGACCATGACTTGGTGGCCGTCATCCCGGAACGCCCGGCCCAACGTCAGGGCCCGGCTTAGATGCCCTGTTCCCAAAAGGTGCGTGACAACGATCATCACCTTCATGGCATCGGCCCATGTTTGATCAGGCGAACGGGGTCCGGGTCTGCGGTCATTGTGTCCATATCAACGATATACAGCCGATTGCGCTTGATCTTGAAGGGGGCGGGACCATCAAAATCCCAACCCCACGCCTGGGCGAGAATGACCCGCATGATGCCAATATGGCAGACCGCGACTGTATCCTGTCGCAGTCCGGACACCCAGGGGCGCAGCCTGGTCCAAACCTCGGCAGGGCTTTCACCGTGAGGCGGGCGAAATTCCCAGCTCCAGTCTTCGATATGGCGATACCCGCTGGTTTCATCGGCGATCAGGTCGACACCTCGAAGCCCCTCCCAGTCGCCCCAATTCATTTCAATCAGCGCGTCCGAGGTTTTCGTTGCGCGCCCAGACACGATCCGCGCCGTTTCACTGGCGCGCAGCAACGGGCTGGACCAGATATCAGCGGCGGCCCATGGGTCAGGCAAGCGATACCCGGCCAGTTCAGACCGCGCGTCCTCATCCAGCGGAATATCACTGCGCCCCTGAATGCGCCCTGCGCGGTTCCAGTGGGTATGCCCGTGGCGAAGCAGTGCAAGACGGGTCATGATACATCCTTCAACAAGGGCCGAAGATGCGCCCACAATCGCTCGGTCGCCTGAGGCATAAGATGGCGCCGTGCCACATAGCTGCGCGCATTCGCCCCAAGCGCACGGCGCTGCGCGGTATCCTCCAGCAGGTTTTGCATGTGATCAGCAAGCCCTTTGGCCCCAGCATCAACCGATGGGTAAACCGCAGGTGCCAGCACATCCCGAACGCCGGGGCGGTCCTGTGCGATCACGGGCAGGCCTGTCGCCTGCGCCTCAAGGTAGACCATCCCATAGGCTTCGTTCACGCCCGGCCAGACAAGCAGGGATGCGTGTTGGTAGATTTTCTGCAAGGCCGCCCGGTCGAGCTGGCCCAGAAAGTGCACCCGGCTTCCGAACGGCACCATCAACGCTTCAACATCCGGCCGCGCCGGACCGTCCCCCGCGATGTTCAGGTTCCAGTCACATGTCAGGTGCGAAAGGGCCTCGGCCAAAATCCGGTAGGACGCCAGCTTGTCCCCATGCCGCATCATTCCGACAGTAAGCATGGGGCCGTCCCCGGCCGTAGCCACAGGCAACACGGTTTCAGGCAGAAATGGCGGCAATTCAACCAGTGCCTGCTTGCCAAAACGGTCCCGTTCCAACGTAATCAGGTCATTGGCTGTGTGGTAGAAAATGATATCCGCTGCATCACACGCCTGATGCGCTGCTTGGGCGAAATCGGCCCACGGCCCGTTCAGCCTGCTTGATGCACGCGTGCTTTCCAGTTGCACATACGGGATGCCGCGCGCCTGGCAGACCTTGGGGCCCAGCAGGTCGGGTGCCTTGTAGTAATTGTGATAAGTCACCCACAGATCTGTATCAAAGGGCAATTCGGCGCTCAGCCGCTGTGCTTCAATCTCAGCCGCGCGAATAAGGGTTCTCTGTAGGTCCCTGTCCCCGTTCTTGTCGTAGACGCGCAGGTCCGAAGCCAGTTCGACCTTATTCCCCTGCGCCGCCAAGGCCAGCATCAGGTTTCGCGCCATTTCGCGATCGCCCGAGGGTTTCTGGCTGCCGGGAGATTTCATTGGCGCATAAAACGCAACCCGCGCCATTACGCGTCTTCCATGCTCAGGGTTTTCAGCCGGGCCGACAGCCGTGCAATACCGGGGTCCATTCGAAAATCTGCAATCAGGCGGTCATAGGCTGCACGCGCCATAGTTGCAGCCGTTTCCGGATCAGTGGCCAAAGCTGAAATGGCTGAAGCCAATGCAGCCGGGTCGTCATCAGACAACACGCCATGCGTTCCGGATTGGATGAATTCCGGGATGGCCGAAACCGGTGTCGACAGGATCGGCAAAAGCTGGGATGCGGCCTCCATCAACACGTTCGGCAATCCGTCCCGGTCCCCGTCCGCAGCAATCCGGCTGGGCAGGACAAACAGGTCGGCCCTGCGCATGGCATCGATCACCTCTGGCTGATCGCAGGCTCCCCTCCAGGTGATGCGGTCCACGATACCAGCAGCGCGCGCCTGCGCCCGTAGCGTGTCACCAAGGCCTCCGCCGCCAATGTGGGTCCAATGCCAGTTCAGGTTCTCCGGCAGCAGCGTGAATGCCGCAATAAGGCGGTCAAAGCCCTTCTTTTCAACCAGTCGTCCAACGGAAATCATGTGAAACGGGTCACCAGCGGCACGTGTCCCGCGCTTTGGCGGTTCGGGGAAGCGCGACAGGTCCAGACCGTGATAGATAAGCTCCACGCGGTTGGGGTCATCAGCGAGGCTGCGCAGGTGTTCCGCGCCGATTGCCGTGCAGGTGGCCCCGAAAGCGGCCCCATATGTTGCGGCCTGCAGCTTTTCACGCTTTTCCCAATCCGGTGAGGTCCAGATATCCTTGGCATGGGCAGAAAAGCTCCATGGCAGACCGCGCATGATGGCCGCATATCGGGCGACCGACGAGGGGGTGTGCATGAAATGGGCATAGAGCCCCTGCGTCTGGGCGGGTAACTCGGCGGCCAGAACACATGCTTGCCCGAACCGGCGGATGCGGTTCGGCGTCGGGTCGCGGCGCAGGTCGTGCCGCCAGATCTTGTAGGCTTCGGCATAGCCGGGCAGGTCTTGGGCGGCAGCGCGGGCCGCCCACACCCGCTGTGGCTCCTCATGCAGGTATTCTGGCAGATAGCGAACCTGCCCCGAGAAGCGGTCGTGCAAAGGGTGACGTTTGGTGTCGGTTGGATGGCGCAGAGACCAGATGTCAAATCGGTGCCCGGCTTCCTGCAAGGCAACAAGTTCCTGCGCGATAAATGTTTCGGACAGTCGCGGCCAGCCTTTGACCACAACCGCCAGATTGGGAGAGGCCGAGTTCATCCAGTGGCTCGTTTCTGTTCCCGTGTCAGCAGGCTGTCAATGCGGTCGGTGACATAGTCCAAACCATCCAGCAATCCGCTTTGGATGGCCTGCGACGGCACAGATTGGTGCGGCAGGTTGCGGATGGCACGGATCATTGCGTCGGGTGTCAGGCTGTCGCGTTGTTCGTCCAGCATCTTGACCAGCCCCAGCTCTTCTGCGCGTGAGGCCCGTATCCACTGTTCCAGACGGGGTGTGGTGCGTGGAACGATGACGGCCCGTTTGTCAAAGGACAGGACCTCGCAAAACGTGTTGTAGCCGCCCATGCAGACCACGCCTTCGGCCCCGGCAAACAGCGTTTCGATCTGCGATTCAAACCCAACCGCAGTTACACGACCATTCAATGCGGCAACCCGTGCTTCGAAATCGTTGCGCAATTCACCCGACAGGAACGGGCCATAGACCAGCACAGCACGCGGCGACAGGTCTGGATCTTTCTCGTAGGCGGACAAGACCAGGTTGACCAGTGCCTTGCCATCGCCACCGCCACCGGGTGTGATCAGGATATAAGGTTGCTGAGGCGGTTCACCGACCGGGCCGAGGTCGCGGCGCAGATATCCCGTCCAGTGAATGCGGGATCGCGCTGACGCGCTTAGCGGCAAGCCTTGCGTCGGGTCGTAGATCGATTGCGATCCGTAAACCCAGATCTCATGATAGAACCGCTCGGTCGCCTCGATGGCTTCTTTGCGCGCCCATTCGGCGGCCAGCACTTCGGGTTCGTCCAGCACATCACGCAGGCCCAAAACCAGTTTCGTTCCGCAATGGCGTTCGAGGTATTTCAGTGTCGGCAACAGCTCACCCCGGAACCCTGTCGGTTCCTTGTCGACGACCAACACATCGGGGTCGAATTGCTGAACCGCAGTCTGGATCAATCCCGCGCGCAATTCGGTTACTTCGTCGATCCCCATTCCGATTGT
Organism: Ruegeria sp. O5; assembly: GCF_056535105.1. Classification (NCBI taxonomy): domain Bacteria; kingdom Pseudomonadati; phylum Pseudomonadota; class Alphaproteobacteria; order Rhodobacterales; family Roseobacteraceae; genus Ruegeria; species Ruegeria sp. O5. The sequence continues at coordinate 119,782 of NZ_JBQERN010000009.1, read as the reverse complement.
GCGCGCGGCATACGATCCGTCCGCGCGCTTGGTCACACCGGGCAGGCGCACATGGTCAACGCGGCGGGGAAAGGTAAAACGGCCTGCCACGGGCGAACCCGTCAGGATCAGCGCCGAGGCGCTTGGGTCCGCCTGCGTGATTGCCGCAGCCAAGGCGCGGGACCGGCGCAAATGCCCCAGACCGAACGTGTCGTGGCTGTAAAACAGGATACGCGGCGCGCGGTCCGGTTTAGAATTGGTTGTGCCAAGGCTCATAGTGTTGCCCGTCTTCTTGATCCCAGAGCGAAATCCGCGCGTTCGCAAGCGTTACTGTATATTTCAATCCCACGCTTGCCAAAGGCGGATTTGCGCACTTGCAAATGTTTCAAGCATTGCGATTTGGCAACAGCGTATTGACTGTTTCGCGACATATCGCACCACCGCCAGACAAGATCGCCTAATGAGAACGATGAAGACAATCGAGGCCGACCAGAAACCTTTGCTCGGTCATATTCAATTATTGAAAGATTGAAAACACCTGCGCTCATCAGAGTGCGCCAAGAACACGTCCAAACACGATATTGAGACGGTTCGATGCGAGTATTTGAACTGCTTGAAACGCTTCTGTAATCTGACCAATATCGGCAAAAACTGGATGCACGACCCAATGCGAAATAACTTTCTGGCCGCATTTTTTTTGGCGTTTTGGGCCATTTTCCTGAGCATTTCCACTGGTGCATTGGCGCAGTCATCTTTGATTCCCGGATATCCTTCAGGGTCGGGCACTTCGTCCGAGGCCGACAAGGAAAGTGATCTGGCCGCTGCAATCCGCGCGGCCAGCGATGCGGGCGCAAGTGTCATTGTCATCGACAGTGCCGGTCAGGTTGTGACAACGGCAGGCGGAAAGGATGCAGGTTCGGGGGGCGCAGACAGCGATTCGAGCAACCCAATGGGTGACGGTTCGCAACTGATGAAGGCGCAAGAGCGGTTCTCGAAGTTCCGTGAGTCGATGCAATCGAGGCTCGAGGCGCTGCCCTATTCTATTTTTGAAGTACAATACATCCTGCGCCAGACCAGCCCGGATGGCCGAATCCAGACCTATGTCGAGGTGTTGGGCTGGAATATCCTGTTCCTGTTACTTGGGCGGTGGCTGTCGATCGAGATTTACGGGAAACGGTTCGCGCGCCGCTGGGTGGTGGCGCGGATCAAGGACGAACCACAGGGTTATCGGGAAAAGATGCCGTTCCTGCTGTTCCGGTTCCTGATGGGGATCGGTGCTACGGTCTTTGCAATGATCATGGCTTTGATCGTCGGGTATCTGATCTTTGGCGAGGCCGAGGATATCTCGGTCCAGTTCACGATCACCGCCATCTTTACGGCTTTTTTCCTGTCGCGCACGGTGTCGGACCTGTGGCGCATGGTCCTGTCGCCTTATCTGAGCCAATATCGATTACCGCCCTTTTCGGACAAGAATGCGCGCAGGCTGTACATCTGGGCGTCCGTGCTGGCGACCTATGATATTTCGGTCGTCCTGTTTTCTACCTGGGTCGCTGATTTTGGACTGAACTACAACGTCTACGCCATGGTGTATGGCGGTCTGACGATGCTGGGCGCGCTGGGCAATATTCTGATGATCCTGTTCAACGCCCGTGCCATCTCGAACGCGATCCGGGGTGGGCGGGCATCCGAACAGGTGTCTTGGCTGCTGCGGTTTGTGTCATTTGGCTGGGCGCCGGCATTGATCATCTATGTCGTGTTCAGCTGGTTCCGTCTGGCTGTTGATCTGGCGCTGGAGCATCCGACGCCGCTGCCGTTGATTGCAAGCAGCTATCTAATCTTCATGTCCGTGGTCATAGCCTATGGTGCAATGAACTATCTGCTGGAGCGATATTTCGACCGCTCGCGCATGATTAGCGAAATAAACGGGGAAGCCGCGGCAGCGGATGAAGGCGCCGGGGCGGCGGATATACCCGAGGCTGAACAGCCGAAGCAGCATCTTCTGACTTATGAAGACCTGGCCCGCCGGGTAGCCGGAATTCTGGCTTTCGTGCTCGGGGCTTATGCGCTTGTCGTGATATGGTACCCGAACGCGGACTGGAGCGAGGATCTGCCGGTAGAACGTGCGCTGGATGTGATGGTCGTCCTGTTTATCGGGTACATCCTGTTTCATTTCTTTCGGATCTGGATCGACAGCAAGATCGCTGAAGAATCCGACGATGGCACCGAGGTTGAACTGGGCGACGAAGGCGGTGAAGGCGGGCAAAGCCGTCTGGCAACGCTGTTGCCACTTTTCCGGGGCGCAATTCTGGCTGTTGTCGTGGTCACGATCGTACTAATTGTCCTGATGGAACTGGGTATCAATGTCAGCCCGTTGTTTGCGGGTGCCGGTGTGGTTGGTTTGGCCGTGGGGTTCGGGTCACAAACGCTGGTGCGCGACATTTTTTCCGGCGCATTCTTCCTGCTGGATGATGCGTTCCGGAAAGGGGAATATATCGACATTGGGGATGTGAAAGGGACGGTCGAGAAAATCTCGGTCAGGTCCATGCAACTGCGTCACCATCTGGGTGCGCTGAACACCATTCCCTTTGGCGAGATCAAAGTGCTGACCAACTACTCGCGCGATTGGGTGATCATGAAGCTGCCGCTGCGCGTGACCTATGACACCGATGTCGAGAAGGTTCGTAAATTGATCAAGAAACTGGGTCAGGAGTTGTTGGCCGATCCCGTAATCGGAGACAATTTCATCCAACCGCTGAAGTCACAGGGCGTGATCGAGATGCAGGATTCAGCGATGATCATCCGGGTCAAGTTCATGACGAAACCCGGCGACCAGTGGCTGGTTCGCAAAAAGGTCTATCAGGACATTCGCGAGCTGTTCGCGCGAGAGGGGATCAAGTTTGCGCATCGCGAGGTCACTGTAAGATTGGCAGATGGCAAAGAGGCGGAAGACCTGACGCAAAAACAGCGTGAGGCCGTGACAGGGGCTGTTCAGGCCGCAATTGACGAGGACTATCTGGACGATATCGGGCCGGATGGCGACGACCGGTAGAGAGTCCCGCCGCCGCCTTGTGTTGAGTCTCGGATGAGGTGCCCCCGAAAGCGTGAGGTCAGTTGGAAACGAAGGGCCAGACCGGGTCAGATGTGCCCAGTTTCGACGCCGGTAAATCCCATTGCAGCACAGTTTCACCGAGACTGAGGGCTGATCTGAGGCGGTGCCCTGGTCCCCAGCCCGAGGCTTCTGTTGCAGGGGAGTAATCCGTGGGCGTCGGAGTAATGGTCTCTGCCTCGACGTCGTCTTTGCCGAGAACCGCCAAAAGCTCGGCGGTGCGGGCAAGGGACAGATGCGCATGCATGATGGAATTGCCCGACGCGGCTTCGGCCAGAGCAGAAAGAACGGCGGCGGCCATCAGGTAGCCGGTTGCGTGGTCCAAAGCTTGTACCGGCAATGGCGTCGGTTTGTCGGCGTCAGCCCATCCCATGCCCGCATGCGCAATTCCTGCGCTCATCTGGACAAGGCTGTCAAACCCGCGCCGGGTCGACCAGGGGCCTTGCCAGCCATAGGCATTCAGCGTCACCTCGACCCTGTTCGGAGCCAGTTCATCGCGCTTGGCGCGCGTCAGGCCAAGCGCATCCAAAGCGCCGGGCCGGTACCCGTGTACGAACACATCCGCTTGGGGCAGAAGTTCTTGCAGCCGTTCCATGCCATTGGTCGATTTCAGATCGAGATAGGCGCAGTGTTTTCCAAGTGAAATGTCGGGGATCACACCGGGTTCGTCCCAACCGGGCGGATCGATCCGCAGAACCTCGGCCCCGAAACCGGCCAATGTGCGGGTGGATACCGGACCTGCCAGAACGCGTGTAAGGTCAAGAACCCGCAGCCCGGCAAGAGGTCTTGCAGGAGTTGCCTGCGGTCTCTCGCGCAGCTTGACGTACCGGGGGCCTTGCCAGCCAATCAACGGGTCGCGCGATACAGCGCGGCCCTGCGGATGTTCAAGCCACTCGGTCCGGCTGCGCATGGCAGCGGCCACGCCGCCTTCGGCCACAATATCGGTTTCCAAATCGGATATGGCCCGGGTTCTGACGGTTTTTGCCACAGCTTCACGCTCTGGCGGGGTGCCGAGAACCTTCATCGCTGCTGCGCGATGGCGCGGAAGGTTGGTGTGCAGCCTAATCCAGCCATCTGAGGCCCTGTAGTCCCCCGCGACCGCATCCCAAAGGTTTGGCATTTCCCAGCCATCGGGCTTGAAGGAATAGCCGAACCACAACGATGCCAGCCGGTGGTCGATGGCGATCTCGGGTGCTTTCTGGGTCAGGTTCAGCGCCTGCATAAAGCGGGCCATCTCTTGCCCAACGGCTGCAAAGCTGGCTGTCGCCAGTTCGGAGACGGCAAAAGCACTTGGCAGAGCGCCTGTGCCGACCTTGCGATATCGGTCGACGGCGGGAAGGGTGGCAAGAAGGCTCATTGCTGATAAGGGTCAAGGCTGTCGCGCAACCCGTCACCCAGAAAGTTGAAAGCCAGTACGATCACGATGATCGGAAGCATCGGGATTGCCGTCCAGGGGTAGATCTCAATCGATGCGAGGTTTTGCGCGTCATTCAGCATCACACCCCAACTGACCGCTGGTGCACGAAGGCCCAGGCCAAGAAAGCTAAGCGCCGTTTCCCCAAGTATCATTGCCGGGATCGACAGGGTGGCTGATGCAATCAAATGAGACATGAAATTTGGCAACAAGTGCTTACGGATCACCCGGCCCGAGCTTGCACCCATCATTTCTGCCGCACGAACGTATTCTTCCTCGCGTAGTGACAGGAACTTTGCACGAACTGAACGCGCCAGTCCTGGCCAGTCGAGGATGCCGAGGATGATCGAAATGATGAAGAATACGGCAACCGGGCTCCAGTTCGATGGCACGGCGGCAGACAGTGCCAGCCACAGCGGCAATTCCGGCAGCGAACGCAGAATTTCGATGACCCGGTTGATGACCCAGTCGATGCGGCCACCGAAATAGCCGGCCATCGAACCGAACAGGATACCCAGAAAGAATGATACCGAAATACCGATCAGCCCCACGGTCAGCGACAGCTGCGCCCCATAGAGGATGCGGCTGAAGATATCGCGACCCAGCCTGTCGGACCCCCAGAGGAACAAGGTGGCACCATCCGGCGCGCAGAAAAGATGCCTGTCTGTCTTGATAAGACCCGCAAGTCGATATTCGGACCCTTCACAGAAGAACCGGATCGGGCGCGGGTCGTCAGTGTCAGGGACGAACTTCCACTGGAAGGTTTCCAGATCCGCCTCGGCGACGATTGGAAAAACATGGGGGCCGATAAAAGCGCCTTCGTAAAACCAGTTCACCGATTGCGGTGGCGCATACAGATGCTCTCCGTTCCGGTCATTCGGGCCATACGGCGCGATGAAACCGGCAAATGGGAGCATCAGGTAGCACATTAGCAGGAAGATGCCCGAGATCAGGCCCAGCTTATGCGTGCGGAACTTGCGCCAGACCAATACCCAGTTGGGGGCATCCAGATCGGCGCGTTCCAATTGCTGTATCGACGCCTGCGGATCAAACGGCGCGTCATCGACGTAGCGGTTGTCAGGAGTATCGGTCATGCTTCGCGCCCCTCATATCGTATGCGGGGATCCAGCATCACCAGCAGAATATCCGAGATCATCGTGCCGATAAGCGTCAGCAGCGCGACAAACATCAGGATAAACGCGGACAGGAATTGGTCCTGCGTTTTCAGTGCTGTCAGCAAAGTCGGCCCGATGGTTTGCAAGCCCAGAACGACTGACACCAGAACCGATCCCGACACCATAGATGGCAGAAGGTTACCGATATCCGCAACGAACGGGTTGAATGCCACGCGCAACGGATATTTCGTCAGCATCCGCGACGGCGCCATACCTTTGGCAATGGCCGTTTCCACATAGGGTTTCCCCAGTTCATCGAGCATATTTGCCCGCAGGCGCTGCATCATCGCCGATGCGCCCGAGGTTCCGATGACAAAAGTCGGAACGATCAGGTGGATGAGAATAGATTTCATCTTGTCCCAACTCAGCGGCTGACCTTCGAATTGCGGATCCATCAGGCCGCCGATAGGCAGGTTGAAATACCGATGCCCGTAGTAGAATAGGATCAGGGCCAACAAAAAGTTGGGTGTCGCTAGCCCCAGATAACCCACAAAGGCCGAGGTATAATCAATCCATGTCCGTGATCGCGCCGCAGCAATAACACCCAGGGGAAGAGCAACGGCATAAACAAACAGGATCGCGGCCAGGTTGACGACGACCGTCAGCCAAAGCGTGTCGCCCACGATTTCAGATACAGGCCGGTCGAACTCAAATGACCAGCCGTAATTACCTTGGATCAGACCCGAAAATCCGTGCGGTCCCGGCCAGAAGCCCACCCAGATCAGGTACTGTTCCCACATCGGGCGATCCAGAGCGTACTCGGCGCGCAGAAACTCGGCCTTGGCGACACCTGCTGACTGGCCCGAGGCCTGAAGCTCGGCAATCTGGTTGCTCAGGTAATCACCGGGCGGCAGGTTGATGATTATGAAAATCAGGACCGAGACCACCAACAATGTCAGCAGCATCGTGAAAAAGCGATACACCGCATAGCGCAGCATGACCATTTAGCTGCTCCTGCTTAGTCGGCGAAAAAGAACTCGTCCGGGCGGTGAACGCCAAAATGCGCACCGGGCTCCCATGCCCACATGGCCTGTTCCGGCACATTGCGCAGACGGTTCGACACGACAATGGGTTGGGGTGCTCCGTTCAGGATACCGATGGCAAAAAGCTGGTCGGCGTGGATTCTCAGCATCTCAGTCCAGACTTCCTTGCGTTCGTCATCGGTAGTTGCGACCTCCCAGTCATGGGCCAGTTGCATCAGGCGTTCTGCTTCGGGCATGTCGGGGGCTTCCCCGGCTTCACCACCTGTCTGATAAAACTGGCCCCATTTTGGCCAGGCCAGGAAGACCTGATCGGTGGGTGCCAGATACGCCGGGGACGTGTGCGCCTGCGGGATACCGTCATCCCACCCATACCAGACCGATGCCATCGAGTTACCTGCAAACACCCGGTTGCGCAGGATATCGCGATCCAACGGGCGCATGACCAGCTTGACCCCGATCTCGCGCCAGGTGTCAGTAACGATCTGAAGGGCGTTTTCAACCTCTTGCCGCTCGCCAGCGGTTTCGATCACCAGCTCCATAGGGCGCCCGTCCGGTAGCAGGCGAATACCGTTCTTGTCGCGCTGGGTCAGGCCGACCTCATCCAACAACGCATTGGCCTGGCCGACATCGTAACCGGCCCATGCGGTGGCATTCTTCTCATCATAAAAGGGCGAGGCAGGCAGAACCGACATTGCGCCGGGATGCGCTAGCTTGAAATACAAAGCTTGGTTGATTGTCTCGCGGTCGATGGCAAGGGACAGGGCGCGCCGCACACGGACGTCACGCAACACATCGCGCCAGACGTCATCCTCGAAATTGAGGTTCGGATAGATCGCGATTTGCGACGCAACGCCGGTTTTCCACAGCAATGTCTTGTAGTCGCCTTGCGCTTCGCCTTTTTTCAGGATCGAAGCGTCGCGGAAATCCAGACCCCGGCCTTGCAGGTCGCTTTCCCCTGCATTGGTTTTGGCAGCGACCAGACCGGGGGCAACGATCTCCATCTCGACCACATCGATATAGGGCAGTTGAACCCCTTTGCTGTCGATACGGTGGTAATAGGGGTTACGTACGAAATTGTGGCGGATTTTCTTGCCGGAACTTGCGTTCAGCCACGGTTGCAACGTGGGCAATTCGTGATTGTCGAACTTGTACAGGTTGTCGAGCTTGTTGTGCAGCGCGGCCCAGCTTTTGACGCGGGCATCGTCGACCAGAAAGGCAAGTTCCTCGGGGTCGGCATATTTCTCGTGATATCGTTTCAGGAAAGCTGCTGGGCGATAGATAAAGGGCGGTCGTGCCTGAGCCAGCGATTGTAGAAAACCCGGGTTAGGGTCTTCCCATTCGAAAATCACCGTGGTTTCATCCGGGAAGGTAACGGTGGGTGATTTGCCTTCGACAATCAGAAAATCCGGCGGGCCTGACGGGCTGAGCAATTTGTTGTTGGCAACGTCTTCCCACCAATAGCGGAAATCTTCCGACGTAAACGGAGAACCGTCTGACCATTTGTGCCCTTCGCGCAGTTTCAGGGTGAACTTGCGGCCGTCTTCGTTTTCAAACGATGCCAGCAAATCGGGGATAATCTCGTAGTTCTGGTCGAAACCGACCAGCCGCGCATAGCCATAGACAACCATCTGGCGGATATCTTTGGACCGCGTGATCATGGTGCGCAGGGTGCCGCCTTGTTTGCCGAACTCGCGACCCTTTGCTGCCAGATCTACAATCAGCGGGTCCGCTGGCAGGCGCTCCTGAACGGGTGGCAGATTGCCCGCTTCTACTTCCGCGTTCCAGAACGCGCTTTCCTGCGGCGTCGGAATTGTCTCTGCCGTGGCGGGCAGCATCCCGATGAGCGCCAGCGAAGCGGCCAGGATCAGGGGGCGAGTGGTCTTAAACATGGCAACGTACCTTATGGCCCGGTTCCAATTCCACCAATGAGGGTATCACGGTGTCCGAGAAACGAAAGGCTTCATCCCAACTGTCCGGCGCGCCGGCGCCCAAGGAAACCACTTGCAGGTCGATCGGGCGATTGATGTCGGGTTCGGGTTGAGCGGCAATCAGCGCTTTGGTGTAGGGGTGGCGCGGATTGTAGAAAAGAGTTTCGGGGGGTGCTTGCTCGACGATCAGGCCGCGACGCATCACGGCAACTTCGTCGGCGATCCGCGCGACCACAGCCAGATCGTGCGAGATGAACAGATAGGACAGGTTCAGGCTGTCCTGTAGATTTTCCAGCAGGGTCAGAATCTGCTCTTGTACAGATACGTCCAGCGCCGAGGTGGGTTCGTCACACACGATGAGCTGTGGATCGAGCATCATGGCGCGGGCTATCGACAGACGTTGCCGCTGGCCCCCCGAAAAGGCGTGTGGATAGCGTTTCAGCATGTCGGCTGTCAGGCCGACGCGCTGCAACATCTCGGCGGCCTTGTCGCGCTGCTCGGCCGTTGTTCCGATACGGTGAATTTCCAGCGGCTCGGTCATCGCGTCCTGAATGCGCATCCGCGGGCTGAGCGAGCTGTAGGGATCCTGAAACACCATCTGCGCATTGCGCTGAAACGCCGTGCGCTGGGCGCGGGTCATGTTGTGCACTGTGATGGGATCGGCATTCGGCACGGTGCGAAACAGGACTTCTCCGCCGGGATCGGGCAGTTCTGCACCCAATGCAATCCGCGCGGCTGTTGTTTTACCTGATCCGCTTTCACCGACAATGGCCAGCGTCTTGCCGCGTGCCAAATTCAGATCTACCCCTTTGCACGCATAGATTTCCTTGTCGGCCTGCCACCCTTTGCTGGACCGCATCGTGTAGGTTTTGGAGACACCCTTCATCTGAAGGATCAGATCGTCGTCCGGCATCGGTATACCCACAGCATCCTGATCTGGAATTTCCGGTGCAGCATCAAACAGTTGTTTGGTATATGGATGTGCGGGGGAGGTCAGGATTGGTGCGGCCGAGCCAGCCTCCATGATGCGGCCCTTGTGCATGACCACAACCTGTTCGGCCATGTTGGCGACCACGCCCAGATCATGGGTCACCAGAATAAGCGCCATGCCGGTCTCGCGCTGCAATTCCTTGATCAGCCCCAGAACCTGCGCCTGAGTGGTCACATCCAGCGCGGTGGTTGGCTCATCCGCGATCAGCAACTCGGGTTTGGATACCATGGCCATCGCAATCATGGCGCGTTGGCGCATTCCGCCCGACAGTTCGAACGGGTAGGAGTCATAGGCGCGCTGCGGATCTGGAAAGCCCACGCGCTCGAACTGCGTCAGGACCTTTTTGCGCGCCTCAGACTCAGATAGCCCGCGATGCAGCCACAGGACTTCACTGACCTGATTCCCAATCTTGTGCAGAGGTGACAGAGATCGCATAGGTTCCTGAAAGATCATCGAAACGCGATTGCCACGAATGCCGCGCATTTCTCGCTCGCTGACCGCTGTCAGGTTACATGTGCCCTTGGAATCATTCAAAGTTATAGTGCCGCTGCGTATCTGCGCCGTTCGCGGCAGAATCCGCAAGACGGCCCGGCACGTGATGGTTTTACCCGATCCCGATTCACCGACCAGCGCCAAGGTTTCTCCTGGTTTGACATCGAAATTCACATCCGTGACCACGGAACTTCCCGCACCAAAGCCGATGCTGAGGTCTCTGACAGACAACAACGCTCTCATGCAGGTTTTCCAACCGTTTGGCCGCTTGGTGACATCGGTCGTTTCAACTCCCCGTGATTTTTTCGTCAGTGTCGCGCGGTTCCGCCTGTCTAGTCAAACCCGTTCTTGGGCTGAAATGTCGCGAAAATGTGAAACTTTGGGCTTCGTCGCTACACAAAGTCTTGAGAATTTGTCATCTAAGGCGGCGTCGGGGGCACCTATGCTTTCGATTGGTATCAAGGAGATATTTGCCAGTGTCCGAGAATCAAAGCCGTCTGGACTTGTTTATCGATCGTATGGTGTCGCAGCGCGCCTGCCTGGATCACGCGATTGCGCAAACGGCAGGCATGGCTGGCCCGGTGTTTGAACTGGGTCTGGGCAATGGGCGCACCTATCATCATCTTGTGCAGCATATCGATGGACGCCCTGTCTTTGTGTTCGAACGCGCGGTGGCTTCGCACCCTGATTCAACCCCGCCCGAGGATCGGGTGATCTTGGGGGATGTGCGCGAGACGCTGCCAGCGGCGGTCGACAGGTTTGGACCGACAGCAAGCCTGATTCATGCAGACCTTGGGGGGCATAATCGCGAAAAGAACGACATCTTTGCGCGGCTTGTTTCCCCGTTTATCGAGCCCTTGCTGGCGCGGGGTGGATTAATGGTATCAAGCGACCGGATGTATTTCGAGGCGCTGGAGGAAATGCCGTTGCCCGAGGGTGCCGTCGAAGGGCGCTGTTTCATCTATCGGCGCTGACCAGAGAGAAGGGGCCTGCATGATATTCTACGATTGCTCTACGGCCCCAAACCCGCGCCGTGCCCGCATGTTTATCGCGGAAAAAGGGTTGGACATCGAAACGCACGAAATCTCGATTGCTGAGGGCGCGCAGTTGAGCACTGAGTTTCGTGCAGTGAACCCCCGGGCTACAATCCCGGTTCTGGTAACGGATGAAGGCGCAGTCCTGACCGAAAATCTTGGCATCGCCGCGTATCTTGAAGCGCGTTTCCCCGAGCCGTCCTTAATGGGCCGTACCGCTGATGAAAAAGGGTTGGTCTTGATGTGGAACGCAATTGCCGAGCAGCAGGGTGGTGCGCCCATCGCTGAGGCTTTGCGCAACAGCCACCCGGCGTTCAAAGACCGTGCCATTCCCGGCACGGTAAATCATGCGCAGATCCCCGAACTGGCGCAGCGTGGGCGCGAGCGGGGTGCGTCGTTTTTTGAACTGCTGGAGGCGCGGCTGAAGCAAAGCGCGTATGTTGCGGGCGATGAATTCACTCTGGCGGATATATCCACTTTTGTTTTTGTCGATTTCGCGCGCGTCATTAAGATGCGGATACCGGACGGCAATACGAACACGCAGGTTTGGTTTGAAAGCGTGAAAACCCGCCCAAGCGCCCAGCTTTAGGTTTGCAAAGCATTCGGCAGAGTTCTCGCATTCCGTACTGTACATAAATGTCTAGACAGAACTGAACAGTGCCACTAGCGTCTTCCCAGATTCTGTTCAGGGAGGTCGGGATGAAATCCCAATATCGCGTAGTGGTCATTGGTGGGGGCGTCGTTGGTGCTTCGGTTCTGTATCATCTGGCCAAATTCGGCTGGTCGGATGTGGTCATGCTGGAGAGGCGGCGGCTGGCATCGGGATCGTCATGGCACGCAGCGGGCGGCATCCATGCCCTGAACGCGGATCCGAACATGGCCTCGTTGCAGGCCTACACAATTGACCTACTGAGTGAGATCGAAAAAGAATCGGGCCAGAATATCGGTTTGCACATGACCGGTGGTCTGACGCTGGCCGGTACGCCTGAACGCTGGGAGTGGTTGCAGGCCAATTACCGCATCTTCCAGTCAATCGGCATTGATGATTGCGAGCTGCTGACCCCGCAAGAGGCACGGAGACGCTGCCCAATCATGTCAACCGACGGTGTTTTGGGCGCGATGTGGGCGGATCGCGAAGGGTATATCGATACGACAGGCACAGTTCAGGCTTATGCGACTGCGGCCAGGAAACGTGGTGCCGAATATTATGAGGAAACCAAGGTCGAAGAGCTGATCCAGACGGCAGATGGCTGGCAGGTGGTGACCGATAAGGGCACGATCACCTGTGAACATGTGGTCAACGCGGCCGGGCTCTGGGCCAAGCAGGTTGGGCGCATGGCCGGGGTAGAGCTGCCAGTCTCGCCGTTGAAGCATCACTATCTGATCACGGACACGGTGCCAGAAGTTGCGCAGGCGGATTTCGAGATGCCGATGACCGTGGACCTCGAAGGATTCACTTATATGCGGCAGGACCAGAAGGGTGTTCTGGTGGGAATCTACGAGGTCGATCATGAACACTGGGCGATGGACGGAGCGCCGTGGAACTATGGCGAGGAACTGTTTCAGGAACAGCTTGACCGGATCGAGAACGAACTGACATTGGGCTTTGAGCGGTATCCGTCGATCCAGAACGTGGGCATCAAGACATGGGTCAATGGTGCGTTTACGTTCTCACCGGATGGTAACCCGCTGGTTGGTCCGGTTCCGGGCAAACGGGGATATTGGACGGCCTGTGCTGTGATGGCGGGCTTCCTGCAAGGTGGGGGTGTTGGCAAAACGCTGGCCGAATGGATGATCCATGGCGAGCCCGAAGCGGATGCCTGGCCGATGGATGTGGCGCGCTATGGTGATTTCGCACAGAACAAGCGGTATATCCGTGAAACCACTGGCCAGTTCTATTCGCGCCGCTTCGTGATGACCTATCCGAACGAGCAACTGCCTGCGGGTCGCCCGCTGAAGATGGCCCCGGCGCATGACGCGATGACCGAGGCCGGTTGCAAATGGGGTGTCAGCTGGGATCTGGAGGTGCCGCTGTATTTCGCACCCAAAGGGTTTGAGGAAACGCCAACGCTCAAACGTTCGAACGCGCACGACATCGTGGCCGCTGAATGCAGAACCATCCGCGAGGGCGTGGGCCTGATGGATATCACGGGCTTTTCCCGCTTTGAGGTTTCCGGCCCAAATGCTGAAGCATGGCTGGATAACGTTATGGCGTCGAAACTACCCGCCCCGGGTCGTGCCAAGCTGGCACCGATGCTGGGCGAGGACGGGCGGCTCAAAGGCGATCTGACCGTGTTGAACTGGGGCGACGGGACATGGTGGATCATGGGCAGCTATTACCTGCGCGCGTGGCATATGCGATGGTTCAACGATCATATGATGGAAGGGGTCACCGTCCGTGACTTGGGAGAGGAGTATTGCGGGTTCGCCGTGGTTGGACCGAAATCGCAGGTGGTGGTCGAGAAACTGGCCGAACAGGATATCTCGGGCCTGAAATTCATGGGCTGCGGTGATTTCGATATCGGCCTCGTCCGTGCCCGCGTGGCTCGTATGTCGGTGACCGGCGAAAAAGGGTATGAAATCAACTGCCGCTATGGCGATCACATCAAACTGCGCCGCATTTTGCTGGAAGCTGGTGCAGAAGAGGGAATCCGCGAGTGCGGTTTCAATGCGATGCTGTCAACGCGGCTTGAGAAGAGCTTTGGCATCTGGTCGGCAGAGTTCACGCAGGCTTACACACCCGGTATGACCGGCATGGATCGCTGGATCGACTGGGACAAGGATTTCGTCGGCAAGGAGGCCGCTTTGGCCGAACGGGATGGCAATGGCCCGGCGCAGGTACAGGTAACACTGGAAATCGATGCGTTGGACGCCGACGCCAGCGGGTATGAACCGGTCTGGGCCGGCGGCGAACGCGTTGGTTTTGTGACCTCAGGCGGTTATGGGCACCACATCGGCAAGTCGTTGGCGATGGCCTTGATTGACCGTGACAAGGTGGACCCGGGTACGGAACTGTCTGTCCATGTGGTGGGTGTGGAATGTCCGGCGCGGGTAATTGCACCGTCGCCCTACGACCCTCAGGGCAAAGCGATGCGGGGCTGATCATGACGGCTCCGGACCGACGACGCCGAAGGCGAGGAGGCGAGGCTGCCCCGCAGCCCAGCCGCGACGTGAACTATCGCCAGCTCAGGAACCCTTTCCCTTTGATGGAGGTGTTCCCGGCTGACCAGATCGCGAACATGCACGAGACAGCGTTGCGTACGCTCGAGGAGTTGGGTGTAAAGACCTTGCTTCCCGAGGCACGCAAGCTGTTCAAGCAGGGTGGTGCGCGCGTGGATGAAGACAGTGAAATGGTCTTTATCGGGCGCGAGATGGTTGAGGCTGCTGTTTCCTCGGCACCCAAATCTATCGCTTGTCGCGCCGGTTCACGGCATCGGGATTTTACTCTGGAACTGGGATCGCTGGTTTTTCAACCGGGGGCAGGCGCGCCGAACGCAACCGATCTGGAACGTGGCCGTCGCCCGGCGACCAGTCAGGATTATCTGGAGTTTCTGAAGCTCACCCATCATTTCGATGTGTTCCAGATGATCTCGCCTCAAGTTGAACCTCAGGATGTACCGACGCATTTGCGCCACTACTTCACGACACAAGCGCAGATGGAACTGACCGACAAGTTTCCGTTCCTCTTCTCGCGCGGCACGCCGCAGGTCATGGATTGCTTTGAGATGCTGTCCACGGCGCGCGGTCTGTCGGATGATGAGTTTCGGGGCAATGCGCATTGTTACACGATCATCAACACAAACAGCCCGCGCACGTTGGATATTCCCATGGCGCAAGGGCTGATCGACTTTGCGCGCCACGGTCAGATGTCGATCATCACTCCGTTCACTCTGATGGGGGCGATGGCGCCGATCACCGTGGCCGGGGCAATCACCCTGTCCCATGCCGAGGCGCTTGCCGCGCTGACCTTGACGCAGCTGGCCAGACCGGGCGCTCCGGTCTGTTATGGCACGTTCACCAGCAATGTGGACATGAAATCCGGCGCACCTGCATTCGGGACGCCCTCGCATTTTCAGGCGTCACTTGCCGCAGGCCAACTGGCGCGTCACCTTGGCCTGCCCTGGCGGTCGGCAGCAGGGTCGGCGTCAAACAGCAACGACGTACAGGCGGCGAATGAAAACCAGTTTGGCCTTTGGGGTTGCCTGATGGCCGGCGCGACTGTGATCATTCATTCAGCGGGCTGGCTGGAAGGGGGATTGACCGTATCCTTCGAAAAGCTGGTCTGTGATGCCGAGGTGCTGAACATGGTGGCCGAGCTTTGCGCAGGCGCGCAGGCGGGGTTCGCCGAGATCGGCTTTGACACCGCCTTGCGTGAGGTCGCGCCCGGCGGTCATTTCTTTGCCTGCCCCCAGACGATGGAGCGCTACACCACCGAGTTCTATCAACCGCATGTCCATGACTACGCCAATTTCGGCACATGGACCGAGCGAGGATCGACGGATGCCAACCACCGTGCAACGGGGGTTTGGAAGGGTATCCTGAACAATTTCAAGGCCCCCGCCATAGACAATGATCGTTTTGGAGCCTTGCAGGACCTTATTGCACGCCGCACCGCAGAGGGCGGGGCGCCACCGGAGAGTTGAATGAACAACAAACCTATCCTTCACCGCGATGATCCCGAAGCCGAGCCCCTGATCGGCAATATCAAGGTGACCCGCGACGATTGGCTGAACGTGGCGATGGACGTGCTGATTTCGGACGGGGTGGACCAGATCAAGGTTCTTAACCTGGCCGAGCGGATGGCCGTGTCACGTTCATCCTTCTACTGGTACTTCAAGTCCAGACAGGAACTTTTGGATGCACTGCTGGCTCGGTGGCAGGCGACCAATACGGTTGCGCTTGTAAAACAGGCCGAAGCGCCAGCCGAAACGATAACGGGCGCGGTCTGCAACGTGCATCGTTGTGTGGTCAACACAGATTTGTTTGACACCGCATTGGACTTTGCCGTGCGCGACTGGGCGCGTAAATCGGGCAAAGTACGCCGTGCGCTGGATCAGTCAGACACTCGGCGGCTTGAGGCTTTGCACGCGATGTTCGCGAGATACGGCTATTCCGAGATCGAGTCCGAAACGCGCGCGCGCGTGCTGTATTACATGCAGATCGGATACGACCTGGCACAATTGAACGAATCCTTCGAGACGCGGATCTCGATGGTGCCGCATTACCTATACGCCTTTACGGGCGTCGAACCGAAACCCGAAGAAGTTGAAGAATTCAGCGCATATTCCCGGCGCTACTGGAAAGGAGACCCGACATGAGTCAACCAGACGCAATCATCATTGGCACAGGTGTGATCGGCGCGGCCATTGCGTTCGAAATGTCCAAGGCGGGCTGGAAAACCCTGTCTCTGGATCGTAACGCACAGGTTGGGCACGGTTCAACCGCCGGGTCCTGCGCGATAATCCGGATGCACTATTCCACCTTCGACGGAACGGCGTTTGCCTGGGAAGGCTATCATTACTGGCGCGACTGGGCTGACTATCTTGACCTGCCAGAGGGGGCTAATCTGGCTCAGTTCAGGGAAACCGGCTGCCTGGTTATGAAGACCGAGGCGAACGGGATGCTGGAAAAGCACATGCGCAATTCATCAGAACTGGATTGCCCGTTCGAAGAATGGTCGGGGGATAAAGTGGTTGAACGCCTGCCGGTTTATTCGCTGGACAGCTTTGCCCCGGCACGCCGTATGGATGACCCGGAATTCGGCCAGTCCAACGGGCGAAAGATGTCGGGTGGAGTGTACTGGCCTCAGGCGGGGTACGTCACCGACCCGGCCTTGTCGTCGCAAAACCTGATGGATGCTGCCAAACAGCACGGAGCTGAGGTTCGCACCAGTGCCGAAGTAACCGAGATCCTGACCGAGGATGGACGTGTTTCCGGTGTAAAACTTGCTTCAGGCGAAGAAATCCGCGCAAGGGTTGTCGTGAACGTGGCCGGGCCGGGCTCGGCTATCATCAATGGGATGGCAGGCGTTCTGGATGACATGACCATCAAGACCCGCCCCCTGCGGCAAGAGGTCGTGCATGTCCCCGCCCCGGAAGGGTTCGATTTTGAAAACGACGGAACCATAGTTTCGGACAGTGACATCGCCTGCTATTGCCGCCCGGAACACGGCAATCACATCCTTGTGGGATCAGAGGATCCGGAGTGTGATCCACATCAGTGGTGCGAAGACGATGTGAACTACAATCGTGAATTCACCGATCAATGGACAACGCAGGCCATGCGGTATGCGCAGCGTGTACCCAGCCTTGGTATTCCATCAAAAACGCGAGGCGTGGTCGACCTTTACGATGCCTCAACCGACTGGATTCCGATCTATGACAAATCCAGCCTGCCGGGGTTTTACATGGCCTGTGGGTCCAGCGGGAATCAATATAAGAATGCGCCGATTGCAGGTAAGATGATGGCGGCACTGATCGCGTATTGCGAAGGCGGAGCGGATCACGACGCGGAACCGCTGCAATTCGAACTGCCTTATATCAAACGGACCATCAACGTGGGCTTTTACTCACGCAAGCGCCCGATCAATGAGGAAAGCAGTTTTTCGGTTCTGGGCTAGTCGGGTTTTGGCATCGATCAAAGTCGAGCGGGGCAGGTTAACAGCTTGCCTCGCTATGACCGGCCGAGGGATAGGCGCATAGCTTCTGGGCTGCGCATCGGACGGCATATCCTGGTACGAGCTACGTTGCCGCGAAAGTCACCCAGGCCCAGACCATCGCCACATAAGTCAGGTTGTGCAGGCACTGGTCTAACCCAGCTGCACGCCAGAACGCGGCCTGCGTCGGCTCAAGCTGTTTCTTGTCTGAATAGCTAGCTTTCAAGAAATCGATATTGAAATGAATGACCCATTCAAGCAGTCCGACAATCAGGATGAACAATACCGGAGCGCCAAACGCGGCAAACACGATAACAGAGCCCGCAACATGTACTGCTGCGTGCTGCGCGCGTCCCAAGTGAAAATACTCGCCTCGGCCAGAGAGCATTTTCGGTGTCTGGAGGTAGTAGTCAGCGAACATGTGCTTGACCTGAAAAAGGCAAAGCATAAGTAACACCGCGCCAATACTGGCAGTCAAAAGAACCCTCCCGATATCGTTCTAAACTGACTTTAGGCAATAACACGGCCATGCGTAAATGAACTAGTTCACATAAGATAAAGAAAATTCTCGGGTGGGAAAAAATTTGCATAACGTGTCAGTATGGCAGTAAATTCAAACCGTTGAATCTGGGTGCGTGGCATCCGGGCCGCGTTATTAGCCAGCAGTAGGGGCAGGTTCCATAGAACGCACGATTTTCCGCTTTATCTGGAAATACTCCAAACGCGATCAGCTGATCCTGCTGGCTGTGACGGCGACGTTGTTTCCGCTGCTCTATCTTACGCTGGAGTTGCCCAAGCGTATCATCAACGACGCAATCGGTTCGACAACGGCCGAAGTGGATGTCTGGGGCTATACGCTTTCACAGACGAATTTCCTGATCATCTTGTGCTTTGCTTTCCTTGTTGCCGTGTTGGCGCACGGGCTGATGAAAATGCGCATCAACACCATGAAGGGTGTGCTGAGCGAACGCATGCTGCGACGGTTTCGGTATCAGCTGGTCAGCCGCGCGCTTCTTTTTCCGCAACCCTATTTCGAACGGGTCAGCCAGGGCGAAATGGTCTCGATGATCACAGCTGAGAGCGAACCGATGGGTGGGCTGATGGGCGATGCGATCAGCCAGCCGGTTCTGCAAGCCGGTCAGATGATTACCATCCTTTCTTTCCTGTTCTTGCAAAGCTTTTGGTTCGGGCTGGCCGCTGTCGCCCTGATCCCGGTGCAGGCCTGGTTAATCCCTAAATTGCAGCGTCAGATCAACCTGTTGAACAAGAAACGTATTCAGGAAGTTCGGGCGTTGGCTGCCCAGATCGGCGAAAACGCGGCAGGTGCGTCAACCCTCCGCAGCAATGGCGGCTGGCGCTATCGCCGGGCTATGATCTCCGATCAATTGGGGCGGCTTTTTGCGATCCGCTTTGATATTTACCAGAAGAAGTTCTTTATGAAATTCATAAACAACTTCATCTCGCAGCTGACACCATTCATGTTCTACCTGATCGGTGGCCTTCTGGTGTTGCAGGGCTCGGTTTCTTTGGGGGCGTTGGTTGCGGCGCTGGCGGCGTACAAGGATCTGAGCTCACCCTGGAAAGAGCTGCTGACCTATTACAACCAAACTCAGGACATGTCGTTGCGCTGGGATATCGTCGTTGACCGTTTCGATCCGGCTGGACTGAAGGACGAAGCGCTGTTCGAGGGCGAACCAGCAGAGCGCCCCCACCTCAGCGGCGATATAGCACTAAAGCACGTCTCGGTTCGCGACATGGACGGCAATCAGGTGCTGGATGATCTGAATCTGACTTTCCCCGGCGGCAAAACGATTGGTATCGCCGCACCCAGCGAAGAGGACCGTCGCGCCATGGGGGAGTTACTGACTCGCGAGATTTTGCCCGCTGCCGGCACGGTTCAGGTGGGGGATCTGAACCTGGCAGACCTGCATCAGGGCGTGGTGGCCGCACGTATCGGGTATGCCACATCCCGCCCGGTCATGTTTCAGGGAACGTTGGGTGACAACGTGATGATGCCGATGCGGTTCAAACCCTTGGCTGAATCCACAGATGACCCAGATTTTGCCGAGACCTTGCGGGCTGGAAACAGCATGGATCCGTTCAGGGCGGAATGGCTTGACCCGGCGCTGGCCGGGTTTGAAGACGCGACGGCGTTGCGCGATTGGTGGTTGCAACTGATTGATGGAATGGGGTCCGGGGCTGCCCTGTTCCGGCGTGGTGCTGAACAGAGCTTTGTTGCGACCGAACACTGCGAACTGGCAAAGAAACTGGTCGAGCTGCGCCCGCTTGTGCGGCAGGCGGTCCATGACGCGGGTCTTGAGCAGCAGGCGCTGATTTTCGACCGGAATGCTTACAACCCGGCGCTGCCTGTTGCAGAAAACCTGCTTTTTGCGACGCCTCGCGTGCCGGTGACGCAGGCTTTGCTTGCCCGGCAGAAGGTTTTCCTCATGCAGTTGCGAGAGTTGGGACTGGATGAGACGTTGATCGCCCTGACGCGTGACGTGATCGAGATGCTGCGCCAGATCTTCGGGTTCGACGGAACCGACCATCCGTTGTTCCGCAAGCTGGGTCTTGATGCAAAGACCTATGAGGCAGCTGTGGAGCTGGTTGAACAGACCCGCAAAGAGGGAACGTCAGGGCTGGATGACGAACAGCTGGCCAGTATGTTGGCCGTGCCTTTCGTCGTCTCGGCTGAACAGATTGGCCCGGCGTTCACGGATGAGCTGAAGGACCGCATTCTGGAACTGAGGCAGAGTCATTCGGACAAGCTGTTGGAAAGTCTCAAGGACGCTTTTGTTCCGCTGGACCCGGAAGATTTCGCGCCTGGATTGACGGTCATGGAAAACGCGCTGTTCGGCAAGGTCAGCCAGATTGGTGGCGCGCGATCGGATGAGGCCCGCAAGGTCATTGTGGACGTGTTGGAGGAGAACGGCGCGCGTCCTTTGGTGGTCGAGCTGATTTATGACATTCCGGTTGCTTTGGGTGGGCAGAGCCTTCCGGCGGTTTTTGCCGAACCGCTGGCGTTTACCCGCGCGACAATCAAGAAGCCGGATATCCTGATCCTGGAGCAGGCATTGGCCAGTTACGACATGAAAACGCAGGTGTCGGTCTACAAGAAGCTGCGCGAGTTGTTGCCGGATGCCACGGTGTTCTACCTCAATGACCAGTTCGAAAACCCGGACGTATTCGACATGTTCGTGGAAATCCGGCAAGGTCGTGTCGTCTCGGACGGAGGACCGGTAGACGTGGGAAAAGACAGCGCATCTTCAGCAGATCTGGCGCGGAAACTTCGCGCGCTGGAGCAAACTCCCTTGTTTTCGGGACTGGACCGGAGGCAATTGCGCCTTCTGGCTTTTGGGGCGCAATGGTTCGATGCCAAGCCTGGGCAGGTGGTGTTCCTGAAAGATGATCAGCCCACCGATGGCGCTTATGTAGTGCTGGAGGGAGAGGCAGGCCTGTACCTGCCACAGGAAGATGGACCCGATCAGTTGATCACCACCGTGGGGCCGGGCGCATTGGTGGGTGAACTTGGTCTGATCCGCAAAGAACCACGCGCGCTGAGCATGGTGGCCGAAACACAACTATCCTGCCTTAGGATCGGTGAGGAAGAATTCCTGGCCGTTGTGGAAAACGATGCGGCAACCGCGTTCAAGCTGATGCAGGTGATCGCCGGTTACGTGTCCAATTAGGCGTGATCAGCTGGCAGGCTCGCAAAACAGCTCGTACAGCAGACCGATCATCTGCGCTGCATTTCCATCGCTTAGCGAATAATAGATCGTTTTGCCATCTCTTCGGGTGGTGACAAATCCTTCCTCACGCAGACGGGCCAACATTTGGCTGACGGCGGCTTGTCGTAATTGCAGCAAATCCTCAAGCTGGCCTACCGATTTCTCGCCATTCCCAAGGTGGCACAGGATCATCAGGCGCCCTTCATGCGCCAGTGTCTTGAGAAATGCAGCCGCGCGGGCTGCATTTTCTTTCATTTCTGATGGTGTGTCCGAGGTGTGTGCCTGAGGTTCGGTTTCTAGGAGTGTCACGTTTTGACCGTTGTGCCGTTAATCTTGGGTCAATATGCCTCAAACCCGTCTGCGTTGTCACCCCTCGGTTGCAGGGGCACCGCCCTGAAAAGCATTGCCATTAACGTAATCGCAGGGCTCTTCCTGCATCTGCAAGTGCAAGCCGCGACCTTCATACGGGTGCGCGCGGGCCAGGTCTTCGTCGACATCGATCCCAAGTCCCGGCGCTGTCGGAGCGATCACGAAGCCGTCCTCTATCTGAATGGAACCTTTGATCAGCTGGTTGTGGAACGGTGTTTCAATGGTTTCCAGCAACAGCAGGTTCGGGATCGACGCGGCCAGGTGGATATTGGCGGCCCATTCGACCGGTCCTGCATAAAGATGTGGCGCCATCTGAGCATTGAATATCTCTGCTATAGCGGCGACTTTCTTCATCTCCCAGATTCCTCCGGCTCGCCCCAGCGCCGGTTGTAGGATTTCCGCAGCCCCGGCGCGCAGAACGGCTCCAAACTCGGCCTTGGTTGTCATGCGCTCTCCGGTGGCGATGGGGATACGGACGTTGTGGGCGACACGGGCCATGTCTTCGATCATATCAGGTGGCGTGGGTTCTTCGAACCATAGGGGCTGATATGGTTCCAGCGCCTGCCCCAGCCTAATGGCACCGGCCGTGTTGAACTGCCCGTGTGTGCCAAACAGCAGGTCGGCCTTGTCCCCTACGGCTTCGCGAATTGCCTTACAAAAGGCGACGGACATGGAAATGTCACTCATCGCGGGCATGTGGCCGCCACGGATTGTATAAGGGCCCGCCGGGTCGAATTTTACAGCGGTATAGCCGCGTCGCACCATTTCAGCGGCTGTTTCACCCGCTTGTTCGGGAGAGGTCCAGAAGTCGGTCAGATTGTGATGCGGCAAAGGGTAGAGGTAAGTGTAGGAGCGAATTCGCTCGTTCACCTTGCCGCCCAACAGGGCGTAAACCGGGCGGTCGCGATCCTTGCCCAGAATATCCCAACAGGCGATCTCCAACCCCGAGAATGCGCCCATCACCGTCAGGTCGGGGCGCTGCGTGAAACCGCTGGAATAGGCGCGACGGAACATAAGTTCGATGTTTTCGGGGTTCTCGCCCAGCATGTGCCGTTCGAACACATCCCGAATGACGTGGCGCATCGCCTCGGGTCCGACGGACGAGGCATAGCATTCGCCCCAACCGGTGATGCCGGTGTCAGTCGTCAGTTTAACCAATATCCAGTATCGCCCCCCCCAACCCGGAGCGGGTGGGGCGGTGACGATGATGTCGAGATCCTGCAGTTTCATCTCAGTTTCTCCGAGCCGGGGGATCAGGTTCTGTCGAACAGGATCACGTTGCGCTTGGCAGATCCGGTTTTGGTATCGGCAATGGCCTCGTTGATCTGGTCCAGCGACCAGCGGCCCGAGATCAACTCGTCCAGTTTCAACCGACCCTGCTCATAAAGGTCAATCATCCATGGGATGTCCCGCTGAATAACCACATCACCCATTTTCGAGCCGACAACACCCTGCCCCAGGGCTGCCAGAACAACCGGTTCATAGCTGGCCATGCCGCCCGAATGCGGCATTCCGATCATGATGGCCTTACCGCCGCGGCCAAGATAACGCGGGGCCTGATCATAGGCGGCGATTGCGCCGACCGTAATCAGAACCGCATCGGCACCGCGTCCGCCAAGGGCTTTGAACGCTGCCTTCCAGGGTTCTTTCAGGCTGGCCAGCACGCCATGGGTCGCGCCGAACTCCTTCGCGATTTCCAGCTTTTCTTCAGTCATGTCCACGGCCACGATCCGCCGTGCACCCGCGATCCGTGCGCCCTGAATGGCGTTCAGGCCAACACCACCCGCACCGATAACAACGACATCCTGACCCGGGCGCAAATTGGCGGCGTTGACGGCAGCGCCGACCCCGGTGATCACCCCGCAAGACAGAAGGCTGGCCAGGTCTTTGGGCAGGCTTTCGGGTATCCTGACGATCTGCCGATGGCTCACCACAACTTTTTCGGCAAACGCGCCGCAGGCCATGGCCTGTTCCAGCGGATCGCCGTCAGCCGTTTTTAGCGGGCCTTTGACGGTGTCGTACGGTGTTTCGCAATTTGTCGGGTGCCCTCCGGCACAGGTGGGGCAGGACCCGCACGCGCGGATCAGCGTCACAACTACAGGTTCGCCAATCCTGAAGTCCCCGGCGGCCTCTCCAACTGCGGAGATCACACCTGCGGCTTCGTGTCCGTAAACGGCGGGCAGGAACCCTCCCCAGGCACCTTCGGCATAGGATATATCTGAATGGCAGATGGCCACTGCATCCAGCGTCACTTCGACTTCGCCCGTGCCGGGGGGCGTCAGCTGAACCTCTTCGATAACCAGGGGTTCGCCGAATGCCCGGCAGACTGCGGCTTTGATTGTTTGCATGTTTTCCCTCATTCCCGTTGGCCCCACGGTGGCGTGGGAAAGCGTTGATCGCAAGGTAGAAACCGTCATGTGTGTGTCGTTGTTAAGCCACGACAGGCGGGGACCGGCGAAACAACACAAACCCGGCCAGCATCAGCGCCAGTGCCAGCAGGAACGGAGCACCCGGCAAGTACAGCGGTGTGTCAGGGCGAATGAATTGCGCAAATACGCTGGTCATGACCAAGGGCGAAATGACCATCGAAAGCGCGTGGAGCGCGGTCAGCACGCCCTGCAACTCTCCCTGTTGCGAATCCGGTGTCGCTTTGGACATCATTGCCTGAAGTGCCGGTGTGGTGATTGCCCCGATTGCGGTGATTGGGATGAACAAAAGCGCAATGAACCCGTTGGTCAGAAAGGCCAGAATTGCGAAGCTGAGGATTTCAAAACCCATCCCGTAGATGATGGCGCCCCGCTCGCCGCACAATCGGATTGCGGGGCGGATCAGACCGCCTTGCACAACGGCCATGCCGATTCCATAGACGCCCAGTGACAGGCCGATCATCTGAGGGGACCAGCCGAACCGCTCGGTGGTGAAAAAGGACCAGATAGCGGGGTAGACGTATATTGAGACCGAATACAGAAAGTAGACCCACAGCATAGGCCGGATACCGGGCAGTGCAGCAATGGCGCGCAGCGAATTCACCGGGTTGGCGCGGCGCAAGTTGAAGGCGCGCCGGGTCTTGTCGGTTACGGTTTCAGGCATCACGAAACAGCCTACGGCAAAGATCAGTGCCACCAGTCCTGCCGCAGCCCAGAACGGGGCACGGGTTCCATATTCGCTGAGCAATCCGCCGATCACCGGGCCGAGGACAAAACCCACGCCAAAGGCCGCGCCCAACAGGCCAAAGTTCGCGGCCTTGTCCTTGGGATCGGAGATATCCGCCATGAACGCGGCAGCGGTGGAATGTGTGGCTGCGGTTATACCGCCGACAACACGACCGGCCAGCAACAGCCAGATACTGCCGGCCACGGCCATAACCATATAATCAAGCGCCATGACGAACAGCGACACCAACAGTACAGCTCTGCGACCATAGGCGTCGGACAGGTTTCCAAGGATTGGACCAAAGACGAACTGCATCGCAGCAAAAGCCGTACTCAGCACCCCACCCCAAATAGCGGCATTGGCAAGCGAGCTGCCCTGCACGTCTACAATCAGTTGCGGCATGATTGGCATCACCAGACCAATGCCCATTGCGTCGATCATGACGATGCTGAGGATGAAGAGTGATGGCAGGCGCATGGGACTCGGGCAGGTGATCTGTTCGTGGCACCCTAGGCACAGTCACCGAATGTGGGAAGACAGAGTTTTACGTACAATCTGCTGTATCACCCGAATTTGCTTGCCAATTCGCTTAGCAATCCGGCCAGTTCCTGTGGATGCGAGAAAAACGGAGAATGCGAACTGTCGATGGTTCGTCGCAGTTCCTTCGGGATGAACGCGCACATGTCCGCCTGATACTCCGTGGGGATTGTTTGGTCATCCGTGGTGCGGATATAGGCCTTGGGTACTTCGTTGAAGTTCGTGCCGACCGGCAGTGGTGTTTCCTGGGGGAGAATGGCCTGTGGGCACAGGCGCGCATAGGCGTAAGGCAGAATATCGTCCGGACAATCGTGATAGAACAGCCTGGGGATGGCGTCTACCGACACGGTGTAAGACAGACCGTCTGCGGATTTTTCCACTGCGTGAGCAATGGTTTGCCGTGGCCCGCGCCTGCGCATATCTGCCAGCGAAAGCCCATCGTGAGGCACGTAGGCGCACAGAAAGATCAGGGCGCGCATGGCGCCCGGTCGAGCCTCGGCGGCGGCGCTGATCGGATAGCCGCCCCACGAGTGACCCACGACAATCGTATCGGGCGTGCAGGCGTTCAGAACGGCATCGCGGCAACTGTCCAGTGTAACCTCGGACACCGGCGTTGGATCAGCACCATGGCTGGGCATGTCGATGGCCCGGGCAGAGTGTCCCAAAGCCTCAAGCGCAGGGATCAGATCGCGCCAGCACCAGGCACCGTGGCAGGAGCCGTGGACCAACAGGAAAGACGCCATCGCTGTTCTCCTTCAGATATGCCCGGTATCGGTCAGAAACCGGGTTAGGATTGCTGCGTATTCTGCGGGTTTCTCGACACAGGGCAAATGACCAGCTCTGCGGATCAGTTCGAACCGCGATCCGGGGATCAGGTCAACAGTTTCGCGCACCAGATCGGGCGGGGTCGAGCCGTCCGCGCTTCCGGCGATGCCAAGTGTAGGCAGGCGCAGGCCGCTTGTGGGTGTATAGAAGTCGGTCCCGGCGATGGCAGCGCAACAGCCCAGATACCCGTCAAGCGGTTGGCTGATCATCATGTCGCGCCATGACAGGTGGTCTTGCGCCGCGCGGAAATCACGAGAAAACCAGCGTTCCATCGTGGCGTCTGCCAGCGCTTCGATCCCACCGCGACGCACTGCGTCGATCCGATCCTGCCAGACTGCGGGTGTGGCGATTTTGGCAGCGGTGTTCGACAGAACCAGCGCACGTATCTGATCCATACGTTTGACGGCCAGTCCCTGTGCAATCATCCCGCCAATGGACAGGCCGACAAAAACGCAGTCGCGAACCTTAAGGTGATCCAGCAGCGCCTCGGCATCGCGGATCAGGGCGCCCATAGAATAAGGCGCCGGGGGAGCCGAGGATTGCCCATGTCCGCGTTTGTCATACCGGATGATGCGCAACCCCTTGGGCAAGTGCGGTAACACGACGTCCCACAGGTGCAGGTTTGTTCCTAATGAGTTGGCAAAAACCAGTGGCGCGCCATCCGCCGCACCATCAACACGGTAATTCAGTTTCACGTCGCCCAGATCAGCGATCATCATGACTCAGGTCCTTGCAGCCCCGGCGTTCCAGGTGCAATTTGCACAGGTTTGGGGTGCCTGTCAGGTCAGGAATTCCAACGCCCTGGCAAAAATATCCGGATCGACGTTACCGCCCGAGGTGACCACGATCACGTCGTCGCCCTCAATCTCGTCGCCCCGGAACAGGGCCGAGGCCAATGCAACAGCGCCGCCGGGTTCCAGCACGATCTTAAGGCGCAGGAAAGCAAGTGCCATGGCCCGCAGCGCCTCGTCTTCGGTGACCGAAATACCGGGCCCGCAAAGACGGTTGAGGATGGGAAAGGTGATGTCGCCGGGTTGCGGTGTCAGGATGGCATCGCAAATATTGCCTGATGCCGCGTTGTTGTTCTGAATCCGTCCCGTTGCCAGTGATCGTTTTACGTCATCGAACCCTTCCGGTTCGCACGGGCGTACCCTTAGGTCGGGGGCGTGTTTTTCAAGTGCCAGCGCAATGCCAGAGGTGAGGCCGCCACCACCACAACAGACCAGAACATCCGCCTGAGAAACCCCAAGTTCCGCTGCCTGTCTGGCGATTTCCAAGCCGGTGGTACCTTGCCCGGCAATCACCTGAGGCTCGTCATATGGCCGGATCAGGGTTAGCCCGCGTTCGGCGGCGATGGTTTCCCCGATCTCTTCGCGACTCTCGTTTGCACGGTCGTAAAGAACAACTTCACCCCCAAGCGCGCGGGTGTTTTCGATTTTCAGGTGCGGCGCGTCCGACGGCATGACAATGACCGAAGCAATTCCATGTTTCGACGCCGCCATCGCAACGCCCTGCGCGTGGTTGCCCGAGGAATAGGCAATCACGCCGCGCTGGCGTATGTCTTCCTCTAGGGCGGATATGGCAGACCAAGCCCCCCGAAACTTGAAACTGCCCGTATGTTGCAGGCATTCCGGCTTGACCCAAATCCGGCGCCCGGCGATCGCGTCAAGAAATGGCGACGACAGAATTGGTGTCTCGCGGACATGTCCCTTAAGCCGTTTGGCCGCGGCTTCGATCATTTCAATTGTGCTCATGCAGCGTTCTTCAATACCTTTTTGATGACATCCAGAGATTGAGGCTCATTCAGGAACGGAACATGCCCGCGATCCGGCACTTCGGCCGAGATCAGACTGGGATGCCGCTGATGCATCTCAGCCAGGGTTTCGGCGCTCAGAACGTCCGAGTTCGCGCCCCTGATCGCGCCGCAGGGTATGTTGCGCAGCGCTTCAAAAAACAACCAGTAATCGGGTATGGCACCGCTCGGGGCTTGTTCCAGAAGCGCTTTGCGCAGGGCCGGGTCATAGCGCAGCGCCAGCCTGTCCCCTTGTTGTTTGTATTGAATTTCGGCCTGTTTGCGCCAGATCTCCAGGGGAACTCCGGGGAATTGCGGCTCCATCACATGTTTCAGGGCAGCAGCAGCTTCGTCATAGGTTTTCGCGGTGGGTTGTGCGCCCACGTAGGCCATGATCTTGGCGATGCCTGACGTCTCGATGACCGGCCCCACATCGTTCAGAATCACACCGGCCAAACGTTCGGGGTGGCTTGCCGCCAATGCCATGGCAATCAGTCCGCCCCGCGAGGTGCCCAGAATGGCCGCTTTTTCGATGCCCAGTACATCCAGCAGTTCAATCGCGTCATGGGATTCACGAAAGACGTTGTAGTTCATGAAATTGGGGTCGTAGTCCGAGCGGCCGCGCCCCCTGTAATCCATAGCAATCATACGCAGCTCAGTGGCATGTGGTGCAAAATACGAGAAATCCCGGCTGTTTCTGGTCAATCCGGCCAGACACAAAAGCGGCGTGCCCGATCCATGGTCTTCGAAATAGATGCGCTTGCCGTCCGAAGTCGTGAAGTCCGGCATCAAAGACCAGCCAGTTTGGGAATGGTGGTCAAGTCAGACAGTACATGCGCTGGCGTCCACGGCAGCCGGTCCATTGGTTCCCCGATCCGATTGACCCAGGCGGTGACAAAACCATAACCGCTGGCCCCTGCGGCATCCCAGCCGTTCGAACTGACGAACAAGACCTGGTCACGGGCGCAGTCAAACCTGTTCTGAACCAGATCATAGACACGGGAATGGGGCTTGAAGACCCCAACGCTTTCGACCGACAGCACGTCATCCAGCACATCGCCGATCCCGGCGGACTGAACAGCACCGTCCAGCATGGGCGGTGATCCGTTGGACAGGATGGCAGTCTGCATCCCGCCATCCTTGAGGGTTTTCAACATGGCAGGAACTTCGGGATAGGCCTGCAACTCCCAATAAAGATCCAGCAAGCGTTGGCGCAGTTCAGGGTTGCCCTGCAGGCCTGCAGCTTCCAGCGCCCAGTCCAGCCCGTCCTGCGTGACATCCCAAAAATCCGCATGGGCATCCGCCACAGCGCGCAGCCATGTGTATTGCAATTGCTTCAGGCGCCAATGTCCCGCGACCTCGGGCCATTTGTCTTTCAGGGCTTCGAACCCCGGCTCGCCTGCCGCCTGCCGGGCGGCGGCCGCTACGTCAAACAGCGTTCCGTAGGCGTCGAACACGCAGGTCGTGATTGCCATATGACCCTCCTTTGATTGCGCGCAGGTTGGCACAACGCGAAAGGGGGGGAAAGGGCCAAGGGTTTACAACTTTGTGTCAATCTCTAGGGTTGGCCGCTTAACCCCTAAAAACGGCCGGAGGCCACTATGACCGAAATCAAGCAAGGTGACACGGTTCGCATCCATTACACAGGGACATTGTTGGATGGCAAAGTCTTTGACAGTTCGGATGGGCGCGATCCGTTGGAGTTCGTGGTAGGATCGGGCCAGATCATTCCCGGTCTGGACAGTGCCATGCCCGGTTTGTCCGCAGGTGACAAGAAACGGGTCGAGATTGCCTGCACCGACGCTTACGGCCCGATCAACCCTGCGATGCGTCAGGAAATCCCCCGCGAGGGTATTCCCGAGGATATTCCGCTGGATCCGGGCACTCAACTGCAGATGCAGACACCGGACGGTCAGGCCGTACCTGTGACAGTTGTGGACACCAACGAAGCGACTGTGACCCTGGATGGAAACCATCCGTTGGCCGGACAGGATCTGGTGTTTGAGATTGAAGTCGTCTCGATCAATTGAGACATAGTTCGGGTTGGAACGCCTGCCCGGACTTCAGCCGATCAAAGCTTCAACAGCCGCGCGCACCTGTGGCTGGGTGAAAAAGACAAACACCAGCAGTAATGATGTCAGCGCGAGCAGCAGCACTCTGGCCCGCTGGCTGAGGAAACCGGACTTCTTCCGGCTTTGCACTGATCGTGCGTTGTTTGCAATGATTTGATCTAGCTTGCTCATATCGAAGTCCTGCCGCCCAAAGATGGTGAAATCTTGGCGGCGGCAGGGAAAGATATGGTCACATGAAATCGGGTTGCGGCATGCCCAGAACGTGGAAACCCCCATCAACGCGGATGATTTCTCCGGACGTGCAGGCTCCCGCATCAGATGTCAGGTAAACTGCGGTCCCGCCAACAGCTTCCAGAGTGGCATTCGAACGCATCGGCGCATTCTGATCGCAGAACTTATATGTCCTGCGCGCCCCGCCAATGGCGGCACCGGCAAGGGTTTTCATCGGTCCCGGTGAGATTGCATTCACGCGGATACCATCCGGGCCAAGGTCATTGGCCAGATAACGGGTCGCCGATTCCAGCGCTGCCTTGGCAACACCCATGACGTTGTAGTTCGGTACCACCCGGTTTGATCCCTGATAGGTCAGCGTCAGCAGCGAGCCCCCATTGTCCTTCATCATCGGATAGGCGCGGCGTGCCACCTCGATAAAGGAATAGGCCGACACGTCCATCGAGTGTTTGAAGTTCGCCCGCGTGGTATTCAGAAACCGGCCTGTCAGCTCGGATTTATCCGAATACGCAATGGCATGAACAACAAAGTCGATGGTGGGCCAACGCTGGGCCAGTTCACCAAAGGCACGATCCAGTGACTCGTCGTCGGTCACATCGGCATCCACCATAAAATCGCTGCCAAGGCTTTGAGCGAGAGGTTCCAGCCGTTTGCCGAAAGCCTCGCCCTGATAGGTGAAGGCCAGTTCTGCGCCTGCCTCGTGCATGGCCTTGGCAATGCCCCACGCGATTGAGCGGTCATTGGCCACGCCCATGATCAGGCCGCGCTTACCTTTGAGAAGATCCGACATCACTTTCACCCGTTATACTTAGACAGAATCATGGACCCGTTGGTGCCGCCAAAGCCGAAGCTGTTGGTCATGACACTGTCCAGTCCTGCGTTTTCAACCACTTCAGTTGCAATTTCACCGGGCAAGATGCCTTGGGCGAGTGTGTCGACATTGATCGACGGCGTGATGAAATCATTGTCCAGCATGAGCAGGCAGAAGATCGCCTCAAGCGCTCCTGCCGCGCCTTGCGCGTGGCCAGTCATCGATTTGGTCGAAGAAATCGGTGGCACATTGCCTTCACCGAAGATGCGGCGCACAGCCTCTACTTCGCCTACGTCACCGACAGGGGTCGAGGTTCCATGTGCATTGATATAGCCGACTTTGCGACCTTCGGGCAATGTGGCCAGCGCCAGCCGCATCGCGCGCTCACCGCCTTCACCCGAAGGGGCCACCATGTCGTGGCCATCCGAGGTAGCAGCATAGCCGGTGACTTCGGCATAAATCTTTGCGCCGCGGGCCAGCGCGTGCTCCAGTTCTTCCAGAACGAGGATGCCGCCGCCACCGGAAATCACAAACCCGTCACGGTTTTCGTCAAACGCGCGCGAGGCTTTGTCGGGCGTGTCATTGTATTTCGACGACATCGCGCCCATCGCATCGAACAGGCACGAAAGCGTCCAGTCCAGTTCTTCGCCGCCGCCAGCAAACATGACGTCCTGTTTACCCAGCATGATCTGTTCGGCCGCGTTGCCGATGCAATGCAGCGAAGTCGAGCAGGCCGAGGTGATCGAATAGTTGATACCCTTGATCTTGAACGCGGTCGCCAGGTTTGCCGAGATTGTCGAGCACATGCATTTCGGCACAGCGAACGGCCCGATCCGCTTGGTTGCGCCGGTACTCAGAACCGTCTGATGCGCGGTCAGCATCGCGCTTGTCGACGGGCCGCCAGACCCAGCCACCAGACCTGTGCGCGGGTTGGCCACCTGATCCTCGGTCAGGCCGGAATCTGCAATGGCCTGAGACATGGCGATATGAGCGTAAGCCGCGCCCGGACCCATGAAGCGCAGCGTGCGTTTGTCCACGTGTTCAGCCACGTCAATCTTGAGCGTACCCGCGATCTGACTGCGAAATCCGTGTTCTGCCATCTGTTCGCTGGCTTCGATCCCGGACTTGCCTGCTTTGAGCGAGGCCAGAACCTCTTGGGCATTATTCCCGATCGAAGACACTACCCCCAGACCGGTGACGACTACTCGACGCATGTGCGCACTCCTTATTTCGGGTCGGTCAGGCTCAGGCCTCGGACAAAACGACCTTCATATCTTTGACATCATAGATCATCTCGCCATCGGCTTCGACGATTCCATCTGCCACACCCATGGTCAGGCGACGTGTCTGAATCGCTTTTTTGAAATCGATTTTATACGTTAGCATCTTGCGGTCTGGACGAACCATACCGGTCAGTTTCACTTCGCCCACGCCGACGGCCATGCCGCGCCCTTGCCATCCGCGCCAACCAAGGTTGAAACCGGTCAGCTGCCATAGACCGTCAAGGCCCAGGCAGCCCGGCATAATTGGATTGCCGGGAAAATGGCAGTCAAAGAACCAAAGTTCAGGGGTGATATCGAACTCGGCCAGCACATGGCCCTTGCCGTGCAGGCCACCGTCTTCCGAGATGTCGGTAATCCGGTCCATCATCAGCATTGGCGGGGCGGGCAATTGTGCATTGCCGGGGCCAAATAATTCGCCGCGGGCGCATTTCAGCAGATCGTCTTTGTCAAAACTGCTTGGGAACTGGGCCATTCTTGCCGCCTCTCCTGCCGTGGGTCCGTTCGTTATATCTGGCCTCGTCTAGCACCCGTTTGCAAGGTCCTGCAAGAGCAGCGGCCACATCATGTTGTGTATGCGGCGTTCTTTGCGAATGAATTTCATTTGAAATTGCCAACCATGCGCTCCTATATATAATGGAAGTAACTATGGGTATCGGATCAATGACACCGCAGAGCGGCGATATAGCAACGGGTTGGCTGGTGAACGCTGGCCTGCGTCCGACGCGTCAGCGCGTGGCGTTGGCCGAGCTTTTGGTGGGCGATGGCCGCCATCGTCACGTCACCGCCGAGAGCCTGTTTGAATCGGCCAAGGCGAATGGCGACGCTGTTTCACTGGCGACGGTTTACAATACCCTGCGCGCGTTTTGCGACGCTGGCGTTCTGCAGGAAATCACCGTGGACGGGTCAAAAAGCTACTTCGACACGAATACGCATGATCACCCTCATTTTTATTGGGAG
Organism: Ruegeria sp. O5; assembly: GCF_056535105.1. Taxonomy (NCBI): domain Bacteria; kingdom Pseudomonadati; phylum Pseudomonadota; class Alphaproteobacteria; order Rhodobacterales; family Roseobacteraceae; genus Ruegeria; species Ruegeria sp. O5. The sequence continues at coordinate 86,267 of NZ_JBQERN010000009.1, read as the reverse complement.
GATGAGGCGCGCCTGAGTGACGCGCCGTCGGACCAATTGGTGATCCAGCGCCTGCCCGAAGCACCCGAAGGGGTCGAGATTGCCTCGGTCGACGTTGTCATTCGCCTGCGCAAAAAGTAGCGCCAATACCGCCTCTCAAACTCGCCAACAACAAACGTTCAACCTGATCAATCGTTGCGTCAGAGGGCCCTGTTCCGTGGCGCGCAAGTACAACCGATTCAGTTGCGTCCTGATTGCTGATCGGAACACTGACAAGACGTTTATTGTCATAACTGACCGGGTTGAGCGGGCTGGTATAGCTGATCCCGATCCCTTCGCCATGGGCGGCAAGACTGCGCTGAATCTCAATCGATGCCGCCCTATGCGCGACAGTCGGGTGCAGACCGTTGCGCCGAAAGAGGCTGAGGATGTGTTGTGCCGACCAGCCTTCTGTCGACAGGATCAACGGATGAGCGGCCAAGTCAGCCAGCGAGACTGTGCCCGCTGTCGCCAACGGATGATCCGGGGGCATAAGGGCCTTTGGCCGACTGTCGAACAGTTTTGCTCGTGTAAACCCCGCGTCCATTGTCAGCTCGTAAGTGATTGCAACATCGATCTGGCCATCAATCAATCTGTTCAACAGCCCTTCGAAGGAGGCGGCAAAATAAGTGATAGCGATGTTTGGAAAAGCATCGCGCAAATGGTGCAGGGCGGGTGCCAGCAGGAAGGGCGCGAGGTCCGTAAAACACCCCAGTCTTAGATGTGTCGTGCCCGGCGACGGAGTTTCAGATGACTCGATTTGGGCTGCGTCTTTCAGCAGGGTCTCGGCCTGATCGATGAATTTTCGCCCCTGAGGTGTCAGCGCCATGGCCGAACCTCGGCGGCGGATAAACAGCGGGTATCCCAAATGTGCTTCGACACGCGTCAGGGCCGTGGACAGTGCTGGTTGTGAAACATTCAGGTATTGTGCGGCTGCTGACAGGCTGCCGTGGCGCCCGACCGCGCAAACATATTCGTACTGACGCAGTGAAATGTATAACATGAAATTAATTATAACTTCGAAAGATATGATTTGAACAGAACACTCCTTCTACGCAAAAGATTGAAAAACGAATGGAGACCCGGATGCCTCACCCGCTTGTTACCCAAGAGATGATCACAACGTATCAGGATGATGGCGTCGTTCTGATCAAAGGGCTGTTTGCAGACTATGTGGATCAACTGCGGAAGGGTGTGGCCGCGAATATGGCAGAGCCTGGCCCGTATGCATCAGAAAACAAGAAAGAGGGTCAAACGGGTCTGTTCTTTGACGATTACTGCAACTGGACCCGCATTCCGCAGTTCCGCGAGGTGATCGAAAACTCGCCCGCGGCCGAGGTCGCAGCGGACCTGATGCAGTCGAAAAGCGTGCAGGTGTTTCACGACCACGTATTGGTAAAAGAACCCGGGACATCCATGGCCACGCCCTGGCATCAGGATGGCCCATATTACTTCGTTGAAGGTCAGCAAACCATCAGCTTCTGGTCTCCGCTGGATCCGGTCAGGCAGGCGACGTTGCGCTGTGTCGCAGGCTCTCACCGGTGGGAGAAAGAGGTGCTGCCAACCCGCTGGGTTTCCGAGGAAGGTTTTTTCCCCGATGAAGGGCAGTACATCCCCGTGCCGGACCCGGATGCCGAGGGCATGAAAGTCGTTGAATTCGAAATGGACCCCGGTGACGCCGTTGCCTTCAATTATCGCACCCTTCACGGTGCGCGGGGTAACCACTCGGATAGCCGTCGCCGCGCCTTTTCTCTCCGGCTGGTCGGCGATGACGCACGGTATGTAGAGCGTCCAGGCAGAACCTCTCCACCTTTTCCCGGCCATGGCATGACACCGGGGCAGCGTCTTCGTGAAGACTGGTTTCCGGTCCTGTTTGAGCGCTGAGGCGCTTCAGAACCATTGGCCTGATTCGATCAGACCCAGATCCAGCAGCTGCCGCGAGTGCCATTCAAAAGGCACGGAGTTGCGCCAGCTAAAATTTGGAATGTCAAAAGTCGACCCGGCATTTGTTTTGAGCGCCTTCGCAGCGCGGAAGGAACAAATAGCTGCGGTCATGTTGTGATGCCAAGGGCAGGAATAGGTATTGTATTCCGGCTCATTGAACGTGTGGTCGGATTTCAGGATCAGGCCCTTTTGCGCCTTGAACAGGGCGATGCGGTCGATGCGACGGCGTTCATAGGGAATGTGATCCTCGAACCGCCAGCGCAAGCCACCTGACAGGTCAACCTGCCGGTCCAGCGTTTGGCCGTCAGGGTCGCGGCGTGATTGGGCATAGTAACCCGTTTTGTCGAACAAAGCCTGTTCGGGGGCGACACCGTTGGGAAAAGCGGTCAGATCCTCGGCATAAAGGTCGATGACGTAGCTCAGCATCGCGTTGCGGCGTTCTTCGCTGTGAAAGGCCAACATCTCAGCAATGCTGCGCGTTTCGCAAAACGGAAAGAACAGGTATTCGGCGTTGTAGCAGTAGTACATCCAGATGCCGGGCGCGGCCTGAATTATTCTGTTCAGGGTATCGAAAACCACCGTTCGGGGAACGCATTTCAAGGTGACCCGATGCACCCGGTCGGTCAACGCGGGCTCCAGTCGGAACTCCTGAGGCATGAAGGCGACAACGGATTTGAACCCAAGCTTCAAATGGTGATGCAGAGTACTTTCCAACTCGACCTCATCCTCGGCAAAGACCATCGCAACGGGGCCTTGCGCCATTGCGGGTTGCCCGGCTTTCAGGAAATGGTCGAGGGAATCGTATTGCATCGGCTGTTTTCAGTTTTGTCTTGCTGGAAAGTTCCGCCAAATTCGGGTAATTGCGCCCGCATTGCAAGCGGCGTTCGAAGCATATAGACGACGCCGGTCCAGCGAATGCAAAGGCCCGTCTCATGTCCGAACCGAAGAAGCTGTTTATCAAGACCTATGGCTGTCAGATGAATGTCTATGACAGTGAACGCATGTCCGAGGCGCTGGGCGGGCAGGGCTACGTTGAAACCCAGACCCCCGAAGATGCGGATATGATCCTGCTGAACACGTGCCACATCCGCGAGAAAGCGGCAGAAAAAGTGTATTCCGAACTGGGGCGCTTCAAGGGTCTGAAGGCCGAGAAGCCTGATCTGAAAATCGGCGTGGCGGGCTGTGTTGCTCAGGCGGAAGGCGAAGAGATCATGCGCCGCCAGCCTTTGGTTGATCTGGTGGTAGGTCCGCAAAGCTATCACCGCCTGCCCGAGATGGAGGCAAAGACCCGAGCGGGCGAAAAGGCGCTGGACACGGATTTCCCCGAAGAGGATAAGTTCGAAAAACTGAAAAACCGCCCCAAGGCCAAGCGTGGCCCGACGGCGTTTCTGACTGTTCAGGAGGGCTGCGATAAATTCTGCGCCTTCTGCGTGGTTCCTTATACACGCGGTGCTGAAGTCAGCCGCCCAGCGGATCGCATCATTCGCGAAGCCCATGATCTGGTCGAGCGCGGGGTGCGGGAGATCACGTTGCTGGGTCAAAATGTCAACGCCTATCACGGTGCCGGGGCGAATGGTGACATGACGCTTGCTGGTTTGATCTGGGAACTGAACAAGGTCGACGGGCTGGAACGTATCCGCTTTACCACCTCGCACCCGAACGACATGGCCGACGATCTGATCGAGGCACATGGCACCTGTGACAAGCTGATGCCCTATCTGCACCTGCCGGTTCAGTCGGGTTCGGACCGTATCCTCAAGCGGATGAACCGCAGCCACACGGCAGAAAGCTACCTACGGCTGGTCGAACGCATTCGTGCGGCGCGGCCTGATATCGTGATGTCGGGGGACTTCATCGTTGGTTTCCCCGAAGAAACCGAAGATGATTTTCAGGCCACGATGGATTTGGTCGAAGAGGTCAAATACGGCTACGCCTATTCCTTCAAATACTCCACACGTCCGGGAACCCCGGCGGCTGAACGGGCTCAGGTCGATCCGGCAGCGGCAGATGAACGGTTGCAGCGGCTTCAGGCCTTGATCACGCGCCATCAGCGGGAGATTCAGGACGGTATGGTCGGACGCACTGTCCGCGTTCTTTTTGAAAAACCGGGTCGCTTGTCCGGGCAGATGGTTGGAAAGTCTGAATATCTGCATTCGGTACACGTAAAAGGACCAGAGATCACCACGGGTGACTTGAGAGAGGTCCGGATCACTGCCTCGGGGGCGAATTCTCTGGCGGGCGAATTGCTGTAGATCGGTGCAAACACCTCCTGGACACCATAGTTGGTGTTTGTTTCCAAAATTTACCCTTGATTTATTGCTTGGAACTATGCTCCGAGAGGAGCCATGGTTTTTTGGGCGCAAGGATCTGCGTCTGCAAATCGGCGATATGCCGGTCCCGGAAAACGGGATGAGGGAGGTACGAGTGTCGACTATCAAGAGCTTTGGGAGCCTGAGCAGGTTGAAAACACTGACGCTAACTGCCGCTGTTACACTGATTGCCGGCGTATCCATGGCCGGTGATTTGAAAGGTGACATAAGCGATCCGGAAGTGGTCAGCCCGAAAAGATTCAGCAGCGATGTCCGCGCTTTTTACCTGGGACTTACCGGCGGTTATGGCTCTGGCGGGGACGATCGGTTTGGCCTGACAACGCCCGGCGGACAGTTTGATATCGGTGATCAGGATTTATCCGGAACATACGGGGGCCTCCGGGGCGGCTGGCGTGGTGTCTTACCAGCTGCAGGTGGGCGCGACTACGTCTATGGCTTTGAAGTCGGGTATGAATTCGCATCCCTAGACGACACTGTCAGCAGGCGGATCGGCGGCGTCAATGTGCAAGGCGGAACAGAGATATCGGATGTTCTGGCAGTCCGATTTCGCAATGGTCTGACAAACCGCAGCGGACGAATTCTGTATTTCTTCAGTGTCGGATATCTGTGGGGCGATGTGGAAACAACCAACAGTATTGCATCGGGCACTTCGGTTCAGAATTTCTCGGTGTCAGATCGGCGGAACGGCTATTCGGCAAGCATAGGGGCCGAGCATAAGTTGTCGGGCAATTGGTCGATTACGGGCGAATATGAATATGTCCAGTTCCAATCAAAGGACGTCCAGTTCAGTTCTGGCTTCTCCACTAAGTCCACACCAAAATACAGCGGCTTGAGAATCGGGCTGAATTACACCTTCTGATGTACATCCAATCGGCAACCGATCACCATTAAATCGGCTGTTATGACATCTCAGCATTTATTTTTGAAACTGTGGCTTGCGCCTACCAAGATTTGTTGTCTACGCTCGGGGTGAACAGCCAAGACAGGAGAGCGGATTGGCCATCGGTGCCCTGACCCCACCGCAAGATGAAATGCCCCAACACGAGGCGTTCGTAGAATTTCCCGACAACCGATTGCTGATTGACCTGTGCGGTGAATATGACCGCAATCTGGCCGAGATCGAAACAAAGCTTTCGGTCCAGATTGTGCGCCGCGGCAATCAGCTTGTTGTGATGGGCGATGAAGATGCTCAGAAACAGGCGGTTGAGGTACTTCAATCGCTGTATACAAGGCTTGAAGGTGGGCGCGAGGTTGAGGCCGCAGACGTCGATCGCGAGTTGAGGATGGGTGTTTCAGAACAGGGAACCGGAAGCCGGGATGGCGACCAGCTTGAAATGTTCAAGGGCGGTTCGGTCGAGATCAAGACCCGCAAGAAGCTGGTTGAACCGCGCACCGACGCCCAGAAAGCCTATGTCCAGTCACTGTTCAACAATGAGCTGGCCTTTGGAATTGGTCCCGCGGGGACGGGTAAGACCTATCTGGCAGTGGCGGTCGGGGTTTCGATGTTCATCGGCGGACATGTGGATCGAATCATCCTGAGCCGTCCGGCGGTCGAGGCGGGCGAAAAACTGGGTTATTTGCCGGGTGACATGAAGGACAAGGTCGACCCTTACATGCAACCGCTTTATGACGCGTTGAACGATTTTCTGCCCGGAAAACAGTTGGCCAAACTGATCGAAGAGAAACGAATCGAAATCGCTCCGCTGGCCTTTATGCGTGGTCGTACGCTGGCCAACGCATTTGTTGTTCTGGATGAAGCTCAAAACGCCACCACGATGCAGATGAAGATGTTTCTGACCCGTCTGGGTGAAGGAAGCCGCATGGTCATCACCGGCGACCGGTCACAGGTAGATTTGCCGCGTGGCGTTCAATCGGGCCTGGCGGATGCTGAGAGGTTGTTGAAAACGATCCCGAATATCAGTTTCAACTACTTCACCTCAAAAGACGTGGTGCGTCACCCGCTTGTCGCCGCGATCATCGAGGCGTATGAGGCCGATGCGGGCCGTGAAACCACGTGAGCACATAGCCCGTTAACGAGGCTGTTGCGCGGGAAGATGACCCTGGATCTCATTTTCGAAGACGAAAGGTGGCAAGACCTGGAGGTCTTGTCACAAAAGTCGATTGACGCCGTTCTGGCCCATTGCGGACTGGTGCCGGAACAGTGCGAAGTCAGTATATTGGCGTGCAACGACGCGCGGATTTCAGAACTGAACGCAGAATTTCGCGGCAAACCGACGCCCACCAATGTGTTGAGCTGGCCTGCGGAAGACCTGGCTCCGGACGAGCCAGGGCAAACACCACGCCTGCCAGAGCCTGATTTTACCGGTGAGATTGTTCTGGGTGATATTGCGATTTCCTATGACACTTGCGTCCGCGAGGCGGCCGAAGCCAACAAAGCAATGAATGATCACGTGACCCATTTGCTGGTTCACGGAACGTTGCATTTGCTGGGTTATGATCACATTCGTGACCCCGATGCCACCTTGATGGAAGGGATTGAGGTCAAGATACTTGGCAAATTGGGTATTGATGACCCATATAAGGTGTAATGTGGGTTCAAGACCCGATCAGTTGGAACAAGGTAATGGGCGATATAGAAGGCAGTTCTAGGGCGGCGCAAAGCGCGCAACCTCAGGACAGCAGTACTGAAACGGAAGAGAAAACCGGTCTGTTTTCTCGAATCCTTGATGTGTTTTCGAGCGAAGATACTCAACCGGACCAGTCGGTGAACGGACAAAACGCGGCTGTGGCGCAGCCTCGCGGGATGATTAACCTGCGTCGGATGCGCGTTGAGGACGTTGCCATCCCTACCGCTGAAATCGTCTCGGTTCCTTCAACGATCACAAAAGATGAACTGGCGGATGTTTTCCGGAGCAGTGGTATGTCGAGGATTCCGGTCTATGAGGGAACCTTGGATACACCGCTTGGTTTTGTTCACCTCAAGGATTTTGCTCTGACCCACGGTTTCAACGGTGGGGGTAAAAAGTTTGATCTGACCTCTATGCTGCGGACGCTATTGTTCGTGCCACCATCCATGCCAATCGGCGTCTTGTTGACCAAGATGCAAACCGAGCGGCGTCACATGGCATTGGTGATTGATGAATATGGCGGCGTTGATGGTCTGCTGACGATCGAAGACCTGATCGAACAGGTCGTGGGTGAAATCGCTGACGAGCACGATGCGGATGAAGACCAGCTTTGGGTGCAGGAGAAGCCCGGATGCTATGTGGTCCAGGCGCGTGTGCCGCTCGAAGATTTCGAGGCCGAGATTGGCCGGTCTCTGACCAGTCATGAAGACGTCGACGAAGAGGAAATCGATACTCTGGGCGGGCTTGTCTTTATGCTCTCTGGCCGCGTTCCGGCGCGGGGTGAGGTTGTCATTCACCCAGAGGGCCCGGAATTCGAAGTGATCGAAGCCGATCCACGCCGTATCAAACGGCTGCGCGTCATGCTGCCGGACATTGCTGCATGACCCCAGTACGGGGCTGGCCATTATCGTTGAGATTGTTGGTCGCTGCCGCCCTTGGCGGGGCGGGCGCGTTTGGTCAGGCGCCTCATCTGTATTGGGGCGCAACCGTTTTGGCTCTGGTCCTGATTGTGCCGATTTTCCTTGCCAGCGAAACCCGAGGCCGGGCGGCATGGGTCGGCTGGGCTTTCGCGACCGGCTATTTTGCCCATGCCCTTGGCTGGATCATTGAGCCTTTTCAGGTAGATGCTGAACGCCATGCCTGGATGGCCCCGTTTGCGTTGGTGTTCTTGGCGGGCGGACTGGCCTTGTTCTGGGCTGCCGCCTTTGGCCTGTCGCGCAATATTGGTGCCACGCCCATTCGTCAGGGCATATTACTGGTTGCAGTCCTGTCCCTGGCCGAGGTGGCGCGTGGATATGTGCTGACCGGCTTTCCATGGGCTGGCGTCGCGCAGATCTGGGTGGATACACCGGTGGCTCAGGTGCTGTCTCTGGTTGGGCCATATGGGTTGAACGCGCTGACCTTTGCAGCAACATTCCCAATTGGCGCGGCAATGGTGCAGGAAAAACCCTTGAACGGTTTGGCGCGGACCCTGGGTTTTACAGTCGCGATGGCCGCGCTGGCGATTACTTATGGGTCGACGCGACCCGTCGTTCAGGACGGTTCGCATCTGGTTCGCGTGGTTCAGCCGAATGCCCCCCAGCACCAAAAATGGGATCCGGCATATGCGCCTTTGTTTTTTGCGCGTCAGGTTGAATATACCGCAGCCTTTCCCAGACCCGACCTGATTGTCTGGCCCGAGACCGCAGTTCCAGCTTGGTTAGGTAGCGCGCAACCGTTTCTGTCAACTGTTGCGGATGCCGCGCAGGGTGTGCCGGTAATATTAGGGATTCAGCGCGCAGAAGGCTCGAGAATCTTCAACTCGCTGGTCTATCTGGATGAAACCGGGCGTCAGGCAGGGTTATATGACAAACACCACTTGGCGCCTTTCGGTGAATACGTCCCCTTGGGTGACCTGATGGGGCGTTTCGGGGTCAGTGGCTTGGCAGCCACAACCGGGCACGGGTTCAGCGCGGGGCCGGGCCCCGCCCTGCTGGACCTCGGCAAGCTTGGAAGCGCATTGCCCCTGATTTGCTACGAAGCCATATTCCCGCAAGATGTGAATGGTGCGCCGGGTCGGGCTGACTTCTTATTGCAGATCACAAATGACGCGTGGTTTGGTACGCGGTCGGGACCGTTTCAACACCTGGTGCAAGCCCGGATGAGGGCAATTGAGCAGGGCTTGCCGATGATCCGTTCGGCCAATACCGGTGTATCGGCCATGATTGACCCATTGGGTCGGGTGACTGCGTCGTTGGCTCTGGGTGAGGCAGGATATGTGGACGCCGTGCTGCCGCAACCACACCGTCGCACGACTTATGCACGTATCGGGGACAGTCCGATCGTTGTTGTCTTACTGTTTATTCTGGCGATGGCGCTGTTTGGTACCCGCGGCAACCGGGCAATTAGAGATTGACCCCAACTTTGGGCAAGCGTATGCGTCTGTGGTCTGCCACAACGGCTTCCTGGCGTGGCGGAGAAACCTTAATGGAGCACATTTATGTCCCGACAGAACTATACTTTTACTTCGGAATCCGTTTCTGAAGGGCACCCGGATAAGGTCTGTGACCGTATCTCGGATGCTGTCCTTGATGCATTTCTGAACGAAGAGCCTGAGGCGCGCGTGGCCTGCGAAACCTTTGCCACGACCAACCGCATCGTTATCGGTGGCGAAGTTGGTCTGTCGGACAAGGACAAACTGCATGACTACATGAGCCGCATCGACGAAATCGCGCGCGAGTGCGTGAAAGACATCGGATACGAGCAGGACAAGTTCCACCACGAAACAGTCGAGGTGACGAACCTTCTGCACGAACAATCCGCCCATATCGCGCAGGGCGTGGATGCTGCGGACAACAAGGACGAAGGCGCTGGCGACCAGGGCATCATGTTTGGCTTTGCCACAACCGAGACGCCTGCGCTTATGCCTGCGCCGATCCAGTATTCGCACGCAATCCTGCGGCGTCTGGCCGAAGTGCGCAAGAACGGCACCGAACCTGCACTGGGGCCGGATGCGAAATCTCAGTTGTCTGTCGTTTATCAAAACGGCAAACCGGTCGGCGTCAGCTCGATCGTTCTGTCGACGCAGCATCTGGATGAGGCGCTGACGTCGGATGACATCCGCGCCATCGTTGAACCCTATATCCGTGAAACTCTGCCCGAAGGCTGGCTGTCGGCTGATACCGAATGGCACGTCAACCCGACCGGCAAATTCGTTATTGGCGGGCCGGATGGCGACGCGGGATTGACCGGTCGTAAGATCATCGTGGATACCTATGGTGGCGCAGCCCCGCATGGTGGCGGTGCTTTCTCGGGCAAAGACCCGACCAAGGTTGACCGTTCGGCGGCCTATGCCGCGCGCTACCTGGCGAAAAACGTCGTAGCCGCCGGTATGGCCGAGCGCTGCACCATTCAGTTGAGCTATGCCATTGGCGTATCGAAGCCGCTTTCGATTTACGCAGACACGCATGGCACGGGTCAGGTTGCAGATGCGGCGATCGAAAAAGCAGTTGGTCAGATCATGGATCTGACGCCACGCGGCATTCGTCAGCACCTTCAGCTGAACAAGCCGATCTACCAGCGTACAGCGGCTTACGGGCACTTTGGTCGCGAACCGGATGCGGATGGCGGTTTTAGCTGGGAACGCACTGATCTGGTCGACGCGCTGAAATCAGCAGTTTGATCTGAAAAATCCAAAGCGCGCCTTCAGGGGCGCGCTTTTTCTTTGGGGCGGTGCACGCTCTTGCAACGTGCTCCGCTGCGCAGTATGGCCACCGCCATGAGCACCGAGACCCCACAACGCCCGCGCAGAAACTTTTATGGCCGCTTCAAGGGCAAGACCCTGAAGCCCAGTCAAAAGACCTATCTGAACGAAGATCTGGCCGCCTTGTCACCCGGCGCTGTGGACTGGGACACCAACCCTGAACGCAAGCCGCTGGACCTGGATGGCCTGTACGGCGGTAAACCGGTCTGGTTGGAAGTCGGCTTTGGCGGTGGTGAGCATCTGGTGCACCAGGCGCAAAACAATCCTGACATTGGCATCATCGGGGCCGAGCCTTACATCAACGGTGTTGCCATGCTGCTGGGCAAAATCCGTCAGGCAGGTGTAGACAACCTTGCCGTGCACCCCGGAGATGCGCGCGACCTGTTCGACGTGCTGCCAGAGGCCTGCATTTCGCGCGCGTTCCTGCTATACCCCGATCCCTGGCCTAAAACGCGGCATCATCGCCGCCGTTTTGTGACGCCGGAACATCTTGAGCCACTGGCAAAGGTGCTGAAACCCGGGGCGATCTTCCGGGTTGCAACTGACATTCCCGATTACGTGCGTCAGACATTGGAAGAGGTTCCGCGCACCGGGTTTGAATGGCTGGCGGAACGTCCTTCTGACTGGCGTGAACCGTGGGACGACTGGATCTCGACGCGATACGAACAGAAGGCGCTGCGCGAGGGTCGGACACCTCATTACCTGACCTTCCGACGCAAAGGCTGATTGCCGCTGGACCAACGGGCGTCAATTCGCTAATCGGCTTGAGCACTGATAGCGCAAAAGGAGCCCTCATGTCCGGACACGGCACGCCCATCCCGATGACCTCGCATCCCTGCGGCCCGCTGACCGGCACGGCAGAGGTGCCCGGCGACAAGTCGATTTCGCACCGGTCGCTGATCCTTGGCGCGATGGCCGTGGGTGAAACCCGGATTTCGGGTTTGCTCGAGGGCGAAGACGTTCTGGATACCGCCAAGGCGATGCGTGCCTTCGGCGCCGAGGTCACAGATCACGGAAACGGGGAATGGACAGTGCACGGCGTGGGTGTCGGTGGCTTCGCCGAACCGGGCCAAGTGATCGACTGTGGCAACTCGGGAACCGGTGTGCGCTTGATCATGGGGGCGATGGCGACCTCTCCGATCACTGCGACATTTACTGGTGATGCCAGTCTGAACAAACGCCCCATGGCCCGGGTGACTGATCCTCTGGCCCTGTTTGGGGCAGAATCGGTTGGACGGTCCGGCGGGCGCTTGCCGATGACCATCGTTGGCGCGGCGGACCCTACCCCTGTGCGATACGAAGTTCCGGTGCCGTCGGCGCAGGTGAAATCCGCCGTTCTGCTGGCGGGTCTGAATGCCCCCGGAAAGACCGTTGTGATCGAGAAAGAGGCCACGCGCGACCATTCCGAACGGATGCTAGCTGGATTTGGCGCCGAGATCACCGTCGAGGATACCGACGAAGGCCGTGTTATCACTCTGACCGGTCGTCCGGAGCTGAAGCCGCAGGTCATCGCTGTACCGCGCGATCCGTCCAGCGCGGCTTTTCCGGTTTGCGCGGCACTGATCACACCTGGATCCGATGTTTTGGTGCCGGGGATCGGTTTGAACCCCACACGCGCGGGCCTCTTTACGACCCTGCGTGAGATGGGCGCTGATCTGACCTATGAAAACGAGCGCGAAGAGGGCGGCGAGCCGGTTGCCGATCTGCGCGCGAAATACTCGCCAAACATGAAGGGCATTGACGTGCCGCCAGAACGCGCGGCCTCGATGATCGACGAATATCCCGTTTTGTCCGTGGTTGCTGCAAACGCCACGGGCACCACGATGATGGGCGGAGTAAAGGAACTCCGGGTGAAGGAAAGCGACCGGATTGACGCCATGGCCCGTGGCCTGCGCGCCAACGGGGTGACTGTCGCTGAAGGCGACGACTGGTGGTCGGTTGAAGGGCTGGGCATCGGCAACGTTCCGGGTGGAGGCACCTGCGAAAGCTTTCTGGATCACCGCATTGCCATGTCGTTCATGGTGATGGGTATGGGGGCACAGAGCCCCGTGAGTGTGGATGATGGCGGCCCGATCGCGACGTCGTTCCCGATCTTTGAACCTTTGATGGCGTCACTGGGTACAAAGGTAGAGCGCACGTGAGTTTCACGGTTGCCATTGACGGACCAGCGGCTGCGGGCAAGGGCACAATATCCAAGGCTGTGGCGACGCATTTCGGCTTTGCCCATCTGGACACGGGTTTGCTGTATCGCGCTGTCGGAAGGCGAACCCTGGAAGGGGTTGACGCACTAGAAGCCGCGCAGGCCCTGACAGTGGAAGAACTTGAACAAGGGGATCTGCGCACCACCGAGATTGCACAGGCAGCTTCCAAAGTGGCGGTTCTTCCAGAGGTTCGCGCAGCCTTGGTCGATTTTCAGCGCGCGTTTTCCCGCAGGGCAGGTGGGGCCGTTCTGGACGGTCGTGATATTGGCACGGTGATTTGTCCGGATGCCGAAGTGAAGCTGTTTGTTACAGCCAGTGCAGAAGTGCGCGCCGAGCGTCGTTTTCTGGAGCTTAGCGCAAAAGGCGCTGACGTAACCCGTGAACAGGTTCTGGCTGATGTCAGAGAACGCGACGCGCGGGATGCTGAGCGTAGCACAGCTCCGATGAAACCCGCTGAAGATGCCGTGCAGTTGGACACCACCGATCTGAGTATCGAGGCGGCGTTGGCCAAAGCCCTTGAGGTGATCAACGCGAAACTGCCCGCGACGCGTTAACGCCGCGGGCAAACGGGTCAGGTCTTACAACTCGCCGACGGCGACGCTTTTGATATTCGCCCATTGGTCATCCGCGGTTTTTGCGGTGGCACCAACATCCTTCAAGAAGGCTGCCCGGGTTTCTGCATTCAGGAACAGAAACAGTTTTCCGTCTGCGACAAGGTATTGATCCGGGTCACCGTCAAACTTCTTGCCGACCGATACGCCGAACGAACAGAAGCCACCGTGCTGCGGCAGGTATGCAGCAGGGTTTGCTTCGAACGCTTCTCGGTTCGCGGCGGACGTGAAATAGTAGGAGGCTCCGTCATAAGTTGACGAGTGAGTGGCGAAGCCTTCGACCGGGTTACCATCATTGACCAGTGCAACCAGATCAACCCCATGGGCGGCCAACGGTGCACCGGCGGCTGAGATGCCGTTGGACACGTTGATTTCGTCAGCAGCAAAGGCTGGGGTGGACAGGGCAATTGCAGTTGCCATGGCGGTAAAGATGAGAGATTTCATGATATTTTCCCTTTGGTTCTGGTTTCGGGTCGACCGCTTTGTCGACCGACAAGGCAAAATTAGGGAAAGAATGCCGAACGTTTAATCTCAGATACATCGCCAAATGTTGCAGATCGTACAAACGGTCGAATGGATTGCTGTTCTCACTCCAATTCTCTACGATACATCTCGTGACGCAGGCAGCTGAGTGCCGGGTCCCGCGCGGTGTTTCAAGACACTTCACCCTTGCGCTGCACTCGAAGACACAACCATGCGGTCCCGCGTCCCAATACCGAGAAACCGCCTAAAGAAGACCTGACGCGAACCGTGCAAGCCATTTCAGTCAGAACCCGCTATTGTTCAGGTTGCTATGACGCTCGGGGGATCAGCGTTAGGCAAGAGTTCCTGCGCGCGCTGCCGCGCACCATAGGCTTTGCACTTGCACCGGTTCAAGATTCAGCCTATACGCGCGCTGTCGATACAAGGGCGGTCAACGTCCGGATGACGTTTCTGAGCAGGGCCGGGTTACCTCGGCCCTTTGTGTTTGTTTGCTCAGCGGCGCACCGGGTCACGCCAGACGGCATCATGAAACAAGACCGGCGGAGACAACCGCTCGGCCAGCAAATACGTACTGTAAAGGAAATGAACGCCACATGGCTAACGCATCCATGGAGGAATTCGAAGCCCTCCTGAATGAAAGCTTCGAAATGGACACACCCGAAGAGGGTTCTGTTGTCAAAGGCAAGGTTCTGGCGATCGAAGCCGGCCAAGCCATCATCGACGTAGGCTACAAAATGGAAGGCCGCGTTGATCTGAAAGAATTCGCAAATCCCGGCGAAGCCCCTGAAATCGCTGTCGGCGACGAGGTCGAAGTTTACCTGCGCGCCGCAGAAAACGCCCGTGGCGAAGCCGTCATCTCGCGCGAGATGGCCCGCCGCGAAGAGGCATGGGACCGCCTGGAAAAAGCATATGCCGACGACCAGCGTGTCGATGGTGCGATCTTTGGCCGCGTCAAAGGTGGCTTCACCGTCGATCTGGGTGGCGCGGTTGCGTTCCTGCCCGGTTCGCAGGTTGACGTACGCCCCGTACGCGACGCAGGCCCGCTGATGGGTCTGAAGCAGCCGTTCCAGATCCTGAAAATGGACCGCCGCCGTGGCAACATCGTTGTGTCGCGCCGCGCAATCCTGGAAGAATCGCGTGCCGAACAGCGCGCCGAAGTCATCGGCAACCTGACCGAAGGTCAGAACGTCGAGGGCGTGGTCAAGAACATCACCGAATACGGTGCATTCGTTGACCTGGGCGGCGTTGATGGTCTGCTGCACGTCACTGACATGGCATGGCGTCGTGTGAACCACCCGTCCGAGATCCTGACGATCGGTGAAACCATCAAGGTTCAGGTCATCAAGATCAACAAAGACACCCACCGCATCAGCCTGGGCATGAAGCAGCTTCAGGAAGATCCGTGGGATCTGGTTGCTGCCAAGTACCCTCTGGGCTCGGTCCATCAGGGTCGCGTCACCAATATCACCGACTACGGCGCATTCGTCGAACTGGAAGCCGGTGTCGAAGGTCTGGTGCACGTGTCCGAGATGTCCTGGACCAAGAAAAACGTCCACCCCGGCAAGATCGTCTCGACCAGCCAGGAAGTCGACGTCATGGTTCTGGAAATCGACGGTGCCAAGCGCCGCGTGTCTCTGGGCCTGAAGCAGACTCAGCGCAACCCATGGGAAGTGTTTGCAGAAACCCACCCCGAGGGCACCGAAGTCGAAGGCGAAGTCAAGAACATCACCGAATTCGGTCTGTTCATCGGCCTCGAAGGCGACATCGACGGCATGGTTCACCTGTCGGACCTGTCCTGGGACGAGCGTGGCGAGGATGCGATCCAGAACTACCGCAAGGGCGACATGGTTTCGGCCGTTGTCTCGGAAGTGGATGTCGAGAAAGAGCGTATCTCGCTGTCGATCAAAGCTCTGGGCGGTGACAAGTTCGCAGAAGCCGTTGGCGGCGTGAAGCGTGGCTCGGTCATCACTGTCGAAGTGACTGCAATCGAAGATGGCGGCATCGAGGTCGAGTACGAAGGCATGAAGTCGTTCATCCGTCGTTCCGACCTGTCGCGTGACCGTTCCGAACAGCGCCCCGAGCGTTTCTCGGTCGGTGACAAGGTTGATGTCCGCGTAACCAACGTCGACAGCAAGACCCGTCGTCTGGGTCTGTCGATCAAGGCACGCGAGATCGCAGAAGAGAAAGAAGCCGTGGAACAGTACGGTTCTTCCGACTCGGGCGCGTCGCTGGGCGACATTCTGGGTGCAGCGCTGAAGTCTGGCGACTAAGCCCGGGGCGCATCCCGAGCATGATTTACGGCCTCGCATGGAAGTGCGGGGCCGTTTTTGTTGCGAATCAACATGTTCCAAACACGCTGTTTAAACTCGATAATGTTCGCGCTTGAAGTGTGTAAATCGCCCTGTCGGGCAAAATTTCGCGTGAGAATATGGCAAAATAAAGCCTCAACACGCAGAGTATCCGTTCCCCCGTTCTGGGTTTTTTCCTATACTGTCAAAACAGTAGACCTGTCACACCGGCTGCCTGGGAGGGTATCACGAATGATCCGTTCAGAACTGATTCAGAAAATCGCTGACGAAAACCCGCATCTCTATCAGCGTGATGTCGAGCGGATTGTGAACACCGTGTTCGAAGAAGTCACCGATGCCATGGCGCGCGGCGACCGGGTCGAACTGCGTGGCTTTGGCGCGTTTTCGGTGAAAAAGCGGGATGCCCGCGTTGGGCGCAACCCCCGTACCGGTGAAACAGTTCAGGTCGAGGAAAAATGTGTGCCATTTTTCAAAACTGGTAAGTTGCTCAGGGATCGTTTGAACGGTAAAGCCTGACCTCATGATGCGTTACCTTCGATATGCTTTTCTTGGGACTCTCGGGATCGTTCTGATTTCCGTTTCCCTGGCGAATGTTCAGTCTGTTGAACTGAAACTGATGCCCGATGCTCTGGCCGAGCTTTTGGGCTTTAACGTCAGTACCTCTTTACCGCTTTTTCTGGTCGTTCTGGGCGGTGTTGTCGCCGGTTTGATCATCGGTTTCATGTGGGAATGGCTGCGGGAACACAAACACCGCCGCGATGCGACCGTGAAAAAGGGCGAGGTCCGCAAGCTTGAACGCGAGGTCAAGAAGCTCAAGAAAAAGCAGAACGAGGGTAAGGATGATGTTCTGGCCCTGCTTGACGAGGCCAGCTGAGGCTTATGTCTACCGATGTGTCCGTTAAAATCTGCGGTTTGACCGCCTCAGAACATGTGCGCGCAGCCGTTGCAGCCGGTGCGCGCTATGTCGGGTTCAACTTTTTTCCCAAATCGCCCCGTTACGCACCGATACCGCAAGCCGCTGCGTTGGCCGCCGAAGTACCAGTCGGCGTCGCCAAGGTCGCTCTGGCCGTGAATTTCTCGGACGCGCAGCTTGATGAGATTGTCGCGGGTGTTCCGTTGGATATGTTGCAGCTTCACGGCGGAGAGAGCCCCGAGCGTGTGGCAGAGATCAAGCAGCGCTATGGCCTGCCCGTCATCAAGGCGATCGGTGTTGCCGAGGCCGAGGACCTGGCTGCGATTGATCTGTATTCCGAAGTTGCAGACCAGCTTCTGATCGATGCAAAGCCGCCGAAGAATTCGGAACTTCCCGGCGGCAACGGTCTTCCTTTTGACTGGCGGCTGCTGGCAGGTCGAAAATATTGGCGCAGGCCGTGGATGTTGTCCGGTGGTCTGAACCCAGACAATGTCGCTGAGGCGATCCGCATGACGGGTGCGCGGCAAGTCGATGTGGCGTCGGGTGTTGAAAGCGCGCCGGGCGTAAAGGACGCTGGACTGATACAGGCATTTATCGACGCGACACGCTGATTTTGTTTGCCGCTGCCAGGGGGCGACATGGTGCGTTTTGCCATGGCAAATCCCGCGACGACCACCTATGAAAGTCAGGTACGACGAGGGAGACACCCATGGCCAACGATCTTTTCAATTCCTTCATGTCCGGCCCTGACGAGCAAGGGCGCTTTGGCATATTCGGCGGGCGTTTTGTCAGCGAAACGCTGATGCCGCTGATCCTGTCACTGGAAGAGGAATACAACAAAGCCAAGGATGATCCGACCTTCTGGGCCGAGATGGATGATCTGTGGGCCAACTATGTGGGCCGCCCATCACCTCTGTATTTCGCGGAACGCCTGACCGAGCATCTGGGCGGGGCGAAGATCTATCTGAAACGTGATGAGCTGAACCACACCGGCGCACACAAGATCAACAACGTGCTGGGCCAGATCATTCTGGCGCGACGCATGGGCAAGACCCGGATCATTGCCGAGACCGGGGCAGGGCAGCACGGTGTGGCCACAGCCACGGTCTGCGCGAAATTTGGTTTGAAATGCATCGTCTATATGGGTGCCCATGACGTGCAACGTCAGGCCCCGAACGTGTTTCGTATGCGCCTGCTGGGGGCCGAGGTGATCCCTGTGACCTCGGGTCGCGGTACGCTGAAGGACGCGATGAATGACGCGCTGCGTGACTGGGTGACCAATGTGCGCGATACGTTCTACTGCATCGGCACAGTGGCCGGTCCGCACCCATACCCGGCGATGGTGCGTGATTTCCAGTCGATCATAGGCAAGGAAGCGAAAGAGCAGATGATGAAGGCCGAAGGCCGTCTGCCCGACACGATCATTGCGGCAATCGGCGGCGGCTCGAATGCGATGGGCTTGTTCTACCCATTCCTTGATGACAAGGACGTCAATATCATCGGCGTTGAAGCCGGCGGTAAAGGTGTAAACGAAAAGATGGAGCATTGCGCCTCGCTGACAGGCGGTCGTCCGGGCGTTCTGCATGGCAACCGCACCTATCTGCTGCAGGATGATGACGGGCAGATTCTGGAAGGCTATTCGATCTCGGCCGGTCTGGACTATCCGGGTATCGGGCCCGAACATTCCTGGTTGCATGAGGTTGGTCGCGCGACTTACGTCTCGATTACCGACAAGGAAGCACTTGAGGCATTCCAGCTGTGCTGTGCCACTGAGGGTATCATTCCGGCGCTGGAACCCAGCCACGCTCTGGCGCATGTCATGAAGATCGCGCCCGAGTTGCCCAAGGACCACCTGATCTGCATGAACATGTGTGGACGCGGTGACAAGGATGTTCAGACCGTCGCAAAATACCTGAACTTTGACATGTCTGACACCGAGGGCCGCACGGCCGGTTGATTTCGAACCGGGGCCACATGCCCCGGTTTACAATCTCGACCAATCAAGCTGCCGGAACACCCTTCGGTCCACCCGTGATTGTAATGCTGCTCCGAAATGGCCTTCGGATCTAATTGGTGTTTTTACGGGCGCAGACGGATTGTTGTTCCTGCCCTGGTGTGGCATCCGGTTTGGTCACCGTATGTTGGCCCTCGCAGGCGATCTTTTTGGACCCGACGGAGCCCGGTTAAAGAATCGTCCACAAGCGATATTACCCCGTTCAACCTGCGCCCGAAGGTTTCCAATTGGAGATCAGTGTAGCAAGCGGTGCCGTACTGTTGCAAAATTGCTGAACTGTCAGTGACTATGTCCTTTCTGTCTTTGCAGGTGATTTTCCAGCGCAGCCTGCCTCAGGTTTCCTTCTCCGCGCGACGACACTGTAAATATTGGGTGTTTCAAGCCGTTTGAGAGTTGGTCCAGGTCAAAACCCGCTTGTTCCAACAACACGACGTGTTCCGCACGCCCCAGTTGATTCCTGCCGCGTTCTATACAGCGTCTTCCAATTGAATTAATTTCTCATTAACCGGCGATTTGCGGTCGGTTCTGGGGATGTCTCTGCGAAGATGGGGCAAGGATGACGCTGCTTGGGATGCGATTTTAACCCCGGGCACTCTGGTGTTTGGCACCCACGCGGTGCTGTAGGAGGTAATATGGTTTGGTTCGCAATTACGAGGCTGTCGTGCCTGGGTCTTCTGGTTTCCGCGCTTTTGATGGGAAGCGTCAAAGAGGGTCTGGCGTTTGGCAACCCTTCGTTTCCGTCCCAGATAGTCGCAACACCCAACGGCGGGCAGATTTTCTTTTCCAATCTACAAGGCACTGCGACAGCGTTCATGTCGTTGGGCGGCTCGGGAGAAGGCCCGGGAGGATCGTTCTATTTCAACAATGGTGTTTTGACTCAACCTGCTATTACGCCAGCAGGATTGGCCAATCTTGGATATATTGGCGCGACGATACTCAGCCAGAACGGAGCGGACTCAACTTACGCCGCTGATGGCTATCTTGGGGTCATGTTCACCGCGCGCGAAACCGTGGGAGGGCCGCTTTACCTTTATGAGATCGCGCTGTCGGGTGTCACGAATACCCAGATTATCAACACGCGGACGCTGGCCGACACGACGCAGCCGACGGCCTCAATCGGTGCACTGACAACAATCGGCAACGGAACGTTCCAAGCGGTGATCACACTTAGTGAACCCAGCACAGATTTCACGGTGGGCGACTTGTCGGTCACCAATGCGTCCGCCAGCCTGACTGGGTCCGGAACCAATTATGTCGCAACGCTGACTGCGCAAAGTAACGGTACAGTTGAGCTGTTTATTCCTGCAGGCGTTTTTTCTGATGCCGCCGGGAACCTGAACCTTGCGTCCAACAGGGTCAGCACACAACAGGGGGTAACGGATACACAGCGACTGGTGCAGGCCTTTCAAAACGCCCGGGCCAACAGCCTTGTGACCAATCAGCCAGAGCTGACGCAGTTTCTTCAGAAATCGGGATCAGGTGCGCTGGACTCGTCGGTGACGCAAGGATCGGGGTATCTGAAATTTGCAAGTGACCCAACCCACCCGGTTTGGTTCAATCTGTCCGGGAACTGGAGCTCTCAAAACGATTACGACAGTTCTTATGCCTTGGCCGTGGTGGGGGCGCATGGCTGGGTGAACTCGAACCTTCTGATCGGCGCCATGTTGCAGATCGACTATGCCGAAACCGAAAACGGCCCGGCCAGCGTGGATGGCACAGGGTGGCTGGTCGGACCTTATGTCGTCGCAAAACTGCCCAGCCAGCCAGTGTTTTTCGAAGGGCGTGTTCTGTACGGTCAGGCTGATAACGACATTTCTCCACTGGGCACCTATACCGACAGTTTCGATAGTGAACGCTGGCTGATCCAGTCGCGCGTAACCGGAGAGTTCAAGCGCGGTAACCTGACACTTTTGCCGTTGCTGGATGTTAGCTATGCCAGCGACGATCAGGAGGCTTATACCGATAGTCTGGGCAACCTGATCCCACAGCAGGATTTCAGCCTGACCACTGCACGGTTGGGTATGGATTTCAGTCATCCAATCCAGGTGTCGCGTGGTCAGATGATGTTGACCGGTGGTTTGTCTGGTATCTGGAGCACAACATCTGGCACAGGCACTGTTCCTGGCGTGACACCGATAGGGGATACCGCCCGCGCTCGCGCTGATCTGGGTTTTGACTATCGGCTGGAAAACGACAGCCTTCTGGCTGCAAACCTGTTCTACGACGGTATCGGCGAAAGCGGTTTTGAAAACTACAGTGTCAGCCTGATCTGGCAAATGGCATTCTGAATCAGCCGTGCGCCCCTTTGGTGGCCCTTCAGTTCTTTGCCTTATTTTGAAGCAGAATGTCGAGCGGTACGATCTCAAGCGCGCGTTGATGTGTCGCCTCCAGATGAACCTGTGGCGCACATCCTTCGTCATGAGCTTGCAAAAACCGGCTGGCGCATAAACACCAACTGTCGCCTGGGCGAAGGCCTGGAAAGTCGAATTCGGGCCGTGCCGTGCTCAGGTCATTGCCGACATATTTTGAGAATGCCAGAAACTCGGCCGTCATCACGGCGCAGACTGTGTGACTGCCCTGATCCTCGGGGCAGGTATTGCACGCGCCATCCCGGAAAAACCCCGTCAAAGGGTCGCGAGAGCAAGGGGCCAGAACGCCACCCAGTACATTGATACTTTCTTGTTTCTGCATAATGGCATCTTACAGACTTTCCGCAATCTTGCGGAACATTTCGATGTTCAGGTCATTTACGCCGGGTTCACGGAACAGCCTGTCTGCACCGGTGGACACAATCAGAACCCCCCTGGGCTGGTTGAAATAGATGTATTGCCCATAGACGCCACGGGCCAGAAACTCTCCTTCATGCGCGCCGCGGGGAATCCACCATTGATACCCGTACCCGATCTCTCCTTGTGCGGTCGGTGCGCTGGGTTGGGTGGCTTCGAAAATCCATTCGGCAGGAACCAGTTGTTTTCCATTCGCGATGCCGTCCTGCAGGATCATTTGTCCGAACCGGGCGAAATCACGCGTCGTAAAGTTGAGGCCCCCCAAAACAAAAGCGACCCCTGCACCATCAGTGATGTAGTATCCGTCCCGCTCCAGCCCCAACGGTTGAAGGATCTTCTCCGTCAGAAGGTCTGCCACGTTCCGCCCGGTCGCACCGCGTATAACCATGCCCAGAACATGGGTGTCGATCGACACGTATTGCCAGGTTTCACCCGGCGTCGCAAAGCTGTCCTGCAGTGAGGCTGCGAAATCGTCCAGCTCACCACCCAGGGCAACCACACGCCCCATCCGATTGATGTCGGAATTTGGGTCGAGGTAATCTTCATCAAACGTCACGCCGCTTGCCATGTTCAGCACGTTGCGGATCGACGCGGTTTCATACGCGCTGTCTTTCAGTTTTGGCGCATATTTGACAACCGGGTCATCCAACGACCCGATTGCACCCTCTTGCAAAAGGATACCGAAAAGCGCCGAAAGATAGCTTTTGGCGACCGACCAGGAAATCCTCCGGTCATCCGGCCCGGTGCCAAGATAATATTCCTCGAATCTGATCTTGCCGTTCTGTATGACCAGCAACGACGTGACCGCGCGTTCATCGATCCAGCTGTCGGTTCCCTCCGGCAGCTCGAACCCTTCGCCATAAGGCAAGTCCCAGGTTGGCGCGTCGCCACGCGGCAGGTTCACGGTCAGAAAAGCCTCGTCCATGTGCGAGAAATTGTGAACGATCTTCTCTTCCGAAAATAACGAGTTCACGGCCAAAAGGCGCTGCAACTCTTCGCGCTTCCACAGCCCGACGGCAGTGGCGGCCAGAACCAGCGCCAGTACGATGCGCAGCACCCACTTCAAGATGGATTTCATCGCATTGCCTCCCTAGTTGAGCGGTATTGGAACGCGGGAGATCACATTCCGCAACCTCTACGTAACGGAAAGAGGCCGGGGTGCTACCTGAATTTGTCCAAAAGCTTCTGCATCGCCGACCGGTCGTCGCCCGCGGCGTCGGGTGCGGCTGTTGAAGCTGCGTCGGCTTTTGGTGCGGCGGTCTTTGATGATCGCGGCGGGGCAGTGCGCAATGCAACTGCATTCATGAACTTGCCGCCCTCGTCCTGAGCCAGATAAGCAGCCCCGTCCGAAACACCCCGAAGAACGTCGTCCAGCCAGCTGGTTTCGGATTTCGCAAAATCACTGAGCACGTACCCCGAAACCATTTCCTTGCGGCCCGGATGTCCGATCCCAAGGCGTACACGGTCATAGGCCGCCCCGATATGCTCATGGATCGAGCGCAGACCGTTATGCCCGGCGTGCCCGCCCCCTGCCTTGACGCGCAACTTGCCCGGGGCAAGGTCCAATTCGTCATGAAATACAACAACGTCGGTGGATTCGAGCTTGTAAAACCGCATCGCCTCACCCACGGATTGACCCGATCGGTTCATGTAGGTTTGCGGTTTCAACAGCAGGACTTTCTCGGTGCCAAGCCGACCTTCCGAAATCTCGGCCTGAAACTTCGATTTCCAGGGACCAAACCCGTGATTTTCTGCGATCCGGTCCAGGGCCATGAACCCGATATTGTGCCGGTTCCGGGCATATTTCTGGCCCGGGTTTCCCAATCCAACAAACAGCTTCATGTTTCCGTTTTGCCTCTGTAGCTCCAAAGCCATTTCATGCCCGGAAATCGTCAGGAAATCCAGTCAGGCCTGATTATTGGACCCGCAAAAAAAACGGGGCTCACCCGAGCCCCGCTTCAAAGTCGGAAACATTGTTCCAGACTTATTCTTCTTCTTTTCCGACAACTTCGACTTCATCGGCTGCAACTTCACCATCTTCATCGTCGTCGCTGGTGGACAGACCAGTCGGCGCCGAGATGTTGGCAATCACAAAGTCACGGTCGATGGTTGGTTTGGTGCCCTCAGGCAGTTCAACCGACGAAATGGTCACAACGTCATTGATGTTCAGACCGGTCAGATCAACGGTGATCTTTTCAGGAATGTCACCGGCGGTGCACATCAGTTCGACTTCCGGGCGGACAACGGTCAGAACGCCACCCTTTTTGATGCCAGGGGCCGCAGCTTCATTGATGAACTCAACGGGGATGAACAACGCGATCTTGGTGGTCCGGCGCAGGCGCATCAGGTCCAGATGGGTCGGCAGGTCTTTGACGACATCACGCTGAACGTCGCGGCAGATGACGCGGACGTCATCGTGGCCTTCAACTTTCAGGTTCCACAAGGTCGACTTGAACCGGCCCGCTTTCAGGCGCTTGAACAAGACGTTGAACGGGATCTGGATTGGCAACGGTTCTTTGTCGCCACCAAATACGATGCCCGGAACCATGCCGTCGCGGCGTGCTTGACGAGCGGCGCCCTTGCCTGTCCCCGTCCGTTCCAGAGCTACGAGATCAGGAATCTCACCAGCCATGATATATTCTCCAATGTTAGGGCGGGCATCCTCCAAGGCTGTATACCCGCGTGAAGCCGCGTCCTTAGCTTGATTCACCCGATTTGGAAAGAGGTATTTCTTGCCGTGCCGTTCGGCTGGGTTCTATCGCCTGTCCTGGAGTATTATCGGGTGGACGATTGAAGGATCCCCAGCTTCATCTGGCCAAAAGTATCACGGGGGAGGCGCCCGGAACGGGCGTCGGGGGCAGAGCCCCCTGATTGACCGGTTACGCTTGCCAGCGGCCCCCGAAGTTTTCAGGTATCAGCAGATTGTGACGCCCCAACGCAGCCACATTTTTCTCACCACAAAGCGCCATTGTCGTATCAAGCTCCCTCTGGATCAGCTCAAGCGCCGTGGTGACACCTTTCTGACCCATGGCACCCAGACCATACACAAACGCGCGGCCAACATAGGTCCCTTTGGCCCCAAGCGCTAAGGCTTTGAGCACGTCTTGTCCGGATCGGATACCGCTGTCCAAATGCACCTCGATATCGCCCCCAACCGCATCCATGATCTCGGGCAGGACACGAATTGAGCTTAGCGCGCCGTCAAGTTGACGCCCACCATGGTTTGACACGACAATGGCATCGGCACCCAGCTTGGCGGCCATCCTTGCGTCATCCGCATCAAGGATGCCCTTAAGGATCACTTTCCCGCCCCATTGCTCCATCAGTTTTTCAACCTTCGACCAGTCGAGGCTGGGGTCAAACTGTTCTGCAGTCCAGGCCCCCAATGAAGACGTGTCCGAAATACCATGCACATGCCCCACGATATTGCCAAACTCGCGCCGCTGGGCCCGCAGCATTTCAATGCCCCAGGCCCATTTGGTCATCAGGTTGGCGATGGTCTTTGCCGTCAGTTTGGGCGGGGCCGACAGACCGTTTTTCAGGTCCTTGTGCCGTTGGCCCAGAATTTGCAGGTCGAGCGTGATTACCAGTGCGGAACATTTAGCGTCTTTTGCTCGCTGGATCAGGCGGTTGATGTAGTCCGTGTCCTTCATCGTATAAAGCTGGAACCAGAATGGTTTGTTGGTATATCCGGCCACATCTTCAATCGAGTTGATGGACATGGTGGACAGCGTAAAGGGCACACCAAATTCCTCGGCGGCTTTGGCGGCCTTCATCTCTCCGTCTGCATGTTGCATCCCCGTCAACCCGACCGGGGCAAGCGCAACAGGCATTGAAACGTCTTCGCCAATCATTTGCGAAGATGTCGACCGACCGGACATGTCGACCGCAACCCTTTGGCGAAGGCGTATTTTTTCAAAATCGGTCGTGTTTTCGCGAAAAGTCTGTTCTGTCCAGCTGCCGCTTTCGGCGTAGTCATAGAACATACGGGGCACGCGGCGTTCATATATGCGTTTGAGGTCTTCGATATTGGTGATCACAGGCATGAAAACAGGGCTCCGCGTACATTGGTTAGTTTTCTTTACCAATTCATTCCCAAGGCTGCAATGTCTTGGCGTCACAGTGAAGGGTCACAAAAAACCCGCCGCGGTATCCGCGACGGGTCATAACTCTCGTATGTTGGCTGCGAGATCAGGCGCTGTGCGCGCCATCCGAAAGAGATTTCACAAAGGTCAGCACGTCGGCCACAGGTTTACCAGCGCCGATCTGGCTGACGATCGCTGACCCGACCACCGCGCCATCCGACACCGAGGCAATATTGCGCGATTTCTCAGGCGTGTTGATCCCGAACCCCACGATTACCGGCAGATCGGTCGCGGCCTTGATGCGGGCAACCTCGGGGCCAACATCTGTTGCTTCTGCCTCGGCTGCGCCAGTGATCCCGGTGATCGAGACATAATAAACAAAGCCCGAAGTGTTTTGCAGAACACGTGGCAGGCGTTTGTCATCCGTGGTTGGGGTTGCCAGGCGAATAAAATTCAGACCCGCCGCTTGCGCGGGCAGGCAGAGTTCTGCGTCCTCCTCGGGGGGAAGGTCCACCACGATCAACCCGTCAATACCAGCTGCTTTTGCATCGGCCAGAAACGCATCGACACCCCGGCTGTAGATCGGGTTGTAATACCCCATCAGGACAATGGGGGTTGTATCGTCCGTTTCCCGAAAGGTTCGTGCCAGATCCAATGTGCTTTGCAAGGTCATGCCCTGCTCAAGCGCACGTTGGCCCGCGGCCTGAATTGTCGGGCCGTCGGCCATCGGGTCAGTAAAGGGCAGGCCCAGCTCGATAACATCCACGCCAGCACCAGGCAGGCCTTTGACCACTTCAAGCGAAGTGTCATAGTCGGGATCTCCGGCCATGACATAGGCGACAAAGGCTTTTTTACCTTCGGCTTTCAGGGCGGCGAACTTGGCGTCGATACGGGTCATCGGATGTCCTTGCACTCGGGTTTCGACCTGATGTGCAGAAACTTTGACCGAAAATCAATCCCGCCCAGACAGGAATGGATCAGAAGCCCAGATGATAGCGTACCAACAGGGCATTCACGCCTGGGTTCTCGTCATTGGTGCTGGCGTTGGATTTATGGGTCAGCGCGACAGACACGCTGTTGCCATTGTTCAGGTTATAGCCAAGTCCCAAAAGGCTGCGAATCTGAAAATCGCCCCCAAGATCATTCAGGTCGTTGCTGGCATTATAGTAGCCGGGCATTACACTGCCTTCCAAAAACCAGCGATCGCTTAGCGCATACTGCCCGATCAAACCCGCGCCGATATGCGTGTCACCATCTTCATCTACAGTTAGGGCCGCACCCCAACCGGCGCGAAACCGCGTGGCCTGATGAAATGGCGTGTGGTGGTATTCGATCGAGATCAGACCCTGATCTTCGGATGTGTCTTCAGAATAGTCCGCGTATCCGGCACCAAAAACAACGGTTTGAGCCTGGGCTGACGCGCAGGCCGTTGCCGCCAGAACGGTTGCAAGAAAAAGGTGTTTCATCAGTGTCCGCCAACAAATAGTGATCGTGCGCTATTAACTGGTAATCGTAGGAGTTGTTTTTCAATTTCGGCAAGAACACAATTTTCAAACGATTTTGTGATGTGGCGAAATGGACTCGGCAAAGGTGCCGCCAGCAATCCCTTGCGCATTCAGGCGGACCTGCATAGAAGCTGCGATCGTATTCTATGCAGGAGGCCGTGATGGGCTTTAAAATGGGAATCGTGGGTCTGCCGAATGTCGGCAAGTCGACCCTGTTCAATGCGCTGACCAAAACCGCTGCTGCGCAAGCCGCGAACTTCCCGTTCTGCACCATTGAGCCCAATGTAGGCGATGTTGCGGTTCCCGACGCCCGTCTCGACAGGCTGGCAGCGATTGCGTCCTCAAAACAGATTATCCCGACGCGGATGACTTTTGTGGATATCGCGGGTCTGGTGAAAGGCGCGTCAAAGGGCGAAGGGCTGGGCAACCAGTTTCTGGCGAATATTCGCGAAACGGATGCGATTGCACATGTGCTGCGCTGTTTCGAAGACGGCGACGTGACACATGTCGACGGGCGTGTTGATCCGGTTGCGGACGCTGAAACGATTGAAACCGAACTGATGCTGGCCGATTTGGAAAGCATCGAAAAGCGCCGGGCCAATCTGGTGCGCAAGCTGAAGGGCAACGACAAGGAGGCGCAGCAGCAGGATCGCCTGTTGGCCGAGGCGCAGGCCATGCTGGAAAGCGGCAAGCCCGCACGTCTGGTCGAAGTCAGCGACGAGGACGCCAAGGCATGGAAGATGTTGCAACTGCTGACCACCAAACCGGTTCTCTACGTCTGCAACGTGTCCGAGGAAGACGCCGCACAAGGCAACGAATACTCTGCCCGCGTGGCCGAAATGGCCGCTGCGCAGGGCAATGCCCATGTCATCATCAGTGCCAAGATCGAAGAAGAGATAAGCCTGCTGGACGAGGACGAAGCCCAGATGTTCCTTGAGGAGATGGGACTGGAAGAGCCCGGCCTCGACCGTCTGATCCGCGCTGGTTACGATCTGCTGAAGCTGGAAACCTATTTCACCGTTGGCCCGAAAGAGGCCCGCGCCTGGACCATCCGCACTGGCACCGCCGCTCCGCAGGCCGCCGGTGTGATCCATGGCGATTTCGAAAAGGGTTTCATTCGCGCCGAGACCATCGCCTATGACGACTATGTCGCCGCCAATGGCGAACAGGGCGCGAAAGAGGCGGGTAAGATGCGGGCAGAGGGTAAGGGCTATATCGTCAAGGACGGCGATGTGATGCACTTTTTGTTTAATACCTGATCAATTGGGCTGTTCCTGTCGGGTGAGCGGGGTATCCTGCCTTATCCGCAGCATTGGAGCTTTCCTTGATCGAAATCCGCGACCTGCAACTGCTCAGCGCTTTGGCGCGGCATCGGCATTTCGCCAAGGCGGCCGAGGAGTGCGGGATTTCACAGCCTGCGTTTTCTATGCGCATCCGCAATCTTGAGGATCGTTTGGGTGTCTCCATCGTCCGCCGCGCCAACCGGTTTCAGGGCCTGACCGAAGAGGGCGAGATGATCGTCCAGCGGGCGCGGCGTATTCTGGACGACACCAAGGCGCTGGAACAGCAGGTGCTCGCTGCCAAGGGCGAAATAACGGGCACACTGATCCTCGGCGTGATACCGACCGCAATCGCTTTCACGGGACGGTTGGTCAAAAGGCTGCGTGACGCGCATCCCCGTATCGTCACACGCATTGAAACCATGTCAGCCACTGCAATTCAGCATCGGCTGGACGAAGGCAGCCTTGATGCCGGGGTGACTTATGGTGACAGTATCGGCACCGATTTCCGGCAGGTTCAGCCCCTTTACGAGGAAACCTATGTGTTGTTGGTGCCCACGCATCTGACGGACCAGAGCGGCCCGATCCCGTGGGCGCAGGTCGCAGAATTTCCGCTCAGCCTTTTAGAGCCGCAGATGCAGAACCGGCGTATTCTGGACCGGGTGTTTGCCGAACAGGGGCTGCACCCTGACATCGTGGCCGAAACCAGCGGTTTCACGGCGTCAATGGTCATGGTGCGGGAGGGGCTGGCGGCGACGGTTGTTCCTCGGGTTTTGGTACGTGCGCTGGGCGATTTGAAGGGAACGAAAGTGCTGCCGCTGATCGAACCTGTTGTCAGCAAACCGATTTGTCTGGCGACCCTCAGCCGGGACCCCGAGTTGCCGACGGTCAAGGCTTTGCGGGATGTGGTGACCTCTTTGCGGTGATAAGGTGTCGTTATCGTGCGATTGCCAAAAGCGATTTGACGATATGTTTGCCTGATGAGAGACGGAACCTCAATCGGAGGGCATCATGGCACCATTAGATACCAAGCCATCAGGCACACCCAAGGGCGTCTGGAAGTCAGGTAAAGGCAAGGGGCGGCACACACCCAAGGGCCGTCAGTTCACGGATGAGGCGCAGGCTGAAATCACACGCCTGCTGGGCGATCGCCCGCGCCGCCGTGATCTGTTGATCGAATTCCTGCATTTGATTCAGGACGAACACGGTCATATCAGCGCCGACCATATCGCGGCATTGGCCGTCGAGATGCGGATCGGTCAGGCCGAGATCTACGAAACCGCGACTTTCTATGCCCACTTCGATGTGGTGAAAGAAGGCGAGACGCCACCTCCGGTGTTGACCATCCGGGTTTGTGATTCCCTCTCTTGCGAAATGGCTGGTGCCCAGCAGTTGCAGAAGGCGCTGGAAGATGGTTTGGACCCTGCCGAAGTTCGCGTTGTTCGCGCGCCCTGCATGGGGCGTTGCGATACCGCTCCGGTATTGGAGATTGGCCACAATCACATTGACCATGCGAGCCTCGAAAAGGTGCAGTCGGCGATTGCAGCAGGGGACACCCATGCGCATCTGCCCGACTATGAGACCTTCACGGCCTATGAGGCCGAAGGCGGCTACGCCAAGCTGAAAGATCTGCGCGACGGCGGTGATTGGGAACAGGTGCAAGAAGACGTCCTGTCCTCGGGTCTGCGTGGTCTGGGCGGCGCTGGCTTCCCGTCGGGTAAGAAATGGGGCTTTGTTCGTATGAACGAAGGTCCGCGCTATCTGGCGGTAAACGGCGACGAGGGTGAGCCCGGCACGTTCAAAGACCGCTATTATCTGGAGCGCACGCCGCATGTCTTCCTCGAAGGTATGCTGATCGCCGCTTGGGCAGTCGAGGCCGAGACCTGCTTCATCTACATGCGCGACGAATACCCGGCAGTGCTGGAAACTCTGCGCCGTGAGATTGCGGCATTGGAAAATGCCGGTATCGTCGCAAAGGGTTACATCGACCTGCGCCGGGGGGCCGGTGCCTATATCTGCGGTGAAGAATCCGCGATGATCGAATCGATCGAGGGCAAGAAGGGCCTGCCGCGCCACCGTCCTCCGTTTGTGGCGCAGGTTGGGGTCTTTAACCGTCCGACCTTGGTGCACAATGTCGAGACGCTGTATTGGGTCTCAAAAATCTGCCGCGAAGGGCCGCAGGTTCTGAACTCTGTTGAAAAGAACGGTCGCAAGGGCCTGCGCAGTTATTCAGTCTCGGGGCGTGTGGCGAAGCCGGGCGTTTACCTGCTGCCCGCAGGTTCGACCATTCTTGATGTGATTGATGCCGCCGGCGGCATGGCTGATGGCCATGTGTTCAAGGCGTATCAACCGGGCGGGCCGTCGTCTGGTCTTCTCCCCTCGAGCATTGACGACGTCCCGCTCGACTTCGACACGCTTCAACCGCTTGGCACTTTCATCGGGTCTGCCGCCGTTGTGGTTCTGTCCGATCAGGACACCGCCCGCGATGCCGCGCTTAACATGCTGCGGTTCTTCGAGGATGAAAGCTGTGGCCAGTGCACCCCCTGCCGGGCAGGCTGCGAAAAGGCGGTCAAGCTGATGCAGGCCGACAAGTGGGACACCGATCTGTTGGAAGATTTGTGCCAGGTCATGAGCGATGCCTCGATCTGCGGTCTGGGGCAGGCGGCCCCGAATCCGATCCGCCTGGTCATGAAACATTTCGCTGACGAAATCTGAGGGAGACAGAGCCATGCTTGACGCAAGCCCAACCAAGACCGTCACCTTCAACCTGAACGGCGATGACGTCACCGTGCCCGCGGGCACCACGATCTGGGAAGCGGCTAATGGCCGGGGCCTGGTGATCCCGCATCTGTGCCACAAGCCTGCACCGGGATACCGCCCCGATGGCAACTGCCGCGCCTGCATGGTCGAGGTGGAGGGCGAGCGCACGCTGGTCGCCTCGTGCATCCGCCCGGCGGCCGATGGGATGGTGGTCAAGACCGACACCGACCGCGCCGAAAAATCGCGCGCCATGGTCATGGAACTACTGGTGGCCGATCAGCCCGAGCAGCCGCATGACGTATCCAGCCATTTCTGGGATATGGCCAAGCTGAACGATGTCAGCGACAGCCGTTTTCCTGCGAAAGAGGCCGAGAAAATCCCGCTTCTGGATGACAGCCATGTGGCGATGCGTGTCAATCTGGATGCGTGTATCAACTGTAACCTTTGTGTTCGGGCCTGCCGCGAAGTGCAGGTGAATGACGTGATTGGCATGGCTGGTCGCGGTCATACCGCGCAGGTGGTGTTCGACCAGAATGATCCGATGGGTACCTCCTCCTGTGTTGCTTGCGGTGAATGTGTTCAGGCCTGCCCCACCGGTGCGCTGATGCCTGCCACCGTGCTGGACGATCAGCAGCAGGGGGACAGCAAGGATTACGATAGCGAAACCGAAAGCGTCTGCCCGTTCTGCGGTGTGGGCTGCAAAGTGTCGCTGAAGGTCAAGGACGGCAAGGTGAAGTATGTCGAGGGCATCAACGGCCCCGCAAACGAAGGTCGTTTGTGCGTCAAAGGTCGCTTTGGCTTTGACTACATCCACCACCCGCACCGCCTGACCAAACCTTTGATCCGGCACGAGGATGCGCCCGCCAAGGGGCTGAACGTTGATCCGGGCGATCTGTCGACTCATTTCCGCGAGGCGACCTGGGAAGAGGCGATGGACTTGGCCGCGACCAAGCTGATGACCCTGCGCGCCGAAGACCCACGTTCGGTTGCGGGCTTCGGTTCGGCCAAGTGCACCAACGAAGAGGCGTATCTGTTCCAGAAGTTCATCCGTCAGGGCTTCAAGCACAACAACGTCGATCACTGCACCCGTCTGTGCCACGCTTCATCCGTTGCGGCGCTGATCGAGAATGTGGGTTCGGGCGCGGTGACGGCAACCTTTAACGAGATCGAAAACGCCGATGTGGCGATCATCATCGGTTCGAACCCGATCGAGAACCACCCTGTCGCGGCGACCTATTTCAAGCAGTTCGCCAAGCGTGGCGGCAAACTGATCGTGATGGACCCCCGCGGCGTTGGCATGCGTAAGTTCGCGGATGAAATGCTGCAGTTCCGTCCGGGGGCCGATGTCTCGATGCTCAACGCGATCATGAACGTGATCGTTGAGGAAGAGTTGTATGACAGCCAGTACATCCACCGCTGGACTGAGAACTGGGAGGCCGAGAAAGAACACCTGCGCGCCTTCACGCCCGAAGCGATGGCACCGATCTGTGGTATTGAACCGGATCAGCTGCGCCGTGTCGCGCGTACCTTTGCGCAGGCTAAAGCTGGCCTGATCTTCTGGGGCATGGGCGTCAGCCAGCACATCCACGGCACCGACAACTCGCGCTGCCTGATTTCGCTGGCTCTGATGACGGGCAATGTCGGTAAACCCGGCGCTGGGCTGCACCCACTGCGGGGGCAAAACAACGTGCAGGGCGCATCGGATGCGGGCCTGATCCCGATGTTCCTGCCGGACTATCAGTCGGTGACTGACGACGGCGTTCGCGCCAGATTCAATGATGTCTGGCATTCGGATGACTTCTCGAACGAGAAGGGTCTGACGGTGACAGAAATCATCGATCAGGCCTATGCGGGCAATATCAAGGGCATGTATATTCAGGGTGAAAACCCGGCCATGTCCGACCCGGATGTGAACCACGCCCGCGCGGCGCTGGCCAAGCTGGATCTGATGATCGTGCAGGACATCTTCCTGACCGAGACGGCGAACTATGCCGATATCATCCTGCCTGCCTCGGCGCTCTATGAAAAGAACGGCACGGTGTCGAACACCAACCGTCAGGTACAGCGTGTACGGCCTGCCGTTACCCCCCCGGGAGAAGCGCGCGAAGATTGGAAGATCACGGTCGAGCTGGCACAGCGCATCGGGCTGAACTGGGATTACACCGATGTCTCTCAGGTCTTTGCCGAGATGAAACTGACCATGGCATCGCTTGACAACATCACGTGGGAGCGTCTGGAGACCGAGACGATTACCTACCCGTCGCTCAGCGAAACCGACCCGGGTCAGGCCATCGTGTTCGGGGATGGTTTCCCCCGCTCGGGCGGTAAGGCGAAGTTCACCCCCGCCAGCGTCATTCCGCCGGATGAGGCCCCGGACGAGGAATACCCGATGATCGCCACCACTGGCCGTCAGCTGGAACATTGGCACACTGGCTCAATGACCCGCCGGTCCAACGTTCTTGACGCGGTGGAGCCCGAGGCAAACTGTTCGATGAATCCACGTACGCTCAAGCTGATGGGCATCGAGCCGGGCGACATGATCCGCCTGACCACACGCCGTGGTTCGATTGAGATCATGGTCCGCGCGGACCGGGCGATTGCCGAGGATATGGTGTTCATCCCGTTTGCCTATGTTGAGGCGGCGGCGAACATCCTGACAAACTCAGCCATCGACCCTTATGGCAAAATCCCCGAGTTCAAATTCTCGGCCATTCGCGTCGAGAAGATCGAAGGCGCAGTTGCGGCTGAGTGAACCCAATACATATCAAGCAAAGAAGGCGGCCAGACGGGTCGCCTTTTTCTTTTCTTGACAGGCGCTTGCGCTCAACCAACCCTGTCCGGGAATATGGTGGAGGAGTTGCTAATGGCCCGTCGTTTCGTCGATCTGTCCGTTCCGTTGGAAACCGGGATCGTGTCTGACCCGCCAATCATGTTGCCGCAAATCGAATATCTGACCCATGATCAGACGGCAGAACAGGTCATATCTTTCTTTCCGGGTCTGGAACGGCAAGACCTGCCGAACGGTGAAGGGTGGGCCATCGAACGGTTGCAGATCGCGACCCACAACGGCACGCATCTGGATGCGCCGTATCACCATCATTCCACGATGAACAAAGGTGAACGGGCGATAACCATCGACGAAGTGCCGTTGGAATGGTGCATGAACCCTGGCGTCAAGCTGGACTTTCGACACTTCGAGGACGGGTATGTCGTTACCGCGGCAGATGTCGAAGCCGAATTGAAGCGCATCGGCCACGAGCTTTGCCCGCTGGATATCGTCGTGGTCAACACTGCGGCAGGGACACGTTATGGCGCGCCGGACTATCTGGTCAAAGGATGTGGAATGGGGCGCGAGGCGACGCTTTATCTGACGGAACGTGGCGTGCGTGTCACCGGCACCGACGCCTGGAGCTGGGATGCACCGTTTCCGCTCACCGCTCAGGAATACGCAGAGACCCGAGATCCATCAATTATCTGGGAAGGCCACCGCGCGTCGATGGATATCGGGTATTGCCACTTGGAAAAGCTGACCAATCTGGAAGACCTGCCGCCCACCGGGTTCGAGATCTCCTGTTTCCCCTTCAAGATAAAAGGGGCCTCTGCGGGATTTGTCCGGGCCGTGGCTATATTTGACGATGAAGGCGCACAGTAAAGGGGGCCAAATGCAGCTGACTTCGACACCTCCTGGCGGGCATGATGGCCCGTATGCCGCGCCTGTGGAAATTCGCGGCTTTGAAGTACGGCCCGAATGGATCGACTATAACGGCCATGTGAATGTCGGGTTTTACGGTGTCGCCTTTGACATGGCGTTGGAAAAGCTGATGGTTGACCATCTCGGGTTGGGCGAGGTGCAGGTCAAGGCGTTGGGGCAGGGGCCTTACATCCTGCAGTCTCATCTGCATTTCGTGCAAGAGGTCAAAGATGGTTCGTCATTTTATTTCAGGTTCCGTATGCTGGATGCTGACAGCAAGAGAGGACATTACTTCGCCCAGATGCTTTTGGCAGAAACTGACGAGATTTGTGCGACGCAAGAGGCGCTTTTCATGAATGTCAGCCATAGTACCGGGCGATCCGCGCCTTACCCGGATTGGGCAGCGGCGCGTCTTGCGCAAATGGTGGAGGATCACAAGTCTCTGGAACCGGCTTCGCAGATCGGCCAACCGATAGGAATTCGCCGGAAATAGTTTGCTGGGGTCGGACGCGATCCTAATAGTCCTTTGAAAAGAACAC
Source organism: Ruegeria sp. O5 (assembly GCF_056535105.1). NCBI lineage: Bacteria > Pseudomonadati > Pseudomonadota > Alphaproteobacteria > Rhodobacterales > Roseobacteraceae > Ruegeria > Ruegeria sp. O5. Next base: position 50,468 of record NZ_JBQERN010000009.1, on the reverse strand, counting down.
TCCGATGCCCGTTTCGCCACGACCGTCAACCGTGCCCTTGACCGAGAAATTGTCGGTTACATCAAGGTTCAGGTTCACCTCGGTATTGCCTTCGGTATTGACGGTAAAGTCGGTATAGAGGTTTTCACCCAGGTAGGCCCCGGCACCCAGTCGGCCCGCGCCACCCTCTGACGCACCAACATCAATCGTATCAACACCGGTAGAGTCGCGTAATCCCTTGGTCGCGTCCCCGCCAGCACCGCTGAGTTGCGCCAGCGATGCGGCCATCTGCGCAATCAGGAACGGTGAGATTTCCGAGAACCTGTTCCCAAAGAGCAGCATCGCCAGCGCCTCTTCAGCCGGACGCTCGGGATCGGAAAACACGTTAACCTCGGGTGAATCCAGTGGCCCTGCGATTTCGATGGTCGCGGTGCCGTCCGAGGTGCTGGCAGAGGATTCAAACTCGATATAAGGCGTCAAGTCGCCCTGTAGGGTCACGATGCCTTTGGTCAGGGCCAGCCTGCGGCCCAGAATATCGAAATTACCGCGGATCAATTCAATCTGGCCTGACGGGACCACCGAGGTCGTCGTACCACCAATGGAGATCCGGCCGCCCAATTCGGCATTTACACCGCGCCCTCTAACGAACACAGCTTTGGGTGCCAGCAAGTTGACGTCCAGTGCTATTCTGGACGTGCGTTGCCCCTTGTCTTCGGTGGCTACCAGACCTGCACGCTCACGCGTGATGAAACTGGCTCCGCTTTCGTTGAAATGCTGTATCTCAGGGATAGGTGCGGCACCTACAGCCCCCGAAGCCGCAGCGAGGTTGATATTGGTCTCACCAAAGGTGATCTGCCCGGCCAGCGAACTGTTCCCGGCTAGGGCGCCGGTCATCGCAATCTGACCGTTCAAAGTCGTCTCGTATAAGAGCCGATCGGTCAGGACGAGGTTGTCGATTGTTGTCGTGATCTGCGCGTTGAACGGGGGCGTCAGATCGACAGGTCCATTGACGGTAAAGCCACCACCGGCCCGCACACCACCGTTCAGCGAGATGGTTGCACGGCTTTGCGCCAGGTCCACCTGTCCGTTGATCCCGGTGATGGTCTGGCCTGCACCGGGAAGTGCAAGGGATGTTCCCGAAGTGGTAATCGACCCGCTTAGGGACGCCAGATCAGCCGGGCCCTTGAGGGCCAGATCAAAACGTGCGGACCCTTCAATCTTGTTAGGCGTGATGAAGACGTTTGCTATCCCCAGGTTTACGCCACCCTTCGCTGAAATATCTGCATTGCTGCTGGTTTCATCAAAGGTGCCTGCAACCGTGCTGACGATGTCTGCGGGACCTTGTGCCTTGGCGTCGATGGTCCAAACGCCACTGTCCCGCTTTGCATTGCCCGCAGCGGTAAGGGTGCCGGGAAACTCTGGCACAAACCTTTCGATGCGGTTGAACTTGGCATCAAAGTCCAGATCGGCGGATCCATTTGTGTCCACCGTACCGGCCACTTTGGCATAGGAACTCTCTGGCCCCAGCAGATGAGCTGACCCTTCCAGCCCGGATTGTGTCGGAGCGACGTTGCCGTCCAGTTTCAGAGGCCCGGAGAGTGTTTTCGACAGCCGCCCCAAATCATCCAGCGCAGCGGTAAAGGTCAGCCCGCCAGCATCGCGGTCCAGTTTGCCGGATGCATCCGCAGAAAGGGCGGTGCCGATCAGCTGGAATGTGCGAATATTCAGACCGGCCTCGTCATTCACCGCATCCACCGTCAGGTTCGTTCGCCCCTGGATCAGGTTGTCAACCGCATTGATGCCGGAATTGATGTCATCAGCAGCCAAGTTGCCTTTGACGTCAAATGCCTTGCTGCCAACCGTACCTTTGCCAGCGACGTCCGCTATGACCGAGCCTGCAATATCTCGCCCGGCAAGGCCTGAAAAAGGTGACAGGTCCGGGACGTTCAGACTAACCTTTCCGTCCACGGCCAGTGCATCCGTCGGATCGTCAATTGTTGCAGTGGCGCTTGCCACAAGGGCTGGACCTTTGATCACCGCGTCGCGGATTTCAATCTGCTTCTGGCTCAGCGCGCCATCGAATGTGATCTCGGTCCGACCGACCAACAGCGGGTCAATCTCGGGCAGGCCCGTTTTGATATCCCGGCTCATCACGCTGGCGGTGCCATCAAATTCGAGCGTCTGAACAGTGCCTTTGCCGTCCAGTTTCGCCTGTACCGCACCGCCAAGCTCACGTTTGGCGAGGCCCGAGAACACGGAAAGATCACGCGCGTTGACTGTTGCTTGCCCGTCAATCGTCACGTTGCCATCAGGGGTGGTAACCCTGCCGTCAGCCTGCGCGCGCAGAGTGTCGCCGATCAGAGTAAAATCACGGATTGTTACGCCATCAGCTCCGCGTTTGGCGTCCAGCGCGATTGTTGTGTTGCCCCGGATCACCGGGTCAATGTCGTCGCGCCCTGTGGAAAGATCGCGCCCCTCGACCTCAAGCTTGCCATCGAAGCTGCCTTCAAGCGGTGAACCCTGGCCCGTCAGCCGGGCAGAGGCCTGACCGCCCAACTCCATTTGCGCCAGGCCCGAGAACCGTGCCAGATCGGTCGCCTGCAATGTCGCGGCACCATTGACGGCCAAACCACTGGACAAGCCGCTGATCTCGGCGTCAACGCCCAGTTCGTAGTCCGAGCCGACCATCTCGACCCCGGACAGGTTCAACGTCTGATCCCTGCCATACTGGAACGTACCGTCCAGCGTAATGCGGTCGCCAACGGCGGTGTTCAGGGCATCGTCAGCCAGGTCGATACCATCCAAAGCTGCCTGCAAATCACCGTCGATCCGCAAAACGTCACCCTGTTCCAAGGTCCCTTGCGCCGTAATCTGCGCGCGTTGCAGGTTCAGGGTGTCGGATCTTACGGCGTTTGCGGTCAGGCTCAGGTCCCAGAGGTTGCCGTTTTTCTCATCAAACAACGCAGAAACCTGAGCAGCCTCGATCGATGTGTCGCCACCTGACAACGGAAGGACGACGCTTTGCCCCTCTCGCGGCGTAATGCGTCCTTGCAGGGCCGCCAGTTGCAGCCGACCGCCCGGCGCCAGTTGCAACGCCCCTTTCAGGTTCAGTGCCTGAGAACTGAGTTCCAGATCACTGATATCCAACGCTCCTTCAGGCAGGGTTCGCCCATCCACGATCAACCGCGTTTTGGGGCCGAAAAATGTATCCATATTCTCGGCGACAAAGGGCGTCAGGTCACCGCCCAGATCTGCCGTAAAGGCGATGCCCTCCTCCGCGCTAGCCGCGGCTGTTGGGGCAGAACGCAACCGAACCTGCCCGGTCACCCGTGGCTGCCCATCACTGCTCAGGCCGATATCGGCCGTAAAATCCGTCACCGGCCCGGACCCTTTTGCGGTCAATCCGATCGGAGGGCTGTCCGGCATTTTTAGCGCGGTCGAGATCAGACCCCCCGCAGCTTCGGTGACCTGAAGGTCAAGATCGATCTGGCTGTCAGTGTTCCTAAAACCCGCAGCCAAGGAGATTTCATCACCGGCCCGATCCAGTCGGGTGATGTCCAGTTTGGTGTCCAGCGTGCCGTCGGCCAGCGACAGGTTGCCATTGACGGCCAGTTCCGCCGCGACTCCGATCAAAGGTTTGCCCAATGCCAGCTCGCCAATACGGATTTCGCCGATTTCGATGGCCACAGGCAGTTCAGGCAGTTGAAAAGCGTGGGTCTCGGCAGAAGGTGGCGGCGTGTCCTTGGTCGTGGTGCCCGGCGCACGGGTCACGTCGATTTCCTGTGCGGTCAGCGCGTTGACCGAAAACCGCCCGCGGATCAGCGCCAACCGGTTCCAATCCAGTTCCGCTCCCCGAATGGTCAGCCAGACCCCTTCATCATCGGCCACCGTGATCTCGGCAATGGTGGCGCGTGAACTCAGCGCGCCTTGCAGGCCTTTGACGGTGACATTCTGATCGTCGCCCGACAGCGTGTCCTGTAGGAACCGCTCGATCATGCTGCCGCCTTCGTCCTCCTGCGCGGGGCCGGCCACTGGCACAAGCATCAGCGTGCCAATCAGCAGAGGGTATGAAAGGTGCCGTCTCAAAACGCTTGCCCGATCCCGATATAGAATTGCAGACCGTCGCCGCTGGAGCCGCTTACCGGGAAGGCCAGGTCAAACCGCAGGGGTCCAAAGCCGCCCAGATCATATCTTACGCCGATACCGGCACCTGCATGATCTTCCGCGCCACTTCCTATAAAGGAAGAGGTATCGACGACACCGTAGTCGTAAAACCCGACCAACGACAGCGAATCTGTCACCTTGCCCCGGATCTCGCCGGAAAGTCCAAGAAAGGACTTGCCGCCTGCGACACCGGTCCCGACAGGGATGCCAAGGCTTTCATAGGGTTGTCCGCGCACGGTTCCCGCGCCACCGGAAAAAAACAGAAAGTCCGGTGTAACGCCACTCGCAGGCGGGCCAATGACCGATCCAAGCTGCGCCCGCCCGGCCAGCACAACCCTGCCGCTGGTTCCAAGGCTGGTATAGACCCGCCCGTCAACAAACAGGCGAAGGCCCGTATCGGTGCCGGAAAAGCCAACGAAAGGCATGACTTCGGTATCCAGATAAAAGCCGCGCGTGGCGCTGACTTTGCTGTCGCGCTCATCCCATTCCGAGCGGAAGGGCAGGATAAAGTACCTAAACTTTCGGCCATTTCCATAGGCGTCGTCAGCATCTGACCACTGTAATCCAGCCGAGGCTTCAGCATAGAGCGTGTCAGAGAATGTGCGGCGCGCACCATATGCCACAGACGCAACCGAGACATTGTAGTTTTCGGTGTTGCGGCGCTCAAGCAACGCGTTCCAGAAAGTATTGTCGTCCGGACCCAGACGATCGGGCTGATCCAGGCGCAATCCGATCCGCCCATCAAGATCTTCGGAACCACCGATATTTCGTATCGCTGCCTCAAACCGCAGACGCTCCGCGCGTTTGAACATGTTGCGATGCATCCAGGTCGCGGTCACATCGACACCGTCGCGCGAGGCCAGCTCGAGCCCAAAGGTCAGCTGACGCTTTGGCAGGTCTTCGAATGTGGCGTCGAAATCCAGTGTGCCGTCGGGGTTTGCTGTCTCATGTTCCTGCAATGACACGACGTTGAACGTGCCGGTGCGGCGTAAACGTGTTCCAACCTTCTGGATTTTTTCTGGTGAGTAAACTTCTCCGCTTGGGAAACCGGCGATTTTTTCGATGGACCGGTGGCGCACATCCGTGTCGCCCTTGATGAACATTCTGCCAAACGTCAACCTGCGCCCCGGGTCCAGATCAATCTGCGCATCCAGACGGGCCTGCGCGTGGCGGGCGATGATGGTCTGATCCTCAATTTTCGCTTTCGCATGGCCCGCATTCCGCCACCCCTGCACACCGTCCGAGCCTGCTTTTTGAATGGCTCCGGTCGTTGCCAACTTGCCGGGGGCGAAACCTTCGGGCAGAACGGTGCCAGACGCCAGGGGCTGAACAATGGCCGTGCCGAATTTGAATCTTGGTCCGGTTTCAACGGTAATTGCGGCTCTGTTGATCTGTGCTGGCACTGTCAAAGAGCTCAACTCAGCGGCTTCCTGCCCGTCAAGCTTGATACTGACAACCGGGCTGAAATACCCTTCGTCATACAAAATCTGCACAAGCGTGCGGTAATCCGACAAAGCGGCAGACAGGATCTCAAGTGGCGTATCCAGGCCCCGCTCTTCCGCTGTTGTCACCGATGATGTCTTTTTCAGGCGTTCAACCAGTTCCTTGGATGCGCCCGGCGCCGTCAGAGAAGTTTCCAGCGCCATCAGAGTGGTCGGGGTCAGTGCCAAGACAATGGCACTCAGCCAGCACTTCAAACGGCCTTGCGGCGTGCGCCCTTGCATGAATTGCCCCAACTGTCCCAGTTCCAAATCTCATCTACCGTGTCATGCACGGCCTTATAGTGTCAGGTTAGAACATCTGAATGCCATTGGGAAAAGGGATAAACGCGGGATCGGGTCATTTTGGCCGAATTGTCCCGGCCTTTGCTGACACAATCGCTTTGCCGCACCTCGATTGGCAGACCGGAATTGCCGCGGTCCGGGCCAAAGCCAACCGTATACAACCAATGTCCGGGCCGGTCCGTGGCCTATGCCCTGTGTAATTCACTAGGCAAACGGGTGGTTCTTCGGTATTCCCAATATATTGTCAATTGGTATCAAAAAAACCGAAAAAATGTCCTATCTCGACAACATCCGAACCTTTGTCAGGGTTTACGATCTGGGCAGCATGTCCGCAGCCGGGCGGGATCTTAGGATTTCGCCAGCGGTGACATCAGCGCGAATATCGCAACTTGAAGACCATCTGGGTGTGCGCCTGTTCCAGCGCACCACGCGCAACCTGTCCCCGACAGAGCAGGGAAAGGCATTCTATCCCGGTGCGGTGGCGGTTCTGGATGCGGTGGACGAGGCTGAGGCTCAGGTCACACATCTGACCGAGGCACCGCGCGGGTCGTTGTTCGTAGCGTCTCCACTGGGGGTGGGGCGGCGATTGCTTGCTCCGCATGTGCCCGAATTTCTTGCGGAATACCCCGAGATTGATGTCCGTTTGCGCCTGACGGATCGCTCGGTTGACCTGACGACGGAAGGTCTGGATCTGGCGTTTTTTATCGGCCAGCCCGAGGACAGCACGTTGCGTATTCGCAAGATTGCCGACTGCCAGCGTGCGCTATGTGCTGCGCCGGACTATGTGGCGCGGCGCGGTATGCCTAAGACCGGGGCTGACCTGATTGCCGACAAGCATGAATGCCTGAATCTGCGCTTTCCGGGGGCGACCGAGTTTCAGTGGATGCTGATAACGCCCGATGGTCCGAAACGTTTTGCCGTGTCCGGGCGGTTTGAATGTGATGATGGGGATGTCCTGACGGATTGGGCGTTGTCCGGTCAAGGCATTGCAATGAAGCCGGTTTTCGAGGTGGCCGAGCATCTGAAATCCGGCCGCCTCGTACCGGTTGCGACGGAAACTCCGCCTGTTTCAGTTCAGATGGCCTGCCTATACACGCATCGGCGCCATCAGGATCCAAAGGCACGCCTGTTCATGGATTTCATGATTGAACGGATCAGTAAGGTGGTCCGTGTTACAGAATACCCTGTCGCGGGGCCTAAACCATAGACACCGACTCGACGCTGAGTACGAAGGTAAGTCCGGTCACGGCGCAGCCATCAGGCGGGCCACGTCCAGCATGCGGGCCGAAAAGCCCCATTCGTTGTCGTACCAGCCGAAAACGCGCACCTGATTTTCACCGACCATGCGGGTTTCCGGCCCGGCGATGACAAGCGATTCCGGGCGCGCCCGCAGATCGGACGAGACCAGCGGCATATCTGTCCAACCCAAAACCGGTGAAGCGACAACAGCCTGACGCAAAGCATGATCGAAATCCTCGGCCCGCATACCGCGTTCCAGCGTGACCACGAGGTCGACCGCCGAAACGCTGGCTGTCGGGACGCGAACTGCGGCACCCGAGATGCGCCCGGCCAGATGTGGAAGGACCACGTCGATCAGGTGTGTGGCGCTGGACGTTGTCGGAACCATGGACAGCGCACCGGCCCGCGACCGGGCAAGGTCGCCGCGCGGGGCGTCAACCATGGGTTGGCTGTTGGTATAGCAATGGATGGTTGTCATATGGCCCGACAAAATACCGCCAATGTGGTCCAGCACTTTGACCAGCGGTGCCAGCCCATTCGTTGTGCAGGAGGCGTTCGATACGATCCGGGCGCTGCCCAACTGATCCTCGTTCGCCCCCAGAACGACGGTTAAGTCGGCCGCAGGCGAAGGACCCGAGATCAGGACCTTGCTGGCGCCCGCAGACAATCCGCGACGCGCCACGTCGGATGCGCGCGCGACCCCGGTACAATCCAGCATCACGTCTACGCCGGATAAATCAACGCGTGTCAGATCGGCACTGTGCGTCATAGGAACAGAGCGTCCGTCTACGATCAGCGCGGCATCGCCCTGTGACACATCGCCGGGATAGGGGCCGAAGGTGCTGTCGTATTTGAACAGGTAAGCACAGGTCTCCAGCGGCGCGATGTCATTGATCAGCACCAGCTCGATATCCGACCCTTCAGGCAGGGCCAGAACCTGCCGCAGGATCGTGCGGCCAATGCGGCCGAATCCATTAATCGCGAGTTTCATGCGCAAGCTATGGCAGGGCGTCGGGGCGACCTCAATGCCTGATCAACAACAGCTTACTTGCACCTGACCTGAGAAAAGAACTGACCCGAAATATTCTGGTACATGCTGTTGAAGATCACCTTGCATCCCGTCGCTTGTTGAATGGCAGCAATTGCTTGCGTTGTCCGAAGGCGTGGGGGCGGACCGAATGGGTTCAGGTTGTTGTTGTCGCGTGTGGCGCGATAAATGACCGGTTCGTCTGCGACCTGTGTCACAGCCCAGTTGCGGCTCATGACGAAGACGGATTTGGTCTCTTCCCCCGCAATGGCGGGTGCGGTGTGCAGGATTGCAGAGGTAGCGAGTGCGGCAACGGCTATCAGGGCAAGGCGCAGTTTCATGGACAAATCTCCAATGCTCAAAACAAGAAGTTACCTGGATTTCAGCAAATTCCGACCCTTGTGTGAAGCCCCGGGGCAAAAGATCACTGCGATTCCCAGCCAGCCCAGCGTTTAGCGGCGCGACAGGGACAGGGGCATATGCCGGTTGACGTCCTTGTAAAGCAGATACCTGAACCGGCCCGGCCCCCCTGCGTAACAGGCTTGCGGGCAAAAGGCGCGCAGCCACATGTAATCTCCGGCCTCAACTTCGACCCAGTCCTGATTGAGGCGATAAACCGCTTTCCCTTCCAGAACATAAAGCCCGTGTTCCATCACATGGGTTTCGGCGAAGGGAATGACCCCGCCTGGTTCGAAATTGACGATGTTCACATGCATGTCATGGCGCAGGTCCTGCGGGTCTGCGAACCGCGTGGTGGACCATCGGCCTTCGGTGCCCGGCATTTCGACAGGCGTCACATCGCGTTCGTTGGTGATGATCGGGTCTGGCGCGGACAACCCGGGAACGGACTCATAGGCTTTGCGGACCCAGTGGAACCGGGCTGCCGTCTGGCCAGTGTTCCGCAATGTCCAGTCGCTGCCGGCGGGGATATAGGCGTATCCGCCTGTCTCCAACACATGGTTTTCCGAGTTCAGCGTCAAAGTGACTGTTCCTTCGACGACAAAAAGCACTGCCTGTGCTTGCGCGTCTGTCTCTGGCTGATCGCTGCCGCCGCCGGGCTGCACTTCCATGATGTATTGCGAGAACGTTTCGGCAAATCCGCTGAGCGGGCGTGAAAGAACCCACAGGCGTGTTCCTTCCCAGAACGGCAGATAGCTGGTGACAATGTCGCGCATCGTACCTTTGGGAATGACCGCATACGCGTCTGTGAACATGGCGCGGTCGGTCAGCAACTGGTTCTGGCCGGGGTGGCCGCCGGTCGGGGCGAAGTAGGTCGGATGGGTCATTTGTGTGCCTCGGGATCGTTTGAATGGCACTATGGGGACAAAGGCGCGGCGCTATTAGGTCCTGACGCGCGATAGGTTTGTTCGGGATATTTTGAAGGTCGGCACCCCGGGGCTTGGCCCTGCTGAAACAGAGGTATATCCTTGGTCGTAAATGATTTCAGTTCTGTGAGGCCACAATGAAAGCCCAGTTTTTACCCGTCATTGCCGCGTGTGGCGCCCTATTGATGACCGGTTCCGCCGGCGCCAAGTCACTCTCCCGAATCATAGCTGAGATGGGGCTGTCCCCGGCAGACTTTGAAGTGGTCAGTGAAACCTCGAATGCCCTTTTGAACAATGGCACGCCCTCCGTAGGGCAGGAACGGTCCTGGCAAAACGACGAGACCGGCTCAAAAGGAACGATCCGGGTGCAAAACGTTCAGGGCAACTGCGTCGGCCTTCAGCATGTCATCCAGCCGGAAGGCAGCGATCAAAGCCGCGAGATCAGAACCCGCCGGTGCAATGACGGTAACGGAAACTGGATCCTGACGCCCTGATCTCTGACTTGGTTATCAGTACCCCAGATCGCGACTGACTTCGTGCAACAGGGGATCGCCGGACCTGAGCCTATGGTAGTTCTCAGCCACATCCGACAGTGCGTCCCCCAGATACCAGCCCGAGACATGCGGTGTGATCGTCACAGAAGGGTGCCGCCACAAGGGACTGTCTTTTGGCAGCGGTTCCTGTGACGTGACGTCCAACACGGCATGGCCCGGTGAGCCGTTATCCAGCGCCGCGATCAGCGCCGCCTCGTCAATCAGGTTTCCGCGTCCGGCGTTCAGCAACTGACTGCCCGGCTTCATCGCGGCCAGCGTCTGTGCGTCAAACAAACCCGCGGTTTGCGGCGTCGAAGGAAGGATGGCACAGACGTGATCACATTGCCCCAATAGCCGAGGCAGCGCGTCTTGCCCATGCAGGCAGGTGACACCATCGATGGACTTTGGTGAGCGGCTCCAGCCCATGACCTGAAACCCGACGGCATGTAACATGCGGGCAGTGCGGGCCCCTATATGGCCCAGACCCAGAACGCCCACAACCGTATCAGGTGTGAAGATAGGTGCGCGCGGCAACCATTCGGCGCGGCTCTGGGATGCCTCGTGAAAAACCATATGGCGCTGAGCGCGCAGAATATAGGCCAGAAACCATTCGGCAATGCCCTGCGCAGGCGCGTCTGGCTTCAATCGCGCCACACGGATATGCGGAGGCAGGTTCGGATGGCCAACTATGGTCTCAACCCCGGCCCCCAGCTTCTGAACCAGTTTCAGGTTGGGCAACTTCGCCGGGTGATTGCTTTGCATGCTGACCACTGCAAGCATCGTAATGTCGTTGGGGTCGCCCAGCGTTCCGGGTGTGCGGATGTCTGCACCGGGCGCTAAGGCTTGTAGTGAGGTGGCGATTTCCTCATCCCCAATCCAGTCCGACAACCCGGTTTCAATCAACAACGCCATATGCGACCCCACTTGGATGTGATGTGGTGACGTCCCGTCACAGCGGTGGACAGGATCAGGTCTGTTAAGCCATCCTCGTGCCTAAAAGTACAGCCCGGTTTCATAACCCGAAAAGGACAGTTTCGTGAAGATACCACTCACCTCGTGCAAGGGAAACCACGTTACTTCGCAACCGGTTACCGGTATGAGTGAGCCGAGGCACACAACGCAGCGAATGACCAGAGGGGACTGATGGCAGGGCTCGACTTCACGGATCAGACCTATTTTCATCAGCGCGAGGATGGGGCGTTTGTAGGACATGATCCTGCACGCGGTCCGTGGTCTGCCGATCATTGCCACGCAGGGCCGGTCAGCGGGTTGATAGTGCGGGCAGCGGAAACTGAGGTTGGCCCCGAAAAGATGCTGACCCGCCTGACAGTTGACCTGTTGCGCCCTCTGCCCTTGGCCGGGTTGCGGGTTGCCGCAGAAACCACGCGCCATACCAAGACGCTGGCGACCACACGGGTTACGGTGCATGATCTGGATGACACACTCTGCGCCACGGCCACCACCATGCATCTGGCGCGACGCGATCTGGGCGCGGTGGCAAACGTCGAAACCAGTGCGCCACAGTTGGAAGACGCAGTAGAAGGTCCTTTTCCAATCGGCGAGATTCGTCATGATTTGAAGGGGTTTGCCCACTACAGTGACATCCTTTATCCCAAAGACGGCAAACAGGGGGCCGGACCGAAAACGGTCTGGATGCGCACCCCAAAGCTGTTGAGCGGCGAAGATCAGTCGCCCATTCAGGCACTGTGCCCGTTGGCGGATTGCGGCAATGGAATCTCGTGGAATGCTCCGACGTCGGAAATGGGGTTCATGAACACCGATCTGACCGTGAATATCCACCGCGAACCGGTGTCAGATTGGCTGGCGTCCCGTTCGGTTTCACATTGGCAACCTACGGGCATCGGCATGTCTCAGTCCGTGCTTTTCGACACGCAGGGTCCTGTAGGAACCGCTCTGCAAACACTTGTGCTGTTCCCGCCAGTCTGAAGGTCGGCCAGTTTCCGCATGTGTGTGTAAAGGCCGTTGTCGCCGTGTCCCTTCAGACCTATCTTGCGCATATGCGCTGGCTGTTCACTGTCATGACCTGTTGCCTGCCGATCCCGGCACTATCCCACCCGCATGTCTTTATCGACACCGGGCTGGAATTCATCGTGGATGAGGCCGGTCACCTGACCCATATCCGGGTGACTTGGGCATATGACGAATTCTACTCTCTGCTTGTTCTGGAAGACATGAATTTGGATCAGGATGCTGACGGCATTTTGACGAAAAGCGAAGAAGAACGTCTGAGCGGGTTCGATATGCAATGGGTCGAGGGGTATAACGGCGACTTCGTGCTCACCAAAGACGGAGCGCTGGTTGCACTGTCCGGTCCAATGGAGCCCAGTGCGACAACGGAAGATGGGCGGGTCGTGACCACCCATATGCGCGCGGTCGAAGGCGACGCGATACCTGCCATAGGGCTTTCCGCCAAGGCATTTGATGAGTCCTTCTATACGGCCTATGAGATAACGCGCCCTGTAACCGTGACGGGCCCGGATTCTTGCCAGATGGATCGTAACGACCCTGACATAGACGGGCAGCTTGCACAGATGCAGGCGTTTCTGTTGACACTGGACGCGGATTACGACCTGGAGGAAAACAATATTCCCTTGGTTGGTGAGAGCTTTGCGACCGAGATCCTGATTTCATGTCCCGTTTCCTGATTGTTCCGGTCGCTCTGGCCTTTGGTTTGCTGCTTTGGTTCTGGGGCAGTGGTGGGTTTGACAGTCTGGCAGGTTGGGCAGCCGGAGAGCAGCGGGACTTTCAGAACCAGATCGCGCGGTCCTTGCGTTCAGCGCGCGCGGAACAGCCTCAGGCGGTGGCCACGCTTCTGACTGTCTGTTTCGCCTATGGGTTCTTTCATGCTGTGGGTCCGGGCCACGGGAAGGTTTTGATCGGCGGCTACGGTTTGGGTCGGCGCGTCGCCTTCTGGCGGTTGTCCGCGATCAGCGTATTGTCCAGTCTTGGTCAGGCGGTGACGGCAGTTGTGCTGGTCTACGCGGGGGTGCTGGTCTTTCAGATGTCCCGCGAAAGCCTTGTTGGGGCGACCGAACAGGTCATGGCTCCGATCAGCTACGGAGCCATTGCGTTGATTGGGCTTTGGCTGGTTGTACGGGCTGTGCGCAATTTCGCACGACAGCAAAAAAAGCATGTCTCTAACGATCACACCCATCAGCACCATCATGATGACGGAGCCTGCGCGGAGTGCGGTCATCGTCATGGTCCAACCGCGGACGAGGTCGCGAATGTGGGCACGTTGCGCGAAGCCCTGATCCTGATCGCAGGCATAGCAGCTCGGCCTTGTACCGGTGCCTTGTTTGTATTGATTCTGACGTGGCAAATGGGCATCGCCATGGTGGGGATCGCGGGTGCTTTCGCCATGGCGCTTGGCACGGCGACTGTGACTACGCTGGTCGGATGGACGTCTTTTGGCCTGCGCGGCGGGCTGCTGGCTTCGGCTTCGGCCACGCGCTTTGCGTCGGTTTTGGCACCCTCCATCGAACTGGTGGCCGGACTTGTCATTGCGGTGATTGCAGGCGGGTTGCTTCTGCGCGCGGTTTAGATCAGTCGAACACCGGTTCCGGGTATCCGACCCGCGCCAGATACAGCCCGTGCGGCGGACATACCGGCCCGCAGGCAGCGCGGTCGGCGGCTTCTAAAGCCTCACGCACATCTTCCGGGGTCCACGCTCCGGCGCCCACACGTTCCAACGTTCCGACGAAACTGCGTACCTGATTGTGCAGGAACGACCGGGCGCGCACGTGGAAATGAACCTCGGGGCCGGAAAAGCCTGCGACCCGTTCAACGCGCAGTTCATCCAGGGTTTTGACCGGGCTGGCCGCCTGGCAGATCGACGACCTGAACGTGGTGAAATCATGCCGGCCCAGCAGCATGTTTGCCCCTTCCTGCATGGCGTCGACATCCAGAAGGTGGCTAATCTGCCAGACCTGTCCCCGGTCGTGGGTTGCGGGCGCCCGGCGCATCAGGATGCGGAACAGATATTGCCGTTCAACCGCTGAAAACCGCGCGTGCCAATCCTCGGTCACGGGGGCGGCCTTTACGATGGCCACTGGGAGTGGCTTGAGGTGATAGTTCAGCGCCTCAGACAGGCGGAACGGGTCCCATTCCTTTGCCATGTCGCAGTGGGCAACCTGCCCCAGGGCGTGAACACCGGCGTCCGTGCGCCCCGCTGCGGCAATTGTGTGGTCGCCCGGCTGAATACGGGACAGGGCCTGTTCGATGGCGCCTTGTACAGATGGTTGATCCTTTTGCCGCTGCCATCCGGCAAACGGTTCCCCCTGGTATTCAACTTTCAACGCATATCTGGGCATGTGCCGCTGGTACAGCGCAGCGCAGGATCGGGCAAGGGGGCGAAAGCGCTGGTATGTGCCGCGACCGCTACCTATCTTGGGTAAAAGGAAAATTGCGGGGCGGCGGATTGGTGATCTCTTCACTGGCAGACAGTCTTGCACGTGGCGTCGAAAGTATCGGCGACAGCGTGTCCGAGACATTTTTCGAGCCGGTCATCCGTTTGGGTGTCACCGGGCTGGCGCGGTCCGGTAAAACAGTATTCATCACTTCGTTGGTTGCCAATCTGCTGGATCGGGGCCGTATGATCGGGCTGGTTGCGCAGCAGGAGGGGCGAATCAATGCCGCCTTTCTGCAACCCCAACCGGATGACACTGTGCCCCGGTTTGATTATGAATCGCACCTGTCCGCCCTGACGGGACCGACACCGCACTGGCCAGACAGCACGCGCGCGGTATCTGAATTGCGCTTGTCCTTCAAAGCCCGTCCCGCCGGGCTGCTTGCCGGGCTGCAGGGGCCGCGCACGGTCCATCTGGATATTGTCGACTACCCCGGTGAATGGCTGCTGGACCTGGCCTTGCTGGACAAGTCTTACGCAGACTGGTCTCAGGAAACACTGGCACGGATTAAGACCCGCGCCGAGGCTGCCGCGTATCTGGCGCTGGTCCAAGATACAGACCCGTCGGTAGGGCACGACGAACCTGCCGCACAAGCTCTGGCCGCGTCGTTCACCGCCTATCTCAACGCAGCGCGCGATGCCGGGTTTTATGACTGTACTCCCGGTCGGTTCCTGTTGCCGGGTGATCTGGCGGGATCTCCGGTTCTGACCTTTGCACCGTTGGCAATCACTGGCCCGTCGCGGCGCAGGACCCTTCAGCGCGAGATGGAACGGCGGTTCGACGCTTATAAATCTCAGGTCGTGAAACCGTTTTTTCGGGATCACTTCTCGCGGATTGACCGGCAGGTGGTTCTGGTTGACGCGCTGGGCGCAATTCACAAAGGTCCTCAGGCCGTTGAAGATATGCGCCGCGCGATGGCCGATATCCTGTCGGCTTTTCGTCCGGGACGGAACGCATGGCTGAGCCAGCTTTTGTTGGGCAAAAAGGTCGAGCGCATCCTGTTTGCAGCGACAAAAGCGGACCACCTGCACCACACTCAGCATCCCCGCCTGACCGCGATTATCGAAGCTTTGACGCGCGAGGCACGCGATCGTGCGAATTTCGCCGGGGCCCGGACTGCGGCCCTGTCTCTGGCCTCGCTGCGTGCAACGACCGAAGAGATACGCAGCCATGACGGAACCGATCTGCCATGCGTGCGTGGCACTTTGTTGGACAGCGGCAAACAGGCTGCTTTTTATCCCGGAGAATTGCCCGAGGATCCGGCGCATCTGTTGGGTCCGGCGCGAAATGGGGCGGAGAGCTGGTTGAACGAAGATTATGGGTTCATGGCCTTTGCGCCTGCAAAACTAACCCTGAAACCTGGTGACGGCCCCCCGCATATTCGACTGGATCGTGCAGCGCAGTTTCTGATCGGAGAAAGATTATGATCGCGACACTGCGCCCCGCACGCACCACAGATGCCGGTACAATCGGTACGATCCTGCACGATTTCGCTTTGGAAAACGACTGGATGCCCAAATTGCACAGCTGTGCTGAAACCATCGCCTTTTGCGGCCGGATGATTGATCAGGGCTGGGTCACTGTGGCCGAGGCAGAGACGGGCGTGGTCGGGTTTCTGGCGCTGAATGGTGGTGAAATCCATTCACTTTATCTGGATGCACAAGCTCGGGGGCAGGGGATTGGTCAGCAATTGCTGGGTCACGCGAAAGCAAGCCAGCGGCGGCTGGGCTTGTACTCGTTTCAGGATAATTCCCGCGCCTGTCGGTTCTATGAGCGAAACGGCTTTGCCGAGGTGGCGCGCAGCGATGGGGCAGAAAACGATGAAAACCTGCCGGACATAAGGTTTGTCTGGCACAGCAGGGATACGACAAATGGCTAAAGGTCCGGTTTTGATCGATCTTGACGATGATGAACCCGCTGCTGATGTCGCGCAGGCAAAACCGGTGCCGGATATTGTGCCGCCTCAGGGGCAGGCGATGCAAAGCGCGGCCCGGCTGGCGGCCCGCAAACCCTCGGCCCTTGCGCGCTGGTTCTGGGGGCTTGCGCTTTCGGTGGTCGGGGCGGCCATATCGGTGGCTGCCTGGGATTTTGTAACCTCTCTGGTGGAGCGGACGCCCGTATTGGGTTGGATCGTTGCCGGACTGTTGGCTGCATTGGTTCTGGTGGCGGTGATCATCGCGCTGCGCGAGCTCGCGGCTTTGGGGCGGTTGTCCCGTGTTGATGGGATGCGCCGTGCTGCAGATACTGCACTGGCTGATGAAAACCTGGCTCAGGCGCGGGCCGTCACACACCGGATTATCGCATTCTACAAAGGGCGCGAGGATACTCGCTGGGGTCGTGAGCGATTGTCCGAGCGTATGGGAGAACAGTTCGATGCAGAGGCGCTTTTAATCCTTGCCGAGGATGAGCTGTTGGCCCCGCTCGACGCCGCCGCCAGCCGTGAGGTTGAGGCCGCAGCACGGCAGGTTGCCACCGTGACCGCTCTGGTCCCTCTGGCACTGGCGGATGTTGTAACGGCACTGGCTGCGTCCCTGCGGATGATCCGTCGCATTGCGGAAATCTACGGGGGGCGGGCTGGCACGTTGGGAAGCTGGCGTCTGACGCGTGCCGTCTTTGTGCATCTGGTCGCAACTGGGGCGGTGGCCGTTGGTGACGATCTGCTGGAACCTGTTCTTGGCGGATCCGTTCTCAGCAAGTTGTCCCGACGGTTCGGAGAAGGTTTGGTCAACGGTGCGCTCAGCGCCCGAGTGGGCGTGGCCGCGATGGAAGTCTGCCGCCCCTTACCATTCTCAAAACGCCACAAACCTTCCACGCGAGGCATCATTAAACGCGCCTTGCAGGGTCTGTTCTCCAAGGGTTGATCCAGAGCAAAGCGTCAGACCACACCCTTCTGCACTCTGCCAGTGAACAATAGGAGCAAACCATGACGGATCACGGTCACAGTCCGCAGGAAATTGCCGACCGGATCAACGCTCCGCCCGGGCGCGGTGTGTTACGCGACGTTGTGTATGGCGGCATTGATGGTTCCGTCACCACATTTGCCATTGTCGCCGGTGTCGCGGGGGCGGGCCTTTCCCCGTTTGTTATCGTGGCACTTGGTTTGGCAAACGTTCTGGCGGACGGGTTTTCAATGGCTGCCGGGAATTACTCGGGCACCAAGGCCGAACTGGACAACATACGGCGCATTCGGGCGATCGAGGAACGCCACATCGCACTCTACCCCGACGGCGAGCGCGAGGAGGTCCGTGAAATTCTGTCGCAAAAAGGGTTGTCAGGGGAAATTCTGAACGAAGCCACCGCCGCGATCACGTCGAGCCACGAACATTGGGTCAACCTGATGATCGAGGGTGAATATGGGCTGGGCAGTGTCGACCCACATCCGATGAAAGCCGCGTTGGCAACGTTCTTCGCGTTCCTTGTGGCCGGGATGATCCCGCTGTTGCCGTTTTTGGCGTCGGTGGAGAATGCTTTCGAGATGTCGGTCTGGATGACGATGGGGGTCTTCTTTGCGATTGGTGCGTTCAAAAGCCGGTGGTCGTTGGCGCCCTGGTGGCGGTCAGGTATCGAAACGCTGTTGATCGGTGGTCTGGCGGCACTGATCGCGTATCTCGTCGGGTCTCTGTTCCATCCATAAATGTCGCAGCACGGTAGTCGCGACTGGTCAAAACTTCCCGGATAGGTAGAGTGGCGCAAAACAGGTGCAAAGGACGATGGCAGATCACGAGCTTTCTGGAAAGAACGTATTGGTTCTGGGTGCTTATGGGTTCATCGGCACCGCCGTCACGCGGGCATTGTCGGCCGCAGGTGCCACGGTTCAGGGCATGGGGCGCAATCTTGCTCAAGGGGCAAAGGTCCTGCCGGGGGTTTTGCTGAAACAGGGCGATATGCGCGATCTGTTGCACAAGGACGATTGGCAGGACCTGCTGGCCGACGTCGATGTCGTGGTGAATTGCGCAGGGGCTTTGCAGGATAACGCGCAGGACAACCTTGAAGCGGTGCACCATATGGCGGTCGCAGCCCTTGCAGGGGCCTGCGCGGAAGGTGGCATAAGCATTGTTCAGATTTCGGCCATCGGAGCAGAGCCGGACGCCAGCACGCATTTCCTGTGCAGCAAGGCACGCGGAGATGCCGCTTTGCGCGCATCGGGCGTAACACTTTGGATTCTAAAGCCAGGGCTTGTTATCGGGCAAACGGATTATGGGGGAACGGCGTTGCTTCGAATGCTGGCGTCTGTTCCTTTTATTCAACCGCTGGCTTACCCCGATACACCCGTTCAATGCATCGGGATGCCCGATCTGTGTGACGTCGTGATTGCTGCCGTTGCCGGTCGTCTGCCGCAGGGTAATTACGATCTGGTCGAGGATACCCCGCATAGTTTGTCGGACGTGGTGCGCTGCACGCGGCAGTGGCTGGGGTTTCCCGCTGCGCGCTTCCATCTGGTCCTGCCGCCTGTCCTGACAAAAGCCGTTGCGGCCATGGCGGATTGTCTGGCCCTGTTGGGTTGGCGGTCTCCGCTGCGCAGCACGGCGATGACGGTCATGGCGGATGGCGTGATCGGCGACCCTGGCCCCTATCGTGCAGCGGCCGGGCGCGGAAATGCCGCCTTGCCTGAGGTTTATGCCATGCTGCCTTGCGCGCGCGAGCATCGGTTGACCGCGCGGATGACGCTGTTGATGCCGCTGATCGTTGCAACACTCAGCCTGTTCTGGTTGCTGTCGGGCCTGTTTGGGCTGGCGGGTTTGTCTACGGCTTCTGGTATGCTGGTCGAAGCGGGGTGGTCATCCGCCTTGGCGGTGACCAGCGTTGTGTTCTGGTCCCTGATCGACATAGCACTTGGTCTGGCCATCCTGTGGCGCCGATGGGCGGCGCGGGCATGTATGGCGCAGTTGACTGTGGCCATATTCTACCTGATTGCCGCTTCGGTCACGATGCCGGACTTGTGGTTGGACCCGCTGGGGCCGCTGGTGAAAATCCTGCCCGCGATGATCCTGTCGCTTGTGGCGTTGCCCTTGTTTGAGAGCCGATGATGGACCCTGAACTGATCTTGCGATGGCTGCATGTCATCGGTGCATGTGTGCTGCTGGGAACAGGGGCAGGGATCGCCTTTTTCATGCTGATGGCGCACCGGACAAACGACCCGCGCGTCATCGCCCATACGGCGGGTATCGTGGTGCTTGCCGACCTTCTGTTCACCACGACTGCTGTCATCCTGCAACCAGTGACCGGAGCGCTGCTTGCCTGGCAGATCGGGTGGTCTTTGGGTGAAGGTTGGATCGTGTTGTCTCTGGTGCTTTATGTTTTGACGGGCTTTTTCTGGTTGCCGGTGGTTTGGGTTCAAATCCGGTTGCGCGACCACGCGCGAATGGCGGCAGAGCGGGGAACGCAACTGCCACCGGAGTATCACCGCTTGTTTCGGTTCTGGTTCGCCTGCGGGGTTCCGGCGTTTCTGGCGGTTTTGACTATCCTGTGGCTGATGATCGCCCGTCCGGCGATTTCGGTACTTTAGACTTTGTCACGGCTTTCCTGACTGTTGCTGACCGACAGCACAAGATAGCTTGGCCGAAATTACGGATCGGAGAGACTCGGTTGGAAACGTTGCTTGTTCTTATTGGCCTGGTTGTTTTGGCCATCCCGGTGACATTGATTGCACTTCTGGTCGGGCATTCCCGATTGCGTCGCCGGGTCGAACAACTGGAAGCGCAGATCAATGCGTTGGTGTCGGGCGATGCGCTTGCATCGCTGCAACCGGAACAGGATGCACCTGCACCGCAACCTATGGCAGAGGAACAGGTTCACAGCCCGGGGCCGTGGGACGCGCCAAAGCGACAGGAAGACGAAAGCGCCGAAGATGTAGACACCGACGCCGCTACGCCTGCAATTGTATTTCGCCATGACAGGTTTGCCGCGCTGGGCGCGTGGCTGCGTGAGAACTGGTTTTATGCGGTCTCAGCACTGTCGCTGGCATTGGCCGGTATTTTCCTCGTGCAATATGGCGTTGAGAACGGATTGTTACCTCCGGCGGCCCGCGTTTTTGCCGCGCTTGGCTTCGGCTCGGTTTTGATTATCGGGGGTGAGGTTCTGCGCCGCAGGTTCGGGGATGACGAAGCGGTGGCCACTGCCTATTTGCCATCGGTCTTTTCCGGGGCCGGCCTTGTTACCTTGTTCGGCGCCATCCTGTCTGCGCGGCAGCTTTATGGCCTGATCGGGGCCGAGACGGCCTTGGCAGGAATGGTTGTCATCGCGCTTGTTGGGCTTGTTCTGGGGTGGTTCCACGGCCCGCTGCTGGCTGCGGTTGGACTGATCGGAGCTTTTGCAGCACCCTTTCTGGTTGGAGGCGCATCTGACGATCCATCGTGGCTCTATGCCTATTTTCTTTTGGTTGCCGTTTTGGGGCTGGGAATCGACACGGTGCGGCGCTGGGCGTGGATTTCGGTTCTGACGTTGGTCGGGGTATATGCGGCAAACCTGCTTTTGGTCAGTGGCGCTCCGAATACGGAACCGGGATATCTGGTCGCGACAACAGTGCTCGCACTTCTGGCGACGGCCATTCCGGTGCGGCGCGTTTGGCCCGATCATGCAGGGTGCATGATGTCTCAGGTGATCCGCACCCCCGGAACCCGCCCGTGGCCCGAGTTTCCAACTCGGCTCGCCGCCGGAGCGATTGCGGCCAGCACAGCAATCCTGTCCTGGCATTGGGCAGACTCAGCGGCTGAATTCTGGTTGGGTGTCTGCCTGCTGTCCGCCCTGCTTCTGGCGCTGCTATTGTGGGCCAAGGATGCGCCTGCGTTACAGGATCTGACCGTCCTGCCTGCGGCGGGCCTTGTGTTTTTTGTGGCCTCTCACGGCCTGGAATACGGAGTAGTTCTGCGCAGTTTCACCGACACTTATGCCGAGACGCCCGAGGCCGACTTTCCGAGGGCGGCCACCGCGCTGGTTGCTTTGGGCGCGTTTATGTCGATTTTGATGGCATGGCGGTCATTCAGGGCAAACCAGTATCGTGCAATCTGGGCCGGGGGCGCTGTAGTTTTTGCACCCGCGCTGGCTATCGCTTTGGAAATGGGCTGGCATCCTGCCACGGTTATCGGTGCGTACGCTTGGGCCCTGCACGCGATTGTCCTGGCAGTTCTGATGGTGGTTCTGGCCGGGCGTTTTGGTCGCGCCGATGGCGATGACCGGATGCGGGCTGCTCTGGCCACGTTATCGGCGCTGTCCTGTCTGGTCTTTGCTTGCGTCATCGTGCTCAGCTCGGCCGCGCTGACGATTGCGCTGGTGGCCAGCATCGTCGCAGCAGCAGCCTTGGATCGCAGGTTCACCTTGCCGCAGATGAGTTGGTTTATCTGGGCCGGTGTCTTTACGGTCACGGTGCGCTTGGTGCTTGACCCGGGTCTGGACTGGGCCAATGCGGCCCCGGTGCCCGAAATGGCGATGGTCTATGGTGCGGCCACGTTGGGTTTCGTGGCTGGCTGGTGGCTGTTGCGTCCCTTGCAGCGGCCGGTTGCAGCACTGTTGCTGGAAAGCGCGGCATGGGCGACGGGCGGCATCCTGCTGTCCCTGTTGCTACTGCGGTGGCTTGAAGGTTTCGGAGAAGGCGGGGCCGACAACAGCCATTGGGGTCTTGGCCTGCTGGCGGTCATCTGGCTGCTGCTGGCCTTCGCTCAGGTTCAGAGGTTTGGGCTGGGTGGCAAACTGAATTATGCACGGTACGTGTTGGCGGCGTTCTTTGCCGGTCATGGCGTGTTCCGACTGACCCTGGCTTTGACCGACCAAAACCCGCTTCTGAACCCCAACGCCGACCCGGTGCTTGGCCCACCGGTTCTGAACACTCTTGTCCTTGCCTATCTGGTGCCTGCACTGACCATCGGATTCTCGGCATGGCGGATCAGGGACATGCCAAAGCAGATCAGGCTGGCAAGCTATGCCATTGCGGGTGCGTTGGTTGCCGTGTGGTTCGGGTTGACCATCCGCCATTTCTGGCAGGGCGCAGCAGGCATGTTTGAAGGCAACGGCGTCACGCAGCCCGAGCTTTATACATATACCCTTGTTCTGCTGCTGGTCGGGGCGGCGCTGTTCTACCAATCTCTGGCACGTGGTTCGGATGCGATGCGCAAGGCGGGGTTGGTGGTGATCGGGCTGGCGGTGGCCAAGGTCTTTCTGATCGATATTGCCGGTCTGGGCGGGCTGATCCGCGTGTTCTCACTGCTGGCGCTGGGGCTTGGGCTGGCCGGTCTGGCATGGTTGAATCGCTGGGCCAAGCTGCGCCATTCGCCGCATGGGCCGGAACCTCTGGACCATTGAAGGCAGGCGTCTTATAAGCGCGGCCATGTATGACCGGACGGCCATCATTATTCGAATTATATCCCCGGCGCTCTGACCCTCTGAGACGCCGGGCAAAGGTGTTTGAGAATTCGCACCGACCGCTTCGATCCTAGTACGACCAGATCATCCAAAGGACGCTCAAAATGTGCGCCGACACGACCCAAACGCCTGACTATAAAGACACGCTGAACCTGCCCAAAACCGATTTTCCCATGCGCGCGGGCCTGCCTGCACGCGAACCCGCATGGCTGGAGCGGTGGGAGACCATCGGTGTCTATGACCGCCTGCGCGAGAAAACGGGGCGCAAACCCTTTACTCTGCACGACGGCCCCCCCTATGCGAACGGCCACCTGCATATCGGCCACGCACTGAACAAGACGATCAAGGACATGATCGTGCGCTCTCATCAGATGATGGGCTTTGACGCGCGTTACGTGCCCGGTTGGGACTGCCACGGCCTGCCGATCGAATGGAAGATCGAAGAACAGTACCGCAAGAAGGGCAAGAACAAGGACGAGGTGAACATCGTCGACTTCCGTCAGGAATGCCGCAAGTTCGCCGAAGGCTGGATCGACATCCAGCGGGAAGAGTTCAAACGTCTGGGCATCACCGGCAACTGGCCTGATCCCTACATCACCATGGACTTCCATGCCGAGGCCGTGATCGCCGACGAGTTCATGAAATTCCTGATGAACGGCACGCTCTATCAGGGTTCCAAGCCCGTGATGTGGTCGCCCATCGAAAAAACTGCGCTGGCCGAGGCCGAGGTCGAGTATCACGACAAGGAAAGCTTTACCATCTGGGTGAAGTTCAAGGTCGTGAACGCGGGTGATCTGGATGATGCGTTCGTCGTAATCTGGACCACCACTCCTTGGACAATGCCGTCGAACAAGGCGGTCGTGTATGGCAAAGACATCTCTTACGGCCTGTACGAAGTCACCGGCGCGCCTGAGGAATGCTGGTCTAATGTGGGTGACAGATTCCTGCTGGCTGACAATCTGGCCGCAGATGTGTTGGGTCGTGCCCGTCTGAACGACGATCAGTGGACCCGTGTACGCGGTGTCGCCACCGATGAACTTGAAGGTGTTCAACTGACCCACCCGCTGGCCGGTGCCGAAGGTGGCAATGGCGAATGGGACGATATCCGCGACTTCCGCGCGGCTGACTTCGTGACCGATACCGAAGGCACCGGTTTCGTCCACTGTGCACCGTCACATGGTATGGAGGAATTCGAACTCTACCGCGATTTGGGCATGTTGGAGCAGGTCATCACCTATAACGTGATGGATGATGGTTCGTTCCGCACCGATCTGCCGTTCTTTGGTGGCAAATACATCCTGTCCCGCAAGGGTGGTGAGGGTGACGCGAACAAAGCTGTCATCGACAAGTTGGCCGAGGTCGGCGGGCTGCTGGCGCGTGGCAAGATCAAGCACAGTTATCCGCATTCGTGGCGCTCCAAGGCTCCGATCATCTACCGCAACACGCCGCAGTGGTTTGCATCCGTTGACCGCAAGCTGGATGACGGCATGGGTGAGATGGGCGACAGCATCCGCGAACGTGCGCTGCGCTCGATCGACGAGTTGGTGAAGTGGACGCCGCAGACCGGTCGTAACCGCCTCTATTCGATGATCGAAGCGCGTCCGGACTGGGTTCTCTCGCGCCAGCGTGCCTGGGGCGTGCCGCTTACCTGTTTCACCAAGAAAGGTGCCTTGCCAACCGACGCGGATTACCTGCTGCGCAACGCCGAGCTCAACGCGCGCATCAAGGCGGCGTTTGAGAAAGACGGCGCGGATATCTGGTACACCGACGGGTTCAAAGAGAAAATTCTCGACGGCATCGCCAACCCCGATGACTACGATCAGGTGTTTGACGTGCTGGATGTGTGGTTCGATTCTGGATCCACTCACGCCTTTGTTTTGCGCGACCGCGAAGATGGGACCGAGGACGGTATCGCCGACGTCTACATGGAAGGCACCGACCAGCACCGTGGTTGGTTCCATTCGTCCATGCTGCAGGCTTGCGGCACCAAGGGCCGTGCGCCATATCGGAACGTCGTCACCCACGGCTTCACGCTGGATGCCAAGGGCAACAAGATGTCCAAGTCGCTGGGTAACACCATCGTACCGGAAGAGGTCGTCAAGCAATACGGCGCCGATATCCTGCGTCTGTGGGTGGCACAGACCGACTATACCGCCGATCAGCGGATCGGGCCGGAGATCCTGAAAGGCACCGCCGACAGCTATCGCCGTCTGCGCAACACCATGCGGTTTATGCTGGGCTCGCTGACGGATTTCACCGAGGCCGATCGCGTTGCGCCCGAAGATATGCCGCGCCTGGAACGCTGGGTGCTCAGCCGGCTGGCCGATCTGGATGAGCAGGTTCGCAAGGGCTATGCGTCTTTCGATTTCCAGGGCGTATTCAGCGCGGTCTTCACCTTTGCCACGGTTGACCTGTCGTCCTTCTACTTCGACGTCCGCAAGGATGCTCTTTATTGTGACGGCGACACGCCGCGCCGTCGTGCTGCGCGGACGGTGTTGGATATCCTGTTCCATCGCCTGACCACGTGGCTGGCGCCGGTTCTGGTTTTCACCATGGAAGAGGTCTGGCTGGAGCGCTTTCCGGGCGACGATAGCTCGGTCCACTTGGTCGACTTCCCGGAAACGCCTGCGGATTGGCGTTTCGCCGAACTGGAAGAGGCCGTTGCCAAAGTGCGCCGTGTACGCCGTGCAGTGACAGCTGCGCTTGAGATCCAGCGGCAGGACAAGGTGATCGGCTCCAGCCTCGAGGCGGCACCGATTGTGCATGTTGAGGACAGTGAAACCCTTGATCTGCTGGCGACCTTTGACGTGGACGATCTGTGCATCACGTCAGGCCTGACCGTGACCGGCGACCCGGCCCCGGCCGAAGCATTCCGCGTACCCGAAATCGAAGGCATTGCCGTCGTGTTCGAGAAGGCCGAAGGCGAGAAATGTCAGCGCTGTTGGAAAATCCTTCCTGACGTGGGCCGCCACGCCCATGTCGGAGTTTGCCGACGCTGCGATGAGGCGCTAAGCTGATTGAAACCGCCCTCTCGATCCTTCGAGGGGGCGTTTTTCGTTTCACGTCTGCGCGGACTGCGGTGTCGGATTAAACAGGTCAAAGCCTATAGCTGAGTCCTTCAGGGCCTTCCAAACCTGATAATCCGTGAAATATCCGGTGTGACCACCGGGCTCGACCGGAATGTTGCGGTTTGCGGAAATCAGCCCGCCTTCAATCTCGGTCCCTACAAAGTCATCCTGCCTGAAGATGTTGAACCATGCGGCGTTCAGGTTTTTGGGAACGACTGTGAACATCTCGGGAAAATAGCGCTGATAAATATGGGTCACAGGACAGCCCATCGTAATCAGCGTCACGTTGCGCCCGTTGATAAGCTTTTGCACGCGTGGATCAGCCAGCATTTGCGTGGCAATCACGGTGCCTTGTGAATGTGAGATCACCGTGATGTGGTCCGCGGCAAAGATATCCACCACATAATGCAGTGCACGATAAAATCGTTCATCAATCGCCTTGCGATCCGGATAATTGCGCAGCCTCGTTTTCAGGTCCGCTTTCAGTAAACACTTGTCGCGAATGGCATAGGTGACAATGTCCCGTGCCACACCCAGCCCTGCTGCGACGAAATCGGAAAAGCGGTACATCAATGCTGTTGCACCCAGGACGATCAGGCCAATCTCGCCCTGTTTGCTTGCCAGTTTGTTCAAAACCCGGCCAATCAGGTTGCAATTGTCCGTTCCGATCTGACACAGGGGATCGACGTGCTGGCTCAACGCGATTTCTCGGATAGTGACCATCGCCAGTACGATTGCACCGAACAAAAAGACCCATTGTGCAAAACGATTGAGGATGGCGCGGCTGATCAGCCCGTCGCGGATATGCAGGTTTGCCTTCAGCCCTCTGCGACCGGCAAACAGGCCAACACCGACAAACGCAAGCAGGACAATTGCCGCGAAGGCAACACTGAGTGTTTCGATGGAGTCACTGAGGAAATTGTCAAAAAGACCGGTCAGTTTTCCATCTGACAGCCCCGGAACCGTGTCGAGCATTTCCCGCAGCATTAGCCACAACCCGGATATAAAGAACATCCAGAACACCAACATGCCTGCACATATGCTGGGGTACAGCCGCCTGTGTTCTTTCAGATTGTCTGCCTGAACCTTTTCATCAAGGCTGGTCGCAGAAAGCACGTACAAAATGATTGTCATGAAGATCAGCGAAGCCCAGAAAAACGCGAGCAGGTAGACCTGAAAGGCCACAAACTGCTCTAGCGCCGAAGGGCAAACCGGGCTGTCCGGCAAGGGTGTGCAGGCTCGGATTTCCAGACCAAGCGGACCAATGATCAGGCAGATCAGCAGCAAAAACCCTATCCCGAAAATGCCGCGCCAGAATACGCGTCTTAGATAAGTCGGGGCTGCAAAGCTGCGCCTTAGTCCGTATGCGGCCCCTCCGGCGTAAAGCGTGAACAAGAGCCAGAACAGCAGGATCGTGCTTTGAAAGAAGATCCCGGGAACGCGATCAACCATAACGGCTATGGCACCGATCAGAAGATAGGCATTCAGGGTCGCAACTGCGCCGAAGAAAACCCAAGTAAAAAGGTGAACCAGCCGCGCGGGAAAAGTGTTCCTGCCGTTGGCTTGGTCCGAGGCCACATCCGCGCGGCTATGCGTTTGTTCGGCATTGTCCATGGCCAGATAACCCAGCGCAAGAACAACCCAGATCAGGTCCAATGCTGTCTTAATGGCTCCTTTCGGGGCGGGTGAGCGGTCGGCCCAGAAAACCTCGGCAAACATGGCCTCGTCCTGCGGTACTGACGGTTTCGTCACCTTGCGCAGGTTGACCGGGAACAGTTTCGCGCTTCGGGGGGTGCCGTCGAAGGTTGTTTCGGCCAGCTCGATCATCCCACGCTGAACCTCAATCGGGGGTTCGGGATTGCCATCCAGCCAGGTTGTCGCGGCCCCGACGACCTGATCGACGGTCTCACCGGGTATTTGTTCGCCAATTCCGTGAACCGTCAGGATCAAATGACGACCCATCTCATGCTCCAAATCTCTTTTTGACAATGCGGCTAGGCTAACATGATTGCCGCAACTCGCAAAATCCGCGCGTCGCGCAGCCCCATGGCTTCGCCACTTGAACTTGGAGGATTGATCTGAAACCGTCAGCCCATGGCGATGATTGCAGTTGATACTCAGTTCGGAAGACTTGGGATCGAGGAAACGGATGGTGCCCTCACGCGGCTGGTCTGGGACGGTCAGGACGACGGCGAACCAACAGCTCTGCTGCGCGAGGCGGCGGCGCAGCTGATGGCCTATGACGCTGGACGACTTGACCGCTTCGATCTGCCCTACCGCATCCATGGATCGCAGTTTCAAAGGCGGGTCTGTGATCTTATGTATGCCATTCCTCTTGGGGAAACGCGCACCTACGGGGATATCGCCAAGGCGCTGGGACAACCGGCGCAACCGGTCGGTCAGGCCTGTGGGGCAAACCCGATTCCCGTTATTATTCCCTGCCACCGGGTGCTGGCTGCCAATGGGCTGGGCGGGTTTTCGGGGTGCGGCGGGATCGAGACAAAGGTTGCACTGCTACGGCATGAACGGGCGGCGGGTCTTTTGATCTGAGCCTCGAAATTCGGTTGCAATCCGGTTCTGGGAAGCACAACTTATATCAGTTGCTGAATTTGAAGGATCGCATTGAATGAGCACCGAAAAAGATCGCGCAGCCCAGAAGAAGGCCATTATCGACCGGTTGATGTCGCTTGAGGCAGAGGAGCTTGCAACGGCGCAGGCCCATTACGATGCATTTCTGAAGGATGCCCAACTGGATGACCGGGAAGGCCACGACAAGGATGACATAGCCGCATCGCGCGAAAATGCCGATCTGGCAGCTGCATTTGACGCGCCTGTTCATGCGCATCATGCCAAAATCGATGTGATTGAGAATACCGATTTTGGTCTGACAGATACAGTCAGGCCGGGATCGGTGATCAGGTTCAACAACCGCAGCTTTGTCGTCTGCGTTTCGACGACCCGGTTCGAGGTGGGTGGAGATACATATATGGGGATCTCGACACAAAGCCCGATCTACCTAGCCATGGCGGGCCTGCAAGCAGGCGACGTCTTTACCCATAACGGTACTGAATTTGAGGTTCAGGACGTTCTTTAAATCCGGTCCGGCAGCGCTCGTGTCAGGTACGGCGCTGCGGAACAACCTGTTGTGCGATACCCGCAAATGTCAGGTACAGGCTGGCGATGACCAGACCCCAGTGGGCCCAGCTTTCGGGATGAAAATCGACCCATGCGGCCCAGCCCGCAAAGAACGTCCAGGCAAGGGCGACCGGCAAGGTCAGACTGCGCCAACGCTCGGTGCGCACGGGGTGAACGAATTTCAAAGGTAGAAACATCGCAAGCGACAGCAGCGTGACCAGCAGCAGGATGATCCAGAAATTGGGCTCCAGTGCGAAGATCACGACAACGAACATGTTCCAGCATCCGGGAAAGCCGGAAAAGGAATTGTCCTTTGTTTTCATCCGGGTGTCCGCGAAATACATCGCGCTGGCAAAGGTGATGACGATGATTGCGAACCAGCCGGTCCATCCATCCATCAATCCGGATTTGAACAGCGCAAAGGCTGGGATGAACACATAGGTCAGATAATCGATGATCAGATCCAGCAAGACGCCGTCAAACTCGGGTGCGTTTTTCTTGACGTGATAGTGCCGCGCCAACGGGCCGTCGATGCCATCGACAATGAAGGATACAACCAGCCAAAGGTACATGAGGCTCCATTTCTCTTCCACGGCGGCCAGCATGGCCAGCATTGCGAAAACAGCACCAGTGGCAGTGAAGAGATGTACGGCAAGAGCTTTGAATCTGAGTGTCATGCTAGGGTCATGACCGATGCACGCCAGAGATGCAAACCAAAAGCCCGAGGTTTCTGTTCGATGTGTCGGTCACGCCTTTGGATGCGCACGGTTGTAGACCTCCATCAGCCGTGCGGTATCCACGGCGGTATAGGTCTGTGTGGTTGACAATGAGGCGTGTCCCAACAGTTCCTGAATGGCTCGCAGATCTCCTCCGGCGGACAGCAGATGGGTGGCAAAGCTGTGTCGCATGGCATGAGGCGTGGCGGTTGAAGGCAGCCCCAGTTGCATACGCGCCTTGGCCATGACGCCCTGAATCGCGCGCGGGTTCAGCGGACCGCCACGGGCGCCCCGGAATAGGGCGGCGTTCTTCGCTTGCGGGTGGGGGCAAAGTTGCAGATACCGGTCAACCGCGTCTCGGGCGGCTGGAAGAACCGGAACGATCCGTTCCTTGTCGCCCTTCCCGACAATGCGCAATGTCTCGGGCAGGGGCGCGTCTGCACCGGTCAGGGACAAGGCCTCGGATATCCGCAGGCCGCATCCATAGAGCAGCGTGACAACCGCAACATCACGGGCCGCGACCCAGTCGGACACAGATTGCAGCTCGACCGTGTCAATCATGGCGAGCGCGGCGTCTTCGGCCAGAGGGCGGGGCAGTTTCTTGGTGAATTTGGGCGCGCGGGTCGACAGAACGGCGGTGGGTTCAAATCCCTCTCGCTCGGCCAGCCAACGATAGAAGCTTTTGACGGCGGACAGTTTGCGCGCAAGGGATCGCGCGCCGATATCCCCGCTGCGCTGATCTGCCATCCAGGCGCGCATGTCCGAGACGGTGATCCGTTCCAGCGCCTTCAACCCTTGTCGTTCCCCGTGATGAAGGGTCATGAAAGACAAAAACTCGGTGACATCGCCGCGATAGGCGGTCTGGGTGTTCTGGGACCGCCCCGCCAGCGCGCCCAGAGTGTCCAGCCAGTGCTGGAGCGCGTCGCGGCAAGCAGGTGAGATAAGGTTCACGACAGCCAGTGGCGCATCGAGCGTTCGAATACGCCGGAAAAGAAGGTGAGAAGATCGGTGCCGAGTTGCGGTGTGAAATGCCGCGGATCACGGGCCCCCATGACGATCATGCCCGGCAGGCGACCCGGACCGAGGTCCAGCTTCAGGCAGGCTTCCGAGCGCAACTGATCCGCCAGCGCGCCGAAAACACGTCGGTTCGGCTGATGAGTTTCGCGCAAGGTCACGTCGCGGACAGGGCCGCCGCGACCATTGGTCAGGTATTGGTTGATGAAGCCGGGCTCTGCGATCGTCAGAACGCCTCCAAGCCTGTCGATGGCAGGATCGTTCTGAGCCACGGTGGTTTCCAGAACCAGCGTGATATGGTCAACCCGCAGGATATTTGCGACATCGGCGCCAAGGGCACGCAGGAAATCCTCGAATTCGACGGGTTCCAGCAAGCGCAAAATCGCGCGGTGTACCTGATTGGTGCCTGCAAGGTTTTCATAGGCCGCAGCGATGACCGAGCGGTGGGTATCTTCCAACCGGTCCAGCCGCGCCTCGAGCCGCTGCATGGCAATGCCGCGCAGATCGATCACATTATCACCCCGGGCGCGTTCGTTCGCGGCCACAAGGGCTTGCATCAGGTCCTTGTCGTCCAGAACGACGTCGGGCTCGGCCAGAATTGCCGCGCGGAGATTATCCTCGAGTTTGGGATTGCTGCTCATGTCCTGTCCGGTCTTTTTTTGTTGGGCGGGTTATAGCATGCCGAACCGGATTTGCCTTGGGAAAAATGCACGCAAGAGTGGATTTCCCCGGATGCTGTGGCGGATAGGCTCCCGCCTGCCACGCCTGATCACAGATCAGGCATTGGGCCGTTGGGCCGGGCGCGGCGCCTGATAGCGCCGCGCGGTTGCACACCAGATCAGAGGATTTTCTGACCGGTTTTGGCCCAGTCTGCCAGAAAGGTTTCCAGACCTTTGTCGGTCAGCGGGTGATCGGCCAGTTTCTTGATTACGGCTGGCGGCGCGGTGATGACGTCCGCACCAATGCGGGCACTTTCGGTGACGTGGTTCACGGTGCGGATCGAAGCAGCCAGAATTTCGGTTTCGAATCCGTAATTGTCATAGACCTGACGGATGTCGGCGATCAGATCCATGCCATCCAGGTTGATATCGTCCAGACGGCCGATGAAGGGCGAAATGAAGGTCGCACCTGCTTTTGCAGCCAGAATCGCCTGATTGGTCGAAAAGCACAGGGTGACGTTGACCATCTGCCCTTCGTCGCTGAGCGTCTTGCAGGTTTTCAGACCGGCCCATGTCAACGGAACCTTCACGGCGATATTCGGGGCAATCTTGGCCAGCTTGCGGCCTTCGGCGATCATGTCGTCAGCTTCGGTGGCGACAACTTCGGCGGAAACGGGACCGTCGACCAGATCGCAGATCTCCTTTGTCACTTCCAGAATGTCGCGGCCCGATTTCAGGATCAGCGAGGGGTTGGTGGTCACGCCGTCCACCATGCCCAGATCGTTCAGTTCAGCAATGGCGTCGATCTCGGCAGTGTCTACGAAGAATTTCATGAGGGCAGTCCTTTGATGGGTTGGCCTTGGTCGCGGATGGCTTTACCTCAAAGAGAGCCATGCTGGAACCCCCTGCAAAGGATATGCTGTGAGCGCTAACGGATTTTTCGACGAGGGAGAGCTGATTGCGGTGCTGACAACGCAACCGCTGGACCGGACGTTGGATTACAAAGCGCCGGAAGGAGGATGCTTTCTGGGTGCGTTTGTCGAGGTGCCACTTGGTCCGCGCAAGGTGTTGGGCGTGGTCTGGGGGCCGGGGCAGGGCGGTTTCGATCTGAACAAGGCGCGATCGGTGATCCGTCTGCTGGAAGTTGCACCGATGCGCGAGGAAATGCGGGCATTCCTCGGCAAGGTTGCCGACTATACCCTGACACCGATGCCCGCGATGCTGCGGCTGGCGACCCGCGCGCCGGGGCTGGGTGACCCGCCGTCCATGCGCAAGATCTATCGTTTGGGAGCCACCCTGCCAGACCGGATGACCGACGCCAGAACCCGTGTACTTGACGTGTTGCGCGACTATGGCGGGTTGGCATTCACGTTAAAGGAACTGGCGGAACAGGCAGGGGTAACTTCGTCCGTTGTCAAAGGCTTGGTCAAGCAAGGCGCGGTTCGTGAAGAAGACAGCCCGCGCGACCTGCCGTATCCGCATCTTGATCCCGATTTGCCGGGAAAGGACCTGACCGAAGATCAGGCAAGTGCGGTTGCGCAGCTTCGCGCCGGGCAACGGACGGGGAATTACGGCACGACGCTGCTGAAAGGCGTGACGGGTTCCGGCAAGACAGAAGTCTATCTGGAGGCCGTGGCCGAAGCGCTGCGCATGGGGCGGCAGGCGCTTGTCCTTTTGCCTGAAATTGCGCTGACCGCAGAATTCCTGACACGGGTTGAGGCGCGGTTTGGCGCGCGCCCTGCCGAGTGGCATTCGGGCGCGACCATGACTGAACGCAGGCGAGTCTGGCGGATGGTCGGGCAGGGGGAAGCTCAACTGGTTGTTGGCGCGCGGTCAGCCCTGTTTCTGCCATATCGCGATCTGGGGCTGGTCGTGGTCGACGAGGAACACGACACCTCGTACAAGCAGGAAGACGGGGTGCATTACAGCGCGCGCGACATGGCGGTCCTGCGGTCGGCCATCTGCGGCGCGCGGGTGATTCTGGCAAGCGCAACCCCCTCGCTGGAAAGCTGGGCAAATGCTGAGGCAGGTAAATATGATCGGATCGACCTGACTTCGCGCTTCGGCGCGGCAGTGTTGCCCGAGATGAAGCCCATCGACATGCGGGCCGAACAGATGCAGGCCGGAACGTGGATATCTCCGACTTTGCGGCAAGCGGTGCAGCAGCGGATCGAGAAAGGCGAGCAGTCGCTTTTGTTCATCAATCGTCGGGGATATGCTCCTGTAACCCTGTGCCGCGCCTGCGGGGAACAGATCGCTTGTGACCATTGCGACGCGCGCATGGTCGAACACAGATTCCTGAAGCGCCTGATGTGCCACCAATGCGGCGAGACCAAGCCGATGCCCGAGATCTGTCCTTCCTGCGGGGTCGAGGGCAAGCTGGCTCCGGTGGGGCCGGGCATTGAGCGTTTGGCCGAAGAGGCCGAGGTGACTTTCCCCGAGGCCAAAATTGCCATGCTAAGTTCTGATCTTTTCGGCTCAGCCCGCGCACTAAAGGCCAAGATCGAAGAGATTGCGGCCGGGGATGCCGATATCGTTGTCGGAACGCAGCTGGTGGCCAAGGGGCACAACTTTCCCAAGCTGACATTGGTGGGGGTGATCGACGCGGATCTAAGTCTGCATGGCGCAGACCTGAGGGCTGCCGAGCGAACATTTCAGTTGATGCGGCAGGTTGCGGGGCGTGCCGGTCGGGCTGAAAAACCGGGGCAGGCGCTGTTACAGACTTTCCAGCCGGAACACCCGGTGATCCGGGCGATTCTGTCGGGTGACGAAGAGGGCTTTTGGAAGGCCGAGGCCGCCGGTCGGCAAGCGGCCGGTGTGCCGCCTTATGGACGTATGGCGGGGATCGTGTTGTCGGGCCCCGAGGTCGGCCCGGTCTTTGACATCGGCAATGCCATGGCGCGCAACGACGGTCCATTGCGCCAGATCGGTGCACAGGTGTTTGGCCCCGCCCCGGCGCCGATTGCCCGTATTCGCGGACGTCACCGTGTCCGCCTGTTGGTCAAGGCACCCAAGGGCGCACCAATCCAGGATGCTATCGCCCGTTGGATTGCCCCGTTACGCCTGAAAGGCGATATCCGCCTGACCGTCGATATCGATCCACAAAGCTTTTACTGACGGTGACGTCTGCATTAACGCAGGGCCATTGTGCGCCGGTCGCTTCCCCCTCGCCAAAGTTGGGAAATGGGCGTAGAGGATTCTCATGCTGAAACCTATGCCCCTTGCCGAGGCGCAGAGCCTTCCGTTCTGGCGTCGTCCTGTCACGCTTCTGTTCGTGATGGCCTTGACCATGCCCATCGCGTTTAATGCGTGGAGCGCGCTGTTGAACAACTTCGTCATTGAGGCAGCGAATTTCGACGGGGCCGATATCGGCCTGCTACACACGGTGCGCGAGATTCCGGGCTTTCTGGCGGTCGGCGTGATTGCCGTCATCATTTTCATTCGCGAGCAGGTGCTGGCCATGATCTCGCTGATGATGCTTGGGGTCGCAACGGCTTTTACGGCCTGGTTCCCAAGCCTTGGCGGATTGCTGTTCGTGACCTTGTTCAGTTCAATCGGGTTTCATTACTATGAGACTGTAAACCAGTCGCTTCAGTTGCAATGGCTTCCCAAGGATCGCGCGCCGCAGATATTGGGATGGCTGGTCGCAATGGGCTCGGCTGCAACGATGGTGGTTTACGGGCTGATCGTTCTGACCTGGGAGCGGTTCGATCTGTCCTATAACTTTGTCTTCATGGCTGCTGGCGGTGCAACAGCTTTGCTAGCCCTGTTTTGCCTGTTCGCCTTCCCGCAATTCGATGCCCCCACACCGCAAACCAAGAAACTGATCCTGCGCCGTCGATACTGGCTATATTACGCGCTGCAATTCATGGCCGGTGCGCGGCGACAGATCTTTGTCGTCTTTGCCGGGTTCATGATGGTCGAGAAGTTCGGCTTTGAAGTGCATGAGCTGACCAGCCTGTATCTGATCAACCTGATGATCAACATGATGGTTGCTCCGTTGCTGGGTAAAGCGGTGGCCAAGTTTGGCGAACGGCGCACGTTGATCTTTGAATACACCGGTCTGGCGATCGTGTTCGCAGCCTATGGTGGCATCTACTGGTTTGGCTGGGGCGTGCTGTTGGCGGCGACGCTCTATGTCATCGACCATGTGCTGTTTGCGCTGGCGCTGGCGCTGAAAACCTATTTCCAGAAAATCGCCGATCCGGCGGATATTGCGCCAACTGCCGCAGTCGCGTTCACGATCAACCATATCGCTGCTGTTTTCCTGCCCGCGTTGCTGGGTTTGCTCTGGGTCATGTCGCCAGGCGCCGTATTTGGCCTAGCGGCGGCGATGGCGGTCGTTTCTCTGCTGCTGTCCCTGCTGGTTCCACGCCACCCGGAACCGGGCAATGAGACCGTCCTGAGCAAATACGCGCCAGCCCCGGCGGAATAGGTCGCAAGCTTGACGTTGGCGGCGCACCGTCCTACGCGCAGTGCCAACTGAAACAGGAGTTCCCCATGCCCACATTCACTGCGCTGACCACGCTGACAGGTAAGAAAGCCGCCGAAGGTTTGGGCGAAGCGATGGAGCGGCTGGAGCCCGAACCAACCGGCGTCGGTGTGTTCGAGGTCGAAGATGGCTCGGGCCTGTGGGAAGTGGGTGGATATTTCACCGAAGCCCCTGACGAGGCCGCACTGGCCGTTCTGGCAGTTGCCTTTGAAGCCAAACCTTTTGTTGTGTCGGAATTGCCTGAAACCGATTGGGTGGCCCATGTGCAGCGAGAGCTTGCCCCGGTTGAGGCGGGCCGCTTTTTTGTCTATGGCAGCCACGATGCCGACAAGCTGCCCGACGGTCGCATTCCACTGCTGATCGAGGCGGCAATGGCCTTTGGTACCGGGCATCATGGCACCACGCTGGGATGTCTGAAAGCTCTGGACCGGTTGTTGGATGAAGGATTCAGTGCCTCGAAAGTAGCGGATATCGGTTGCGGCACGGCCGTTCTGGCCATGGCGGCAGCCCGGGTATGGGATGGCGATTTCATTGCCAGCGATATCGACGAAGTGGCCGTTGAAGTGGCCGAAGCCAACCTGAAGGCAAACGGTATGTCCGGCGCGGTTCGGTGTGTTGAAGCCGCAGGTTTCGATCATCCCGACCTCAAGGCACACGCACCCTACGATCTGATCTTTGCCAATATCCTCAAAGGGCCTTTGGTGGCCTTGTCACCCGAAATGGCAGCGAATCTCCGCCCAGGTGGGCATGCGATCCTGTCGGGAATCCTTAACGAACAGGCCGATGACGTGGTTTCCGTTTATTCACAAAACGGGTTCAATCAGACCTATAGGGCCGAGATTGGTGAGTGGACGACCCTAATTTTAACCAAACAGGGCGCGAATTAGGCTATTTGCAGGAGTTTTATAGGTTTTTGCCACGTTTTTGTCGCAATCTCTTTTTACCGTTTTCTGAATGAAGTCGAGGGGGGCGGTTTTTGGAGGCTGCCATGACGGGTAAACAACTGGAGTTCAATCAGCGCGTAAATCGCCTGAACAAGAAACACCAAAAGATGAGCCGTGGCTATCGTGCGACGATGCGCAAGGATGGCCTGGTTGTGATGAGGCCGCAGCGGGTGAGCTCGGCGGTGCCAGCAAAGGTGCTGCTGCTTACGCTTGTGGGTTTCTTCGCCTTCAAAGCATTTCTTTTGTCCCACCTTGGCCCGACCGGCTATCAATATCGGATCGACAGCCTGAACGAAGGTACGCCAGTCGAAAAAGCCGGTGCCTGGGTGATGCAAATCGACCCTGTGTCGCAAGCCCTCGCCGCTCAGCTGAACAAAGTTTTCTACTAATCCGCTCCCTCGGATTAAAAAAACACCGCGTACCCTTATGGTGCGCGGTGTTTTTGTGTGCCCCTCAAGGGAGGAGGAAGGGGCAAATAAGCGTAGTGGCCGGTTCTTAGCGGCGACCTTCGGCGATGGAGTCGATGTCACCACGGCACAGGCCGATATCGTCCAGTTCGCGGTCGGTCAGACCGGTCAGCGCGTTGCGGGTTACGCGGGCGTCATTCCATTCAACTGCGGCGTTAACGGCCGACACGAAAAATGCGCCGATACGGCCAACAAGGCCGAACGAGCCAGTGGTAGCGACGCGGGTTGTGTCCAGTGCAGCCATATCCTGTTTCCTTCTGGTTAGTGTTCACATTGCATTTCTGCGATCTGCGGGGCATCTAGTGCTGTCATTTCGTTAGCACAAGTTCAGTTTTTGCATGTGTCCTATGCGTTTTCTGCAAGGCTTCACGAAGCTGTAATCCCCTTTAACAATTGGTGAAAAAGCCTTTGGGAAAGTGTCGAATTCAGACTTCACTGGGTCGCAAAATGCGCCCGAAGTCGCGCCTGAGACACGCGTGTCGTTTTCAGCCCTAGGGTCAATTCGCTTGGAAAATGTTCACGCTTCGTGCTAGGCGTTGAAAAAAGATCACACAACCCGAGCAGGCCGAGGCAAAATATGCGAATTCTGGGCATCGATCCGGGGCTTAGAACCCTGGGATGGGGCGTCATCGAATCAAATGGCAGCCGCCTGAGCCATGTGGCCAACGGGTTGTGCAAATCGGATGGGGACGATCTGGGCGAGCGGCTGCTGTCGCTGCACAATCAGATTGTCGAAGTGATTGCGGATCACAGACCCGACCAGGCTGCTATCGAACAGACATTCGTGAACAAGGATGGGGCCGGAACCCTCAAATTGGGGCAGGCGCGTGGTGTGGCGTTGCTGACGCTGGCACAGGCCGGTTTGCCGGTGGGGGAGTATGCACCCAACCGGGTGAAAAAGACCGTGGTGGGCGTGGGTCATGCCGAGAAAGAGCAGGTTTTGCATATGGTCAAACTGCAATTGCCGGGCTGTTTGCCGAAAGGGGCCGACGCGGCGGATGCACTGGCGATTGCGATCTGCCATGCCTATTACGGGAAAACGCAACAGGCGCGTGTGAAAGAGGTGCGGGCATGATCGGCAAACTGACAGGGCGGCTGGATTACCGCGCGGTGGATCATGTGCTGATCGATGTTCGGGGCGTCGGCTATCTTGTCTATTGTTCCGACCGAACCTTGGCGGCATTGCCGGGGGCGGGCGAGGCGGTCTCGATCTACACTGACATGGTCGTCCGCGAAGACCTTATGCAGCTTTACGGGTTTCTGTCGCTTGTCGAGAAAGAGTGGCATCGCCTGCTGTGCTCCGTTCAGGGGGTCGGCGCGAAGGTGTCGCTGGCGATCCTGAGTGCATTGGGGCCCGACGGTGTCAGCCGCGCAATTGCCCTGGGGGACTGGGGTGCTGTCAAGGCGGCCAAGGGCGTCGGGCCAAAAACCGCCCAGCGGATCGTGTTGGACCTCAAGGACAAGGCACCCGGAGTGATGGCCATGGGCGGCACGATTGCTCAGGCGATGGACGGGCCGGAACTTGAGGTTGTTGAGCCGAATGATTCTACACCCGCGCCGAGACGTGTTCCGAAACCGCCATCGGGTGCCGCGGCCGCGTCTGCCGGGGCGTTGTCGGCGCTGGCCAACCTTGGATATGGGCCATCCGAGGCGGCAGGTGCCGTGGCTGAAGCGGCTGCAAGCCAGCCGGATGCGGACGAGGCTGATCTGATCCGCGCGGCCCTCAGGCTGCTGGCTCCGAAAGGGTAAGTGAATGGTTGA
The DNA here is from genome assembly GCF_056535105.1 of Ruegeria sp. O5. Classification (NCBI taxonomy): domain Bacteria; kingdom Pseudomonadati; phylum Pseudomonadota; class Alphaproteobacteria; order Rhodobacterales; family Roseobacteraceae; genus Ruegeria; species Ruegeria sp. O5. The sequence continues at coordinate 11,376 of NZ_JBQERN010000009.1, read as the reverse complement.
CGCTGATCCCACCCTGCGCCCGGAGCCCCTGCCGGAAGACAATGACCGCGCTTTGCGTCCTCAGGGGCTGGATGAATTCATTGGTCAGGCTGAGGCGCGTGCCAACTTGCGCATCTTTATTCAATCCGCCCGGCAACGCGGCGAGGCGATGGACCACACCTTGTTTCACGGACCTCCGGGGTTGGGTAAGACGACCCTCGCACAGATCATGGCGCGTGAACTGGGGGTGAACTTTCGCATGACCTCTGGCCCGGTTCTGGCCAAGGCGGGGGATTTGGCGGCGATCCTGACCAATCTTGAATCGCGGGATGTGTTGTTCATCGACGAGATTCACAGGCTCAACCCGGCGGTGGAAGAAGTGCTGTACCCGGCGATGGAAGATTTCGAGCTGGATCTTGTTATCGGCGAAGGCCCTGCTGCGCGCACTGTACGGATCGAGTTGCAGCCATTCACACTGGTGGGGGCCACCACGCGGATGGGCCTGCTGACAACGCCCTTGCGTGACCGGTTTGGTATCCCGACCCGGCTTCAGTTCTACACGGTTGATGAATTGCACGAAATTGTCACTCGGAACGCGCGAAAACTGGGCGCGCCTGCGGATAACGATGGTGCGCGCGAAATCGCGCGCCGGTCGCGCGGAACGCCACGTATCGCCGGGCGATTGCTGAGGCGTGTTGTGGATTTCGCGATTGTCGAAGGGGACGGGCGGATCACACGGGACCTTGCCGATGGTGCCTTGACCCGTCTGGGCGTCGATAATCTGGGCCTTGATGGTGCGGACCGGCGGTATCTGAAGCTGATTGCCGAAAACTATGCAGGTGGCCCGGTGGGGATTGAAACCCTGTCTGCCGCGCTGTCCGAAAGCCGCGACTCGCTTGAGGAAGTGATTGAGCCCTATTTGCTGCAACAGGGGCTGATCCAGCGTACTCCGCGCGGGCGGATGTTGGCGCAGAAGGCGTGGACGCATCTTGGGATGGCCGCGCCCAAGCGGCAAAGCGATCTGTTCGGTTGAAGCCAGCGCGCTTAGATTTTATGCCTTTCGGCGAGAGTATTTTTGAAAAGATGAAGGGCTGGCGGTGACACCGGAAGAAATTGAAGCGCTGTTCACACGCGAAAGCGGCGAGTTTCTGTTTGCGCGCTGGGGGCGGCCTATTGTTCCGATCGTTTTCGGCGTCGAAGACGAGACGCTGGCCACCGTAAAAGGGGCTTTCGAAGCCGTTGTCACGCTGGCCGGTCACCAAATGGCCGAGACGGACCCTGAGCTTGGCGCGAATTGCATGGTTTTCTTTTTCCGGGACTGGCAGGAGCTGCTGGAGGTACCGGACCTTGATCGATTGATCCCGGATCTGGAACCTTTGGTCGCGCGTCTGGTCGCGGCAGATGCAAACCAGTACCGCATTTTCCGGTTCGAAGAAGATGGCGCGGTCCGCGCGGCGTTTGTGTTTCTGCGCATGGACAAGGAATTGTCCAAGGTTCCGGCGGAAACCCTTGCGCTCAATCAGGTCGTGCAGACCATCTTGCTCTGGTCGGACACTGCATTTCGCAATCAATCTCCACTGGCAATCGCAGGTGAGGCCACGATCCTGCGTCCCGACATCGCGTCCTTGATCCGGGCGGCCTATGATCCGGTTTTGCCACGGGCGGCACAGGATGCCTCGCATGCGTTAAGGCTGTTTGCCCGACTGGAGGCGTTGCAATGAAACACACCTACCCCATCCGCGTGTTTTATGAAGACACCGACATGGGTGGGGTTGTCTATCACGCGAACTACCTGCGCTATATCGAGCGCGCGCGCTCGGACTGGGTGCGTAATCTGGGCAATGACCAAAACGCCATGCGGGAGGAGGGCATTGTTTGGGTCGTGCGGCGGGTCGAGGCCGAGTATCTGGCGCCTGCAAGGTTTGATGATGAATTGATTGTTGAAACCGAGGTCACCGAAATCTCGGGCGTGCGTCTGACTATGGCGCAGCTTGTTCGCCGCGGTGAGACCGAAATATTTCGTGCATCTGTCACGGCTGTTTGCATCAATAAAGCGGGCAAACCGATCCGATTGCCGGCAGAGATTCGCGCATTGATGTAACAATTTGCGGACCATGGGTGGTTCTGTTGGCTTTTCATGACCAACTGAGATAGCGTTTGGCAAAACAAGGCCAAACGAACGGCCATCAGGCAAAACAAAGAGCAGGTTCATGGAAGCTGAAACGCTGGCGCTGGCGCAGGAGATCGACTTCTCCATGTGGGGGCTGTTTGCCCGCGCGACCTTTATCGTCAAACTGGTGATGCTGGTACTTACCGGCGCATCCATCTGGTCCTGGGGGATCATCATTCAGAAGCTGATCAACTATCGCGCGGCCCGACGCGAGGCGCAGGTTTTTGATGAAAGCTTCTGGTCGGGCAACCCGTTGGATGAGTTGTTCGAGCAGATCGGGACGCAGCCGGATGGCAGCTCGGAAAAGATCTTTGCGTCAGGCATGATCGAATGGCGCAGGTCGCATCGAAATGACGGCGGGCTGATTGCCGGGGCAACCGCGCGGATCGACCGGTCGATGGATGTCGCCATCGCGAAAGAGGCGGAAACCCTGCAAAAAGGTCTTCCCATTCTGGCAACTGTCGGCTCCACGGCTCCGTTTATCGGGCTGTTTGGCACCGTTTGGGGCATCATGAATGCATTCATCGAGATTGCCGAACAGCAAAACACCAACCTTGCCGTTGTGGCCCCCGGTATTGCCGAGGCGTTGATGGCGACAGGGTTGGGCCTTTTGGCGGCGATCCCGGCGGTGATTTTCTATAACAAACTCAGCGCCGATAGTGACCGGATCGTTGGCGGCTATGAAGCCTTTGCGGATGAATTCGCAACCATTCTGTCGCGCCAGTTGGACAGCTGACGATGGGCGCTGCGATCCAGCAATCTTCGAACGGCAATGGGCGCAGACGTGGTCGGCGTCGCGGTCGCGCGCAGCCGATGGCCGAGATCAATGTGACGCCATTCGTGGATGTCATGCTGGTGTTGCTGATCATCTTCATGGTGGCCGCGCCATTGCTGACGGTCGGTGTTCCGGTCGATCTGCCCAAGACCGCAGCCAGTGCGCTGCCCGGCGACAATGAAGAGCCTTTGACCGTGACCCTGACCGCAGACGGCCGCGTGCAGATCCAGACCACCGACGTGTTGCGCGAAGAATTGATTGGCAAGCTGCGTGCCATTGCGGCAGAGCGGAGCAGTGACCGGGTTTTCCTGCGGGCCGATGGCGCAATCCCTTACGCACAGGTGATGCAGGTCATGGGTGCGCTGAACGCGGGCGGGTTTTCCAACGTTGGCCTTGTGACCGATACCGGCGGGCCGACGCTGGATGAAGGTGGAGAGTGAGGTCGCACGGTGGATACCGGCACCAAGATTTCAGCGATTGCGCATGTCAGCCTGATCGGATGGGCGATGTTCGGCGGCACCTTCCGGTCCGAACCGTTGCCGATGGCTGTGCAGGATGTCTCTGTGATCACGGCTGAACAATTCGCGGCCATGACGGTCCAGCGGGATGCGCCGGAACTCCCCGAAGTGCCGACCGCGTTGCAGCAACCGCCCGAGCCGGAGGCTGTGACCAAGCCCCCGGAACCCGAGAGTGACGAACAGCCCCGCCCTGAACCTGTTGCACCGGCTGAACCGGAACCAGAGCCAGAGCCCATCATCGTGGAAGCGCCGCCAGAACCCGAGGTGCCTGACGAGCCTCCGGTTCTGACGGAACCTCAGGTTGAACCTGTTGCACAGCCTGCGCCGCCCGGTCCGGAGGCACAGCCGCGCCCATCAGACCGCGTCGCGCCCGAGGCAATAGCTCCGCCACCGCCCGAGGCAAAGCCTGATGATTTTGAAACGCCTCCGGTATCCCTGGATGAAGGCGCAGAGGTTCAACAGGAACAGCAGGATCAGACCGCGCCGCAAGAGGCAGCCCCGGAGATTGTGACCGAGGCCGAGGAAACCAAGGACCAGTCGCCCCTGACATCTCCGCGACCGCGCGTGCGCCCAAACCGGCCAAGCCCGCCGCCGGAACCCGCAGTGGCCAAAACGCCTGAGGCGACCCCGGAACCTGAGAAACAAACCGATGAAACGGCAATCAACGACGCCCTGGCCGAAGCCTTGGGCAGCGGGTCCGAACCTTCTGGCCCACCGCTGACCAGCGGAGAGAAAGACGCGATGCGACTGGCTGTCTCTGGGTGTTGGAATGTGGGTTCCTTGTCCACGGATGCGCTGAACACTGTGGTTGTTGTCGCGTTTTCACTGAACCGTGATGGTACGGTCGTCGGTGGCAGTGTTCGGATGCTGGACAGCTCTGGTGGCTCTGCCGGAGCCGTTAAACAGGCCTACGAGGCTGCGCGACGCGCTATTTTGCGCTGCGGGGCCAAAGGATATGAATTGCCTGCTGACAAATACGAACATTGGCAGGATGTTGAGATTACATTTAACCCCGAGAGGATGCGGATCAAATGATGAAGCTTCTGACCAGCCTCTTTGTCGGCCTGACACTGATGTCTGCGCCGGTTTATGCACAGAACGGGCCTTTGCGTCTGGAACTGGATGAGGGGATTATCGAACCCTTGCCCTTTGCCGTTCCGAATTTTGTGCCGGACAGTCCGGCCGCAGCACAGTTCGCGCAGGATATCTCGCGCGTGGTGGCGGCTGACCTGACCGGGACCGGGTTGTTCCGCGAAATCTCCTCGGATGCGTTCATCAGCCGGGTCAGCAGCTTCGAAGCTCCGGTTCAGTTTGCGGATTGGAAGGCGATCAACGCTGACGCGCTGGTCACCGGCGCTGTCAATGTGTCCGGTCAGAAACTGACGGTCCGGTTCCGGGTGTGGGATGTGTTTTCGGGCCAGGAACTGGGCAATGGCCTTCAACTGGCAGGTACCACAGACGGGTGGCGGCGCATGGCGCACAAGGTGGCCGATCAGGTCTATAGCCGGATCACAGGTGAAGGCGGTTATTTTGACAGCCGCGTTGCCTTTGTTTCGGAAAGCGGGCCGAAGGACCAGCGCCTGAAGCGTTTGGCGATCATGGATTACGATGGCGCGAATGTGCAGTACATGACCGACAGCGCCGCAATCGTTCTGGCGCCCCGGTTCTCACCCACCGGTGACCGGCTGCTCTATACCAGTTATGAAAGCGGCAGCCCGCGCATTTACGTGACTGAAGTCGGGCGCCCGAAACCACGGGAACTGAAGACGCAGGACGGAACGATGAGCTTTTCGCCTCGGTTCTCGCCGGATGGCCGGTCGATTGTCTATTCGCTGATTCAGGGCGGCAATACCGATCTGTGGAAGATGGATATCGTTTCGGGTCAAAGCACGCGCCTGACCAACACGCCCGCAATTGAAACTGCCCCCAGCTATTCACCCGATGGCAGCCGGATCGTCTTTGAAAGCGACCGCTCCGGCACGCCGCAATTGTACGTGATGGCAGCAAACGGGGGCGAAGCCACGCGGATCAGCTTTGGTGCAGGTCGCTATGGTACCCCGGTCTGGTCACCGCGCGGCGACCTGATCGCCTTTACCAAGCAGAACCAGGGCCGGTTCCATATCGGCGTGATGCGCATCGACGGGTCAGAAGAACGTTTGCTGACAGCGTCTTTCCTGGATGAAGGCCCCACCTGGTCGCCTAATGGCCGGGTCATCATGTTCACCCGCGAAACGCAGGGGGCCAGTGGTAGGGCATCGCTTTACTCGGTGGATATCTCGGGCAGGAACCTGCGCCCGGTACGTACACCGGACGGCGGCAGCGATCCGTCCTGGGGCCCATTGCAGAATTGATCGCAGCAAAGTTCACAACAAATCGTCCCTGTGGTAGACAGGCGGCAATAAACATAACACGAGGCACCTGAAATGAACGTATTGAGCAAAGTTCTGGCGCTGGGCGCGCTGAGTGTGATCGCCGCCTGCACAAACAATGACCCCTCAGCCTTGGGTGGCGGTGGTGGTAGCGGAGGCATTGGATCCATTGTCCCCGGATCACCGAGTGATCCGCGCTCGCCCGCGTATTTCCAGCAAACAGTCGGGGACCGTGTCCTGTTTGCCGTTGACCAGTCAACCCTGTCGCCCGAGGCGCAAACAGTGCTGCAAGGGCAGGCGGACTGGCTGCTGGCCAATCCGGATTTTGTCGCAACGATCGAAGGCCACGCGGATGAGCAGGGCACGCGGGAATACAACCTTGCGCTGGGCGCACGCCGGGCGAACGCTGCGCGTGAGTACCTGATTTCGCGCGGTGTTGCGGGCAGCCGCCTGAACACCGTGAGCTATGGCAAGGAACGCCCGATCGAGATTTGCAGCACCGAGGAATGTTATTCCAAGAACCGCCGTGCGGTAACGGTTCTGACCGGGTCAACTCTGGGGTAAGATGATGCGCATTGCAGGATGGGTTTTGGCGGCGGTTGTGGCGACGGCTGGTGTAGCACAGGCACAGGATCAACAGACCCTTGCGGACATCCGTCAGGAACTGACGGTGCTACATGTGGAAATTCAGCGTTTGAAACGCGAATTTTCCACTACGGGTTCACCCGCACCTAACCTGTCCGGCAGTTCGGTCCTTGAACGGGTGGATGCCATCGAGGCCGAATTGCAGCGCCTGACCCGCCAGACCGAGCAATTGAACCAGCGGGTGCAGAACATTGTCACCGACGGCACCAACCGCATCGGTGACCTTGAGTTCCGGCTGGTTGAACTGGAAGGCGGCGATTTGTCGACGTTGGGTGAGACCTCGACACTTGGTGGTGACACGGCCACTGTGATAACCGGACCAACAAGTATCGAAACGCCAACGGCAACTGATCATGGTGAACTGGCCATAGGTGAACGCGCTGATTTTGACGCAGCTTCGCAAGCGTTGGCCGACGGCGATTTCCAGACTGCTGCCACGTTGTTTGCGCAGTTTGAAACAAGCTATCCCGGCAGTCCGCTGGCGCCCGAAGCCAACCTGAAACGCGGTCATGCCCTAGAAGGGATTGGCGACACACGAGAAGCAGCCCGGGCATTCCTGGCCAGCTTCACGGGTGATTCCGAGGGAGCATTTGCACCCGAGGCACTGTACGAACTGGGCGCGGCGCTTGGCCGTTTGGGACAGACCGATCAGGCCTGCATCACGCTTAATGAGGTCGGAGTACGCTTTCCTTCTGCGCCAGAGTTTTCGAGCGCCACGCAGGAGATGACCGCGTTGGGATGTACTTGAACCATCACTCCGGCAAACTACTTGCGGACCTGCGCGCCCGGCTACCCGAAACACTTCCGCGCAAGTTGGGGATTGCAGTTTCGGGAGGCGGGGATTCCGTCGCCTTGATGCATCTTTTGCATCAGGTGGCGCAAGATGAGGCCATCACCTTTTTCGTTGCCACGGTCGACCACGGTTTGCGACCCGAATCCGCGTGCGAGGCCGAAACCGTATCCCGGCAGGCGGCTGCGTTGGGGATGTCTCATGATACGCTGCGTTGGTCGGGATGGGACGGTACCGGCAACTTGCAGGACCGGGCACGTCAGGCGCGATATGATTTGTTATCCGAATGGGCGAAGGGCCGCAGAATCGATGCCATTGCGCTGGGCCACACCGCAGATGATCAGGCGGAAACACTGCTGATGCGGTTGGGCCGATCATCCGGGGTCACGGGCCTGTCTGGCATGTCGGCTATTCGGAAACAGAGGGGTCTGACGTTGCTGCGTCCGATGCTGGGGATCACCCGTGAACAGCTGCGCACCTATCTGACTGAGGCTGGCGTAGCATGGGTGGACGATCCTTCGAATCAGGATGCCCGTTTCGATCGGATCAAGGCGCGCGAAGCTTTGGGTGGGCTGGAACCTTTGGGAATTGATGCGCTTTCATTGTCCCGCGTGGCGGACAATCTGGCGCAGGCACACACGGCACTTGGCCTCTGTGCGCAAGAATCCGCAGGGTCCGTGGCGCAGGTGGATCAAAGTGACGTGAGGGTGAACAGGGCTGGATTTACCGCGTTGCCCCTTGAGATTCGGCGTCGTGTCCTGCTGGGAATCCTCTCATGGATTGCCGGGTCGGGTTATCCTCCACGTCAGGCGGCAGTGGATCAGGCAATGGATGCAGTTGCGAATGGGCAATCGGGGTCAGTGGGCGGTTGTCTGATTGTTCCACAAGGCGGGAGTGTTTGGATTTGCAGGGAATTTAATGCCGTGAAATCTCAGATCGCGGCGCCCGGTGCTGTGTGGGATGGCAAATGGCGGCTCAGCGGACCGGCAATAATGGGCGCAGAAATCCGCGCTTTGGGCGGTGAGGGGTTGCAACAGGTGCCCGAGTGGCGTGCAACCGGGCGTCCCAGGATAGCGTTGACGGCGACGCCTGCGGTTTGGATTGCGGACAGGGTGCTGGCCGCCCCGCTTGCGGGGCTCGCGAATGGTTGGCAGGCCAGGCTTGCGTCAGATTGGCCCGAGTTCCACGCATCTTTTTTATCGCATTGAACATACGACAATCCTCTCTATTTTAAGAGGTAACTTGGCAGCGTCTCACCTGCCGGAACTTTTAGGAGAATTTCCTTGGGCAACGCTCGCAATATCGCGTTTTGGGTCGTTTTGTTCCTGCTCATCCTTGCACTGTTCAATCTGTTCAGTGGACCGGGCGGAACGCTTCAGAGCAACGAGAAAACCTATTCCGACTTTGTCGGTGCCGTCCAAAGCGGTGAAGTCAAGAACGTGACCCTGGATGGTGAACAGATTCGCTATACCCTGCAAAGCGGTGCCAGCTATGTCACGATCAAACCCGGCGACGCCGAAGTGACCAAGCTTCTGATCGAGGAAAACATCCCCGTTCAGGCCGTAAAACAACAGCAATCAGGCTTTCAGTCGTTCCTGATCACGCTGCTGCCTTTCCTGCTGCTGATCGGTGTCTGGGTCTATTTCATGAACCGGATGCAGGGCGGCGGCAAAGGTGGTGCGATGGGCTTTGGTAAGTCCAAGGCCAAGATGCTGACCGAAAAGCATGGCCGCGTGACCTTTGACGATGTTGCCGGTATCGACGAGGCCAAGGAAGAGCTGGAAGAGATTGTCGAATTCCTGCGCAACCCGCAGAAGTTCAGCCGCCTTGGTGGCAAGATCCCCAAGGGCGCGCTGCTGGTTGGCCCTCCGGGTACCGGTAAGACGCTTCTGGCCCGTGCCATTGCGGGTGAGGCGGGCGTGCCGTTCTTCACCATCTCGGGTTCGGATTTTGTCGAAATGTTCGTTGGCGTGGGTGCGTCCCGCGTGCGCGACATGTTCGAGCAGGCGAAAAAGAATGCGCCCTGTATCGTGTTTATCGATGAGATTGACGCTGTGGGTCGTCATCGCGGCGCCGGGTATGGTGGCGGCAACGACGAGCGGGAACAAACGCTCAACCAGTTGCTGGTCGAAATGGACGGGTTTGAGGCCAACGAAGGTGTAATCATTCTGGCAGCGACAAACCGCAAGGACGTTCTGGACCCCGCGCTGCTGCGACCGGGCCGGTTTGACCGTCAGGTCACAGTCGGCAACCCGGACATCAAGGGCCGCGAGAAAATTCTGGGCGTTCACGCACGCAAGACGCCGCTGGGCCCCGATGTTGATCTGCGCATCATCGCGCGCGGTACGCCCGGCTTCTCGGGTGCGGATCTGGCCAACCTCGTGAACGAGGCCGCGTTGATGGCCGCGCGCGTGGGTCGTCGCTTTGTCACCATGGAAGATTTTGAAAACGCCAAGGACAAGGTGATGATGGGGGCCGAGCGCCGCTCGATGGTGCTGACGCAGGATCAGAAGGAAAAGACAGCCTATCACGAAGCGGGTCATGCTGTTGTTGGTCTGTCACTGCCGATGTGCGATCCGGTCTACAAGGCGACAATCATACCGCGCGGGGGTGCGCTGGGTATGGTGGTTTCGCTGCCGGAAATGGATCGCCTGAACTATCACCGGGATGAGTGCGAACAAAAGCTGGCGATGACCATGGCGGGTAAAGCTGCCGAAGTCATCAAGTATGGCGAAGATCACGTGTCGAACGGCCCTGCCGGGGACATCATGCAGGCCAGCCAACTGGCACGCGCCATGGTGATGCGCTGGGGTATGTCGGACAAGGTCGGCAATATCGACTATGCCGAGGCGCATGAGGGATACCAGGGCAATACTGCCGGGTTCTCGGTATCGGCTCATACCAAGGAACTGATTGAAGAAGAGGTAAAGCGCCTGATCCAGCAAGGCTATGAACAGGCGCACAAGATTCTGACTGATCAGAACGAGGAATGGGAACGTCTGGCCCAAGGTTTGCTGGAATACGAAACACTGACCGGTGACGAAATCAAACGCGTCATGAACGGGGAGTCGCCCGGCGACAGTGATGACCGGAACGACAAGTCAGACGAGGGCAGTGCGCCCAGCGTGACAGCCATCCCCAAGACCAAGGCGAAGAAATCACCGCCTGAGGGTGGGATGGAACCTGAACCGACAGCATAACCAGCAAGAACCCGGGCTCTGCCCCGGGTTTTTTTTATCTTTCCATCAGAGCGTTACTGGGCATTATGCGCTGGCAGGCACCAATGGGAAGGGAAGCACGTATGCCGCTTTTGCGGGAAACCGAATTTGCAGCCGAAGTTCTTTGGCTGGGCCTTGTTCCTGCCGGCGGATCGCTTCGTGCCAAGCCCGTTGAGTTGCTGGATCTTGGGTTTGAGGGCGTGAAAGGCGAACGGCACGAAGGTCTGAACCGTGCGTCCTGTGTTCGGGTCTCGAACCTCTATCCCAAGGGCACTGAAATCCGCAATGTTCGTCAACTGTCGGTGCTGTCCTTGGAAGAGTTGCAGCAGATCGCGCAGAACATGGGGCTGGACCAGCTTGACCCGTCTTATCTGGGCGCATCCATAGTGCTGAAAGGTATTCCGGATTTCTCGCATATTCCGCCGTCCTCGCGTCTTCAGGCGGTCAACGGGCTGACGATCACTGTGGATATGGAAAACGCACCCTGCGTACTGCCCGGTCGCGAAATCGAAGCGGATCATCAGGGGTATGGTGCAGGGTTTAAACCTGCTGCCGTCGGGCGTCGCGGTGTCACGGGTTGGGTCGAACGTCCTGGGCGCATTCAACTGGGCGATCACCTCAAGCTCTTTGTTCCGGACCAGCCTGCCTGGAGCCCTGAAAATATGCAGGTTTCCGATTAGTTACCGATGAAGTGACCTGACGACGCTTCGCGACGCCAGAATGTCGGAATCCATGGCTAATCAGATTGTACACAAGGGTATGGAATGCGTAGCGCCGACGTTGGACGTCGGTTTTGCACGGTATTCAATCAAGGACCCCGGCCAATGAGCTATAAATCCGACATCGAAATTGCGCGTGAAGCGAATAAGAAGCCGATCCAGGAGATCGGCGCGAAGCTTGGAATATCCAGTG
>NZ_JBQERN010000008.1:0-155523 GCF_056535105.1 Ruegeria sp. O5 | reverse complement strand
TAAAGGACAGATGCAACCCTGCGGCACACCAACCCATCCCAACATCCAAACACGCTAAATAAGACCTCACCACCAAACCCGCAACCAAAACAACCGTCGCAAATGGCCAATATCCAACGCCAAGTTGGTTGCAGAAACAGGCGCTGCAACAATTACAGACGCAAACGTGACTGCATGGAGCTGGAGTTTCGTTTCATTTCACCGCTAAATATGACAATTCTGCCCTTGCGGGTCCGGTCCGTGATTGAGAAACACAAGCAGGTCGCGATCATTCGATGAGAGCCGAGATGACTTCTGAACAAGCCGTCCGCGATGCGGTTCAGACGCATTCGAAGCGTGTCTGGCGGTTTGCGATGGCATTATCGGGTGCCTCGGATGTAGCTGACGATTTGTTGCAGGCCACATGTTTGCGCGCGCTTGAACGACATCATCAGGTGACGTCGCACAACCGACTAGACAGCTGGTTGATGACAATCTGCCGGTCAATCTGGCTGAATGAGCTGCGTTCACGGTCGGTTCGGCGCGCGCAGGCGCTGTCGGTGACCCCCGAAGCGGATCTGGTTGCAACGGGACCGGATACAGAAACGAATATTTTCGCGGCTGAAGTGTTTACTCAAGTGATGCAGTTGCCTGAGGCACAGCGCGAAACGGTTATGCTCGTCTTCGTTGAGGGGTACAGTTACCGCGAAGCCGCCGCTTTGTTGGAGGTTCCAATTGGCACGATCATGAGCCGGCTTTCGAATGCCCGGCAGAAACTTAAAACTGTGATGCAGGTTGATGCAGCGGACACCGCGCGACGGAGTGGCAAATGACGTTTTCCGACGAGACGCTATTAGCGTATCTGGAAGGCAGCCTGGATGAGGCTCAGACCCGCGCTATTGATGTTGCGGTTGAAGATGACGCTACGTTGGAACATCGTCTGATGGCGCTGGATCCGATTGCGCCTGTTGTTCGGGATGTTTTTGAGAACCTGCCCGCTGAAGCGCCGAAGGTGGACCTTCCGGAAAAAACGACGCGGCCCGCCAATAACGGGTTTCTGCGTCTTGTTGCGGTGGCTGCCAGCGCGGCGTTTGCAGCCGTCGCCGTAACATTCTGGGCCACCCGGCCAGCAGACTTAAGCTGGGCCCAGCAGGCCGCGATCTATCAATCACTTTACGTGCCGGAAACGATTGCATCGCTGGACAGTTCAGACGCGTCGCTGGCCAAGCAATTTGCAATGGCCGAAGCCGAACTGGGACGAACGCTGAATCTGGAAACACTGGAAGCGTTGCCAGGGCTGGAGCTGAAGCGGGCGCAGGTTCTTTCATTCAAAGGCAAGCCCTTGATCCAAGTGGTTTTTGCCGATGATCAGGGTCGACCACTTGCCTTCTGTGTCATTCGCCAGGGACCGAATGCCCCAAGTACCGAAGTCCAACAAACGGTGTTGAGCGGTTTGGCAACTGCAAAGTGGGAGCAGGGCGGTTATGGATATATGCTGTTGGGCAGTTCCCCACACACGGATTTAAGCGCCGAACTGGAAGTGTTGACCCGCACATTCTCGGGTTGATGGAAAACCCTTGTGAACTGTTGCAAATGCCCAAAGAATGCGGGGTATGACGTCGAAGAAAACCATGCCCCTTCCAGAAGACGAGGTCGATGATCTTGGCCCAGCCAGCATCTATGATGGTGATCCGGCAGAAGAAGATGACCCTTGGTTTTTGCCCCCGGACCAGGACGTGGAGGAAGATTTCTTTTTGCCTGGTCCCCGATCGGATCAGCGCCCGTTATTCGATCCGCGCGATTGGTATTCGGCACAATCAGAATTGTCGGCAGAGCTTGCTGATCTTGCCCTGACCTTTGGCGCTCTGGATGAGCGGCTGCGTTCGGGGCCTGAGGGGTGGACGCATCGTTTGGCACTTATGGAAACGTCCGATCTGGGGTGGTGGACAGGGGATCGGGTCAGCGTGGACCGCCTGGCTCTGTGGACGGGTCTGAGGATCGGCGCGACCCACGATGACGTGCAGGCGCTGTTTCGGGCAGGTTGGGCCGTGCGCCGTCTGAGCTCAGGCGCGGGCCCTGCGACAGGCGGGTGGGAAAGCGGGTTGACCGCGTTTCTCGACCGTCTGGCTCAGGGGGCTGAAGCGACGCCCGAAGCGATCGTTGATCTGGCCGAAGTCATGCGGAATGCTGAAAGGCTGCACCCGGTGACACAATCGGCCATCGCGTTTCATGCATGGCGAGCGGTTTCGCAGGGGGTCGGACAAGACACCGAGGCGGCAATCATCGCAGCGCGGCACGCGGCTTCGATGGGGCGGGGTGGCGCAATGTTCATGCCTCTGGCGTTGTCTGGTCCGGGTGCGTTGCGCGGAACAGGTGGGCCGACGGAAAAGTTAGGGTCTTGGATACAGGGCGCCGGGCAAGCTGTTCTTGCGGCTTTGCTGCACCTCGACAGGATCAGTGTCTGGGAGGATAAGGCCCGCGACGCGACGCAGGATCTGAGCGGTCGCACCCCCCCGCGTCTGATTGATGCTCTGGCGGCGTGGCCGATGGTCTCGGCCCCACTTGCAGAAGAACTTACCAATTCTTCCCGCGCAGCGGTTCAGCGGAACTTTGACCTGTTCACCCGGAGAGGCCTGGTGCGCGAGGTCACCGGACAAGGCCGCTACCGGGTTTGGACAGCCGCACTATGATCCGTCAACTACTTGCGAGGACGGGTGCTTTCAGCGTCCAACGCCGACGTAGGTTTCAAACCCCGATTTCAGCGCTGTAGTTTTCGAGTAGATGTTGCGCAGGTCGACCATCCTGGCTGATTTCATTGACGCCGCAATTTCGGAAAGGTTCAGCGCGCGGAATTCATTCCATTCCGTCAGCAGCACAACAACATCCGCGCCCCGCGCAGCGACATACGGATCGTCGCACCATTCGACGCCAGGCAAAAGCGCCTCTCCTTCAGATTTTCCCTGTGGGTCAACAACGCGCACCTTTGCGCCTCCGCCTATCAGGGCGGGTACGATGGACAGTGATGGCGCGTCACGCATATCGTCCGTATTGGGTTTGAACGTGACACCCAGAACCGCCACGGTCTTGCCGTTGAAATGATCGTCACATGCGTCACGAATCTTCTCGATCATCCGTTTCTTGATTTCGTCATTCACGCGGATGACGGTCTCGGTGATTTGCATCGGATGCGCGTGGTCCTGCCCGATCCGGGCCAACGCGGCCGTATCTTTTGGAAAACATGAACCACCGTAGCCAGGTCCTGCATGCAGGAATTTGTTGCCAATCCGCCCGTCAAGACCAATGCCACGCGAGACTTCTTTAACATCCGCACCAACTTTTTCGCATAGCCCGGCGATTTCATTGATGAAGGTGATCTTGGTCGCCAAAAACGCGTTGGCGGCGTATTTTATCATCTCCGCGCTTTCCAGATCGGTGGTCAGGATCGGGAAGTCGCGCAGATACAGAGGGCGGTATATTTCTGCCATCACTTCGGCCGCGCGGTCATTTTCAACGCCGACCACGACGCGATCCGGGCGCATGAAATCGTCGATTGCCGCGCCTTCGCGAAGGAATTCAGGGTTCGAAGCCACGTCAAAATCGGCCTGGGGGTTGGCGGCCTTGACTGTTTCCCACACATTCCTGTTTGTTCCGACGGGCACAGTCGATTTTGTGACGATAACGGTATACCCGGTGACAGCCTGAGCGATTTCTTCCGCCGCTGCCATCACATAAGTCAAATCCGCATGGCCGTCTCCACGCCGGGTTGGCGTTCCGACAGCAATAAAGACAGCATCGGCGCCGTCTACTGCGGCTGCAAGATCGGTTGTGAAGCTCAGGCGGCCAGCCGCGACGTTTCGCGCCATCAGCACGTCAAGACCCGGTTCATAAATAGGCACCTGTCCGGCTTTGAGCATATCGATTTTCTGCTCAGCCTTATCAACGCAAATCACATCATGACCGAAGTCCGAAAAACACACGCCGGACACAAGGCCCACATACCCGGTGCCGATCATTGCAATGCGCATCTGCCAAATCCTTTTTTACCAATTACTATCAACGGCGCGCGCACAATCGAAGAATCCAGCGCCGGTTTCAATGATTTACAGGTATGGCTGCTAAGTTCCCATGTTTTCTTGTTGTTTTTGAGGCAATATGCGCGGGAACAGAGTTTTTACAATCCGTCGTGCTGCGCAGAACTTGTTGAATCACGTCCATTGTCAGCTGAAATGATACAATTCTGGGCATGGACCAGTAATAAACAGCCACTAAGCGGGCGGTGTTGCGCCGCCCACTTTCCGCCCGGAGCAAGGCGGCTGTGGCGGGTCCAATGGAATTGGCGATTGCTATAGAAATGGACCGACGACGCAAAAAAACCGCCCGAACCACAGTTCAGGCGGCAGCTGTGCTCAGAACCAGCGCCCTATGGCGATGACACTTGGTGAAAAAGCCGCTGTATCCGAAGTTACAGAGAGGGCTTTGCACGTGGCTTGAGTGTTTCCGGGCACATCAAACCCGATGAAACGATTATTGGCTCCAGCGCTGCCACTAACGCTAGGCGCAGAGGAAAATGGCGCTGGGTAGTTCCACGTCATTGCAGCGCTTGCGAACAATACGCCTTCCGCGGCCGTGCATGCGACAGGAAGCAACGCGGCGGTGCAGATCAGGGTTCCATCGGCAAAACGTGTAAATTCGCCATTGGTGTTACTTCCGCGCTCTATGACCGCACCGGTTGGTATACCGCCAACTTCTGATACCGACCCCAGAAGGTTACCCGGCCCATAACCGTAGTCGGCACGCATCAAGCGACCCGAAGTGGTATCCGTCGCATCGCCCTGAACAGCCGCACCAGCCGCTGTTCCGGTCGCGGGGTCAAAAGTCAGAGCTTCCGTCCAGGTACCTCCGTCAGGGGACACTTTGATTGAAAACCCCGTACTTCCGGATAACCCCATTTCAGCGTGACCGGTCCAGTTCGACTGAAACACCAGCGATGCTGTATCGCTGGCACCCGCCTTGTTGATCTTCAGCTGATGCCCGCCGCCCTCATGGCTCAGAAGCGTTGCCGGGCTTCGGACAGACAAGCGATTCGTAGCGTCCGAACTTGTTGCCACCCCAATACCATTCAGGTTCTGAGTATTGACGGGCAAGGGCAGCCAGTCAGACCCATTCCAGATCTTCAGTTCACCAGTGGCCTCGTCCCAGGCGCGCCAGCCCGCATACGGGGTCAAGAAATACCAGGCGTTGTCCAGCCATGCGGCAAGCTCTCCTGCATGTCCGGCCCAGTCCCCGGTGGGGGTGACGCCCAGAGCATGGATATCACCCTGCTCGGGGACAACGGGCGGGGTGCTGGCATTGGTCGTCTGAACTGTTAGCTGAACGACCAGATCAAGCTGTCGCAGTGCCTCGTTGTGGGTGACGTGCTTTTGAGCCTGCGAAGGTTGTAGAAAAGGCAGGCGCAATCTGGGTGAGGTCATTGACACGAGGGTCCTCCTGTGGCTGTCGGTCCGAAAGTCGGTTGCGCGCCACTCTGCCGTAAGACGCGTCAATCCCGTCTGACCCGGCCGACCGCACAGGAAATAATCTGTTAACTTGAGTATCCCCGGGGACAAGCCGACCCGAGTATGGCCTATGGAGAACTATGTCGCCGCTTAGTCCCGGGCATAAATGTCTTCATATCGAATGATGTCATCTTCGCCTAAATAGGTGCCGGTCTGCACTTCGATCAAAACCATGGGCACTTTGCCAGGGTTCTCCATCCGGTGCACGGCACCCAGCGGGATATAGACAGACTGATTTTCGCTAACCAACCGTTCCTGATCATCGATTGTGACCTTGGCGGTGCCCTCAACCACAATCCAATGCTCGGACCGATGGTGATGGGACTGCAGGCTGAGCGCTGCGCCAGGATGCACATGGATTCGCTTGACCTGAAATCTGTCACCGATCACGAGGCTCTCAAACCAGCCCCAGGGGCGGTGATCGACCGGAAGCGTATCAGCCTGTTTGGCCTCTTTAGCCTTTAAGGCAGCGACAGCCTGCTTGACGTCCTGAGCTTTATCCATGCTAGCAACCAGCACAGCATCTGGCATCGCAATTGCGATAATGTTCTCAAGCCCCATTGCCACCACTTCCTGCGCAGGTGATTCTGATCGTATCAGAACGTTGCGGCAGTCGATTGTGGTTACTTCCCCATATGTCGCGATGCCGTTTTCATCAGGGTTTGACAATTCTTGAACAGCCGTCCAACTTCCAACATCCGACCAACCTGCGGAATACGGAACCACGCTAAGGTTGGGGGCTTTTTCCATGACCGCATAGTCGATCGAGATGTCATCGACGTCAGCCCAAGCCGAAGGGTCCAATCTTAGGAACCCCAAATCTGTCTTTGCGTTGTCGACGGCCTGTTGGACAGGTGCAACAAGGGTGCTTGCGTATTTTTCATATGCTGCAACGATGTCACGTACCGCAAACAGGAAGATGCCGGAATTCCACAGGTAACTGCCATCTTTCACCATCGCCTGCGCGGCTTCCAAATCCGGTTTCTCCACGAACCGATCCAAGCGAACTGCACCCCCGGACGCGTCTGGGGCGTCGTTCAGCTTTAAGTAGCCATACCCGGTTTCGGGTCGAGTGGGCGTGATGCCAAATGTCACCAGATCGCTTCGTTCGGCAATTGCTCGCACGCCTGTGGCGACGGCCTGATGAAAAGCGGCCTTGTTTGGAAGCACATGATCTGAAGGCGCGACCAGCATGATGGCATCCGGATCACGTGAGGCAAGGTACAACGCAGCCGCCAGTACGGCAGGGGCCGTGTTTCGCCCTTCAGGCTCAATCAGAATCGGACCGGGGTCGATCCCAATAGCGGTCAGCTGTTCAGGTACAATAAACCGAAAGGCTTCGTTGGTGAGAACCATTGGTTTGGCATAGGGCGTATGCGAGGGTCCAAGCATCCGGTCGGCACAATCCTGTAACAGACTGGTTTTTCCGACAAGTGGAACGAATTGCTTGGGATAGCTTTTGCGCGACAGGGGCCACAAACGCGTTCCTGAACCACCACACAGGATGACTGGATAGACCGTTCTGTTCATACACGTGCCCCTGAATTGCTGATGACCAACGATATTGTTCAATTCTTTTTTTGTGGAATGGGAGATCCCGTGGCTACTGGGCCGCTTTTCCAGTTGCAACGATGTCATTCAGATATTGGCTCAGATCATCGCGCAGGTCGTCACGGGCAAGGGCAAAGGAAACGGTCGCTTGCAGAAAACCGGATTTTGAACCGCAATCGAAACGCTGCCCGTCGAACTTGTAGCCAAAAACGGGCACGCCGGATGCGATATCCTCGGCGATCGCATCAGTCAGTTGGATTTCACCGCCGCTTCCGGTTTTCATTGCGTTCAGGTTGTTCAATACGGAAGGTCGAAGAATATAGCGCCCGATAACCGCCAGATTGGATGGCGCTTTTGAGGGTTCGGGTTTTTCAACCATACCCTTGGCCGGAATGACCGGGCCGATACTGTCGACGACATCCAGAACGCCGTACGAACTGGTCTTTTCTGGTGAAACTTCCATCGTTGCCACCATGTTGCCGCCCGTTTCCTCATAGGCTTCAACCATTTGTTGCAGACATGGTTTATCTGCAGCAATCACATCGTCAGGCAGCATTACAGCAAAGGGTTCATCGCCTATCAAACGGCGTGCACACCATACAGCATGCCCCAACCCCAGGGCTTTGTGTTGGCGGATATAGGCAATCGCGCCGCTTTCCATATTCGTCTTGTTCAAGATATCGAGAAGCTTGTTTTTGCCCTTGGCCATTAACTCCTGTTCGAGGACAAGGTTGTGGTCAAAGTAATCTTCAAGCGCGGATTTCCCACGAGAAGTCACAAAGATGAACTCTTTGATACCAGCGGCGCGGGCTTCATCGATTGCATATTGCACCAGCGGGCGATCCACCAACGTCATGATCTCTTTCGGAACAGATTTGGTTGCCGGCAAAAACCGGGTTCCCATTCCCGCCACTGGAAAAACTGCTTTGGTGACTTTGCGTGTCATGGTGCCTCTCAAAACAAAACTTGGCCGGAAAAGCAGAAAACATCCGGAATGTCCTCTTAGTCTTCAAAACCGCGTCAATCAATCATGCCCGGTGTGCCGGCCGTTATTGACCAAATCGTGCCACCTCGGTCCAGATGAGTCAAAAGCCGACTCCGGTGTTTCCTGTATACAAGGCCTGAACCACAGTTCCCAGAGACCCTTCCGCTATAACTCTGTGCCAAAAATCTGACGACGATTTGTCGTTCACGGAAAGTTGATATGTTTGGAGCGGCGTCGGTTGTCTTGAAAAACTCCCGGACGGAGTCCTGCATATTTTTCTTTGGATGGGCATAGCGCCTTGTTATGACGAGTAGTTTAGGACTGCGCGGCCGAAAAGAATTTAGATGGCAGGGACTGTGCAACTGAAATTAACACGGCTCACTTAGTCGCAAGCTGCGTCAAGTAACGTGTCTTAACGGCACAAGTAACCCGTCGGCAAACATCCGAGCTTCTTGGAAATACATGATCTGACGCATCAAGTCCGTTTTAGGATGAGCAACAATAGGGTCGAAATCATTAAGATTGATGATAAATGCGGTCTGTTGCGACCGGCGATAAGATGCTTAAGCAAGTCGAGAGCGACCGTTCAACGCATGCTTGGTGCCTTATCGGGCCAGTTTCGTTGTCATCGAGGTTTCGGGAAAGCAGGTAGGTGCAACACCCATCGTTTCCTGCCATCTGCCTATGGATCGGCGGGTTTTGAAACCTGGCAAGCCGTCAACGCCTCCGACATCGTACCCCAAGCTTTCCAGTGCGCCCTGCATCTTTGCGATGTCAGAACGGTAAAAACCGCCGACCTTGCCCCACCGCCCTGCAAAATCGTCGCTTCCAAATTGGATTCTGTCACCGACATGGCCGACGAACAAAGCATACAGATCGCTTTTGTTGTATTCCTTCAAAACGTAAAAATTCGGAGTGACCAGAAAAGCAGGACCAAATCGTCCTGCCGGCATCATCAGGTAACCTGCCCCCTTCAACTCGTGGGCTGGAAAAGGTTTGCCCGAGACCCGGTTTATGCCCATCGCTTCCCATTGCTGGATTGACTGCCCTTGATCAGGTCCTTCCAATGCACATGAAACGGTTGCTGGCACAGACACTTCGAAACCCCAGTCACGCCCGGCGATCCAGCCGTGCTGTTTCAGGTAGTTGCCAATCGATGTGATTGTATCATCGGATGACCCCCAGATATCGACCTGTCCGTCGCCGTTGCCATCTGCGGCGTAAGCCAAATAGCTTGATGGCATGAATTGGGGTTGTCCTAACGCGCCCGCCCAACTGCTTTTCAATTGCCGGGCTGGCAGAGGTCCTGCTTCCGCGATTTGCAGAGCCGCGATAAGCTCGGCCGTGAAGTAGTCCGCGCGCGTGCTCATGAATGCCTTGGTCGACAAAACCCTGAACGCATCATGGCGGATCGGCACCTGCCCATAGCCACTCTCTCTGCCCCAGATTGCCAGAATGATGCGAGCAGGAACGCCTGTATTGCTTTCGACTTTCGCAAGAATCGCAGAGTGTTGCCTCGCCATCCTGCGCCCGACAGACGTTGCGCCCTGAATTGACCCCGGATTGAAATACCGGCTGGGCGATCCAAACTCGGCTTGTTTTTGCGCCTTGGGCGTTTTGCGTTTATGTCCGGGGGGAACCAGATCAGGCAGGTCCCAGTTCAGAGTAACACCGGAAAACGCCTGTTGCAGTGTGTTGCGCGAAACACCTTTGGCCTGCGCCTGCGGCCAGATCGTCTCCAACAACCACGACTGAAACTGGCGTTCAATTGCTGCACGATCCTGTGCCAGTGCGGTCTGGGACAGAATGATCAATCCTAGAGTGAACAGCAAAATACGCATTGACGATTTATCTGTCCCGACTGGCCTTGCAAGTCAACGGGAAGATGCCGCGCGACCCGTAGCTCTTTACACCCAAAGTTGAAAGTAAGTTGAGGTTGGCAATTTGTGGTTCGGAAAACTCTTGAGAAATTTCACCCGCTTGCCGATAGTTGCATGGGATTGAGATGAGGAGAGGACAGTCAGCTGTGGCACAAGTCATTTCATCAAATCCATCCTTGCTCAGGCTTGTCGTTGTGCTCCTGTTGATCGTTTCGGCGCAACCAGCTTTGGCCAGCGACAGCTTTATGGACCCGCAAGGCCCAATAGCGGCAGTTCAGAAAACGCATTTGCTTCGGGCGACCGTATTGATCCTGCTGGCCGTTATCCCGGTATTGGTGCTGGTCCCGATAATAGCGTTTCGGTATCGCCGCCGAAGCAACCGCATTGCGCCCTACGCGCCGGATTGGGATTTCTCGGCCAAGCTGGAATTTGTCATGTGGGGTGTGCCTGTCATAATCGTGGCCTTGCTGTCTTTTTACCTTTGGAAGGCGACGCATCGGCTTGACCCGTATTCGGCACCGTTTGGTGAAGATCCGGCGCTGCGGGTTCAGGTTGTCGGTCTGGATTGGAAGTGGCTGTTTCTGTACCCCGATCTTGGGGTCGCCACTGTAGGAGAGTTCGGAATTCCGACAAAGCGGCAAGTTGCATTGACGCT
Source organism: Ruegeria sp. O5 (assembly GCF_056535105.1). NCBI lineage: Bacteria > Pseudomonadati > Pseudomonadota > Alphaproteobacteria > Rhodobacterales > Roseobacteraceae > Ruegeria > Ruegeria sp. O5. The sequence continues at coordinate 144,918 of NZ_JBQERN010000008.1, read as the reverse complement.
GACAACCGATACCGTGATGCAGTCGTTTATGATACCCGCGCTGGCCGGACAGATTTATGCGATGCCGGGCATGACCACCCAGTTACATCTTGTCGCGGATGCGCCGGAAGTGATGCAGGGTGAAAACACTCAGTACAACGGACGGGGCTTTACCAAGCAGAAGTTCCGCACCATCGCAATGAGTGATGAGGATTTCGACGCTTGGGTCGAAAAAGTGCGTAACAACAGCATCCAACTAGATGTGGCAACGTATCGGAAACTGGCCATGCGGACCGACAGGGATGAAGTTCAGGCCGCTTTGGGAACATCTCGGATGCCGGATGATGCGCTCTACTTCACAATAAAAGACGATCTGTTCCGGAATATCCTGAGCCGCTACCACAGCGGTCAGCCGCTGCCCATCGATCTACAGCCTGGAACTGCATCATTTGGGCAGGAGGCGCAAAAATGACGCCGACCGAGACAGGTTTCTTCGGGCGTCTGAGTTGGGACGCTTTTCCGATTGCCGGGTTGATCCAGAACCCAAATACTAATGAGATTGTGGCCAATACAGCCGCAGCTGTTGTGATTATTGGCGTTGTTGTTGTCGTAGGATTGCTGAGCTGGTTTCGTCTGTGGACACCCCTGTGGCGCGATTGGCTGACCAGCGTCGATCACAAAAAGATCGGTATCATGTATATCGTCTTTGCCATCGTGATGCTGGCGCGCGGTGTGCTTGAAGGCGTTGTCATGCGCGCGCAGCAGGCTTCCGGGCCCGGCGACGGTTTCCTCGAAGCCGAACATTTTGCCGAGCTTTTCAGCACTCACGGCACAATCATGGTCTTCTTTGTTGCCGTTCCCTTTGTCTTTGGTGTTGCGAATTACATTGTCCCGCTGATGATCGGCGCGCGCGATGTGGCGTTCCCGCGACTAAACCAGATTGGTCTGGGCCTTACGGTTTCGTCAGGCATGATGCTGATGGTGTCGCTGGTGATTGGAGAGTTTTCGACCGGCGGCTGGACAGCCTATCCACCGTATACCGGCGCAGCGTTCAATCCCGGTGTTGGACCGGATTACTGGATCTGGGCCATCGTTGTTTCGGGCATTGGCACCTCGCTGACGGGTATCAATTTTGCCGTTACGATCTACAAGTTGCGCGCGCCGGGCATGACGTTCATGCGGCTGCCGATGTATTGCTGGACAATCATTTGCAGTTCGATCCTGATCGTCTTTGCTATGCCGCCTTTGGGTGTCGCCGCGCTGATGCTTGCCGCTGATCGCTATCTTGATTTCCACTTTTTCACAAACGACCTCGGTGGCAACATGATGAACTATGCCAATCTGTTTTGGTTGTTCGGCCACCCCGAGGTTTACCTGCTGGTTTTGCCTGCTTATGGCATCTATTCCGAGGTGTTTGCGACCTTCTCGGCCAAACGGCTTTATGGCTACAACTCGCTTGTTATTGCGACCATGTCGATCGCAGTGTTGTCGTTCACGGTCTGGCTGCACCACTTTTTTACCATGGGTCAAAGCGCGCTGATCAACGCGGTGTTTGGTATTGCGACCATGCTGATTGCCATCCCAACCGGCGTGAAAGTCTATGACTGGATGGCGACGCTGTGGCGGGGGCGCATTCGGTTTTCGGTGCCGATGCTCTATGGGCTGTCATTTTTGATGCTGTTTGCCATCGGTGGGCTGAGCGGTGTGATCCTGGCAAACCCAACCGTAGATTACCAGGTTCACAATACGCTGTTTTTGGTAGCTCATTTCCACAACGCGTTATTGCCTGGCGTGTTGTTCGGATTGTTGGCGGCATACAATTACTGGTTCCCCAAGGCCTTTGGATTCCGACTGAACGAATTCTGGGGCCGGGTTTCTGTCTTTTGCTGGACCGGGGGGTTTTTGCTGACATTCATGCCGCTCTATTTCGTCGGGCTATTGGGCATGCCACGCCGCTCTTTCAGCTATAGCGATCCGTCTTTCCACCCTTTCATGATTGTGGCCATCATCGGAGCAATAGTTATTACCTGTGGATTGTTCTCGGTACTGATCCAGCTATGGGTCAGCATTCGTGACCGCGACCAAACCCGCGTTCCTGTTGGGGATCCCTGGGATGGTCGCACATTGGAATGGACTATCCCTTCACCGCCTCCCGCGTACAACTTTGCGATCATCCCCAAGGTTACGGATCGGGATGAATTCACGGCACAGAAGGCAAAAGGAACGGCCTATCCAACACCAGACGCTTATGAAGATATCGAACTGCCCCGAAACACGGGAATTGGCTTTGTCCTGTGTGTTCTCAGCGGCATATGGATATTTGCGCTGGTCTGGTGGATCTGGTGGCTTGCCGCGATAATGACGGTTTTGATGATCCTTGCGGTGATCATCTGGACATTTGATGACAGTACAGAACTCACCATCCCCGCGGAAGAGGTGCGAAGGGATCACGAAGCCTGGCTGGCGTTGGTCCACAGCGAAGCCGCAGTTGATCGTGACTCTGAAACTTCTTCGGAAAACCGCGGCCTTGCCCGCCCGGATCTGGAGGTGGCGACATGAAGCGCGCGCCGACACACAGCTATCCCGGTATCAATCTAGGGGAACATCACGCCAGCGCCCACAAGGCGGCCGAGGTTGTCACCTTTGGGTTCTGGGTCTTCTTGATGAGCGATCTGGTCTATTTCGGCCTGATGTTTGCGATTTACATAACGATGATCGATGCGCAGGCAGGTGGTCCCGGCCCGCACGAGTTGTTTGATCTGAAAAGTGTTTTTGCGCAAACCCTGATACTGCTGACCAGCAGCCTGACAGTGGGTCTTGCCATGCTGGCGCTGAAGTACAATCTGCCGCGCGGTCGCATTGTCTTGTGGTTTGGCGTCACTCTTGCGCTGGGGCTTGGTTTTCTGGTGCTGGAAGTGCGTGACTTCATGGCCATGGCGGAAAAAGGCGGCATTCCGCAGCGCAGCGGTTTTTTGTCAGCCTTTTTTGGGTTGGTCCCGCTTCATGGTCTGCACGTTGCGACTGGATGCCTTTGGCTGATCGTTTTGGGTATCCAGCTACGCGTCAAGGGCATGACGGATGTGGTTATTTCGCGCGTGGTGCGGCTGGCGTTGTTCTGGCATTTTCTCGATCTGATCTGGATTGGCATCATTACCATCGTGTATTTCGGAGGTCTGACCTATGGATAAGCGCTCTGAAATGCATCGTCGCGAGCGTCGGCGCTATGTGATCGGGTATGGTGGCTCGCTTTTGCTGACCTTGGCGATGTTTGGCGTAGCGCAGGTTTATGGGATTGAAACGGTTGGGGTTTACCTGACCATCGGGTTGCTTGGATTGGCACAGCTTGTGTTGCAGCTTGTCTACTTCCTGCATATCGATCGTCGGCGCAGCAGCCGCGAAGATCTGCATCTGGTGCTGTTTTCGACACTGGTTCTGATGATCATGATCCTTGGCACCGTCTGGGTTCTGGGCAATTTGGCCACCCGAATGCACATGCACTTGATGTAGTGCGTATTTGAAACAAGCGGGGTGGCGGGTCGAGATTTGGCTTTCGGCAGGACCACCAATAGCGGAAAAAGCCTCAGTAGGTTGTCCGCATTTGATACCCCTGATGAAAGGTCATGCGTACAAAGGTGACCGGGGTTTTTCGAAACCACGTTGTCCGCTCCAACTGGAACAAAGGTGTTCCGGGCGGAACAGAAAGAAAATCCTGAAGCGGGCCGGTCGCCGGAACAGCCGAGAAGGCAATTTCGGCGTTCGAAAACGGAACTTCGGCCAGCAACCATTCGTTTGGACCGGTGGTCAGAAAGTCCTCATTCATGACGTGCGGTACTGCGGCTGTATTGATCCATCGCTCCTCGAACTGGAAGGGGCGATTGTCAGCATGGTGCATACAGCGCAAATGCAGAATTTGCGTGCCCTCGGGCAGTCCGAGTTTGGCTTGTAGCCATGCCGGGCAATCTATCAGCGTACGGCTGACCAACGCATACCGGTATTCTGCATTCATGTCTTCAATGGTTTGCCGGACTACTGCAATGGGCAGCCTGGCCTGTTTGACCGGTGTTGTGACCACACGCGTGCCGCCTTTGCGTTTCCGTGTAACAATACCCTGATCAGCGAGTTCACGCAGAGCGCGATTGACAGTTGCGCGAGCACAACCGAATTCGGCGGCAAGCTCCAGTTCGGTAGGCAGCAGGCTGCCTTGCGGCCAGATTCTGGTCTGGATGCGATTTAAAACTTCGTCGCGGACATCCTGGAAGCCGGTGTTTTTCTGCCCGTTCACATTGTGCTCACTATTTTTTTCGAACTTATTAGTATTATGTCTATGTTAAGGGTGAGATGCAAAGAATTTGACCCAGAACCTTATAAGATTGCAGGATTGCGCGGTTACGCCTTGGGCCAATGGTGGCGGTGTAACAACCGAACTTGCCGCGAAGCGGGTCGGCGAGCACGTCGTCTGGCGTATCAGTGTGGCCCGGATCGATCGGGATGGGCCATTTTCCCGATTTCCAGGCATGGCGCGTGTACACACGATCATCGAAGGCGCCGGGCTTGATTTGCTCGGCGATAGTGGCGTTTTACCAGTGCGACCATTCCTGCCGGTTTCGTTCGACGGAGCGCTCGCGCTGAATGCGCGTCTGTTGGGCGGGCCGTGTCGTGCGCTCAATGTGATCTACGATCCAAAGATCGTCGTTGTGGTAGTGAACGTTTTTGCAAATGATCAGGAATTCGAAGGGGCTGCGGGCGAGTTCGTCTTTGTCGTCTCGGGAATGGGCCACATGTCAGACAAAACGCAGCTGGTTGCCGGAGACGCAATGACGCTGAACGCCGCTGTTACGGTCAGTCCGGCTGCGGGCTCTAAGATCCTTCGCGTGATTTTCAATAAGACCCGGACCTAAAGCTCAGCAAGAAGCCCACCTATTGCCTGTTTGTAGTTGTTAGCGACTTTGTCGCGCAGGATGTGACGCCCGTTTTGAACCTGGTGTCGGCCTGCGGACCAAAGATCAGTAACGACATTATCTTTGGCGGCAAAGACTAAACCATCCAGCAACTGGTGGGGCTGTAGTGCACAAAGGGCAGGGGCCTGACTGTCGATGGCGACGAGATCAGCCAGCATTCCTTCGGTAATTTGCCCCGCATTGCGACCAAGCGCCTGCGCGCCGCCCATAGCTGCGCCGCGATAAAGGGTTTGTCCGGTCGAGCCTTCGCCGACCACCATCACGTTACGTGACAGGTCGCGCAGTCGTTGCGAGTATTCGAGTGTGCGGAGTTCTTCGGTCATGGAAATCAACACGTTGGAGTCCGATCCCACGCCAAAAGCGCCGCCTGCGCTCAGATAGACAGGGCCGTTGAAAGGCCCGTCGCCCAGGTTGGCTTCTGTCACCGGGCACAGACCGGCAACGGCATTGCTATGGGCCATGGCGCGAGTCTCTTCGTCAGTCATGTGGGTGGCATGGATCAGGCACCAGTTGGAATCAACCGGGGCATTATCCAGCAGCCATTCGACCGGACGCGCGCCAAGGCCAGCCTGCACTTCCTCAACCTCTCTGGGTTGTTCGGCAATGTGAATATGGATTGGACCGGAACTTTGTGATGCCACCACCTGCGCCAGATCGCGCGGACAGGTGGCGCGTAGGGAATGTGGCGCGATGCCGACGCGACAGTCGTCAGGAAGATTGCCGAGCGCACCCCGCGCCTGCGCGACAAGTTCGCAAAAACGGTCCACATCATTGCCAAAGCGTCGCTGCCCCGCCTCCAGTGGTTTTTCCCCAACTCCTGCATAGCTGTAGAGCACGGGCAGATGGGTCAGGCCAATTCCGGTCTCAGCAGCAGCGGCCATGATCCGGTCGCTGAGTTCGCAAAGCCTGTCATAGGATTGCCCGTTCGGTTGGTGGTGCAGATAATGGAATTCCCCGACCGAGGCGTACCCGGCCTCCTGCATCTCGACATAGACTTGCGCAGCGATGGCCTGAATGTGTTCGGGGTTCAGGCGGGCTGTGAAGCGATACATCAGATCACGCCAAGTCCAGAAACTGTCACGGCCAGCCTGCCGATATTCGGTCATTCCCGCCATGGCACGCTGAAAGGCATGGCTGTGAAGGTTGGCCAAAGCGGGCAGTAGAGTGTCAACGCAGGTGTCGCCGAGTTGCGCGACCGCGTCGGGTGTCAGACGGGCAATACGACCATTTTTGATCTCGAGTCGTAGATTCTCTGCCCAGCCGGCTGCCAGATAGGCCCGTTTTGCGAAAATGACCGTCATCCCTACCTCCGGTTTTATGAATAGACATATGACATAAAGACCTGTACCAGAAAAGAGAGAATTGCACCGAAGAGGGATTCGAATGCAAACCCACGATCATCTGTTCACAGATCTGCACGCCGCGACCATGGTTGGTGCGGATGCATACGGATTGATCGAAGACGCGGCGATTGTCGTGCGTGGGGACCGGATCGCGTGGGTCGGTCCGAAGACGCAGTTGCCGGAAGAATACGCGACATTCTCTCAAACTTCGCTGGACGGGCGGCTGGTGACGCCGGCTCTGATCGATTGCCATACCCATGTAGTGCATGGCGGCCACCGCGCGGCTGAGTTTGAGATGCGCCTTAACGGTGCCAGCTATGAAGAGGTGGCCCGCGCGGGTGGTGGGATTATTTCGACCGTGAAAGCCACGCGTGCGGCCAGTAAAGAGGATTTGATTGCGCAGGCCCTGCCGCGCGTGGACGCGATGATCGCCGAAGGGGTCTCGGTGATCGAGGTCAAATCGGGCTATGGGCTTGATCGTGAAACTGAGCTGACCATGCTGCGCGCCGCGCGGGCCCTGCAGGAAAGCCGCCCGGTGCGCATTATAACTAGCTTTCTGGGCGCTCATGCTGTGCCCGCCGAGTATAAAGACCGGCCCGAGGCGTACATTGCAGAGATTTGCATTCCGACCCTCCGCGCGGCTCATGCCGAGGGTTTGGTTGATGCAGTGGACGCATTTTGCGAAGGGATTGCCTTCCTGCCCGACCAACTGGTGCCACTGTTTGACGTTGCCAAGGAACTAGGACTGCCGGTCAAATTGCATGCCGAACAACTGTCCAACCTGGGTGGTGCGAAACTTGCTGCAAGCTTTGGTGCGCTGTCTGCCGACCATATCGAGTATCTGGACGAAAGCGGTGTCAAAGCCATGGAAGTGGCAGGCACGGTGGCCGTGATACTGCCCGGGGCTTTCTACACCCTGCGCGAGACGCAACAACCGCCAATTGATTTGCTACGCAAGTACGACGTGCCAATGGCCCTTGCGACCGACTGCAATCCGGGCTCGGCTCCGATGACATCACTTTTGCTTGCGATGAACATGGGATGCACCTTGTTTCGAATGACCCCCGAGGAAGCGTTGAAAGGTGTCACTGTGAATGCCGCGCGTGCACTGGGCCTGAGAGACTGCGGCAGGATCGTTCAGGGCCTGCGGGCGGATCTGGCTGTCTGGAATGTCACTCACCCGGCCGAGCTTGCCTACCGCATCGGTTTTAATCCCCTTCACGCCCGCATATTCGGAGGCGCATTTTGACCACTCTGACGTTAACTCCCGGCGCTGTCTCTCTGGCGCAGCTGGAACAGGTATTCCGCCAGGAATGCGCCGTTCGGCTGGACCCGGATTGCAGGCCTGCGATAGCCGCGGCACACGCTCGCATCATTGAGGCGGCGACTGGCGAAGCCGCCGTTTACGGGGTCAATACGGGCTTTGGAAAACTGGCAAGCGTCAAGATCGCGGCCGAGGATACCGCGACGCTGCAACGCAACCTGATCCTGTCCCATTGCTGTGGCGTCGGACCAGCGATCCCGCGTGCTGTTGCGCGGCTCATGATGGCACTCAAACTGCTCAGCCTCGGACGTGGCGCGTCGGGTGTGCGGCTGGAACTGATTGACCTGCTGGAAGCGATGCTTGGCGCAGGGGTGACACCGGTAATCCCGGCACAGGGGTCTGTTGGTGCTTCGGGCGATCTGGCACCGCTGTCGCACATGGCAGCCGTCATGATGGGCGAGGGTGAGGCCGAGTTTGGCGGCACCCTCATGTCTGGCGGCGACGCGCTGGCAGCGGCAGGTTTGACCCCGGTCGAACTTGGCCCCAAGGAAGGTCTGGCGCTGATCAACGGCACTCAGTTTTCTACGGCGTTTGCGCTGGCGGGGCTTTTCGGCGCTTGGCGGGCGGCGCAAAGCGCTTTGGTCACTTCAGCCCTGACAACTGATGCGATTATGGGGTCTACCGCGCCTTTGCAGCCCGAAATTCACGCCTTGCGTGGTCACCGGGGCCAGATCGAAGCGGGCGCAACCATGCGCGCGCTACTGGCTGGGTCGGTCATTCGCGAAAGCCATCGGGACGGTGATACGCGGGTTCAGGACCCGTACTGCATCCGCTGCCAGCCGCAGGTTGTTGGTGCCGCGATGGATGTGCTGCGTCAGGCTTCGGTGACACTGGAAACCGAAGCCAACGCCGCCACCGATAACCCTCTGGTTCTGGCCGAGGCCGGGTTGATCGTATCAGGCGGAAACTTTCATGCAGAACCGGTCGGGTTTGCCGCCGACATGATTGCTCTGGCAGTGGCCGAGATCGGGGCGATTGCGCAGCGACGCATCGCGCTGATCGTCGATCCGGTGCTCAGCTTTGATTTGCCTCCGTTTTTGACACCCAACCCCGGTTTGAACTCTGGCCTGATGATTGCCGAAGTCACGACAGCCGCACTGATGAGCGAAAACAAGCATCTGGCCAATCCTTGCGTCACGGATTCAACACCGACTTCGGCCAATCAGGAAGATCACGTGTCAATGGCCGCCCATGGCGCACGGCGGCTGGGGCAAATGGTGACCAATCTGGAACGTATCCTGGGGGTCGAGTTGCTGTGCGCAACGCAAGGGGTTGAATATCGCGCGCCGCTGCCAACCAGTGAAAGCCTTCAAAGTGTCATGGCGCGTCTGCGTTCTGTTGTACCGGCGTTGGAAGATGACAGGTACATGGCAAATGACATCGAAGCAGCCTCGGCCCTTATTGCAAGCGGTGAGATTTCCGATGGCGCTGGTGTCGCCATGCCGGAGCTTGGCGCATGACTGATCCAGTCGAAGTAGTTCAGGGCGATAGTCCAATTGTTTTGGGGCTGCCTCACACGGGCACCTATGTGCCTGCGGCGATTGATGCCAAACTGAATGCACAGGGTCGGGCGCTGGCAGATACGGATTGGCACATCCACATGCTTTACGACGGGCTTTTGCCCGGTGCTACCACGGTCCGGGCCACCTTTCATCGCTATGTGATCGACGCCAACCGTGACCCGAGCGGTACTTCCCTTTACCCTGGCCAGAACACGACGACCCTGGTGCCGCTGACGGATTTCGACGGGCAGGACATCTGGGACATCCCTCCAACTGAAAAAGATATCATTGAACGGCGTGACGCATTTCATGCGCCATATCACGCCGCTTTGCTGGCCGAACTGGAGAGGGTGAAGGCGATCCATGGCATCGCTGTGCTGTATGATTGCCACTCAATCCGCAGCCGCATTCCTTTTCTGTTCGACGGCGTATTGCCCGACATGAACATTGGCACAAATAACGGGATGACCTGTGCATTGGAAATCGAAACAATTGCACATGAGTTCGCCTCTTCATCCCCTTACAGCACCGTTTTGAACGGGCGCTTCAAAGGCGGGTGGACGACACGCCACTACGGACATCCGGATAACTGTATTCACGCGATCCAGATGGAGCTGGCGCAGTCGACCTACCTGACCTCAGAAATGCCGCCCTGGACTTTTGACACCGCCAAAGCCAACCGTCTCCGCCGTTGGTTGAAAGACATTCTAGACGTCCTCAATGACACAGCATTGGAGCTTGCCCGATGACCGATCCTCGCAAAAACACCCGTGACATCTTTCCGCCCACCGGACCAGAACTGAACGCCAAAAGCTGGATGACCGAGGCGCCATTGCGGATGATGATGAACAACCTGCATCCGGACGTGGCCGAAAACCCGCATGAGCTGGTGGTCTATGGCGGGATTGGCCGCGCGGCGCGGACGTGGAAGGATTTTGACACCATCGTTGCCAGCCTGAAGGATCTGGAAGAGGATGAAACGCTGATCGTCCAGTCCGGCAAGCCGGTTGCCATTGTTCGCACCCATAGCGATGCACCCCGCGTATTGATCGCTAACTCGAACCTTGTGCCGCACTGGGCCAATTGGGACCACTTCAACGAGCTCGATAAGAAAGGTCTGATGATGTACGGCCAGATGACCGCTGGCTCGTGGATCTATATCGGTACACAGGGCATCGTGCAGGGCACTTATGAAACATTTGCCGAGGCCGGGCGTCAGCATTATGGCGGCGACCTGACAGGTAAGTGGATCCTGACCGGGGGACTGGGTGGAATGGGCGGCGCGCAGCCTCTGGCCGCTGTCTTTGCAGGGGCTTGTTGTCTGGCCGTGGAATGCAACCCGGACAGCATCGACTTTCGCTTGCGTACAAAATACCTGGACGAAAAAGCCGAGACGCTGGACGAAGCGCTGGCAATGATTGATCGCTGGACTAGGGCGGGCGAAGCGAAATCCGTTGGTTTGTTGGGGAATGCCGCTGAAATCTTCCCGGAAATCTACGCCCGGATGCAAGCTGGCGGGATGCGCCCCGATATTGTCACGGATCAGACCAGCGCCCACGATCCGGTAAATGGCTACCTGCCGCTTGGTTGGACCATGGCGCAATGGAAAGACAAGCGCGAAAGTGACCCGAAGGCGGTCGAAAAGGCTGCACGTGCTTCGATGAAGCAGCACGTCGCTGCAATGGTGGACTTCTGGAACGCGGGCGTGCCGACGTTAGATTACGGTAACAACATCCGACAGGTGGCGCAGGATGAAGGGTTGGAGAACGCTTTTGCCTTCCCCGGCTTCGTGCCTGCCTATATTCGCCCGCTGTTTTGTCGCGGTATCGGACCCTTCCGCTGGTGCGCGTTGTCCGGAGACCCTGAAGATATCTACAAGACTGACGCCAAGATGAAGGAACTGTTCCCCGACAATACCCATCTGCACAACTGGTTGGACATGGCGCAGGAGCGTATTGAATTTCAGGGCTTGCCGGCGCGGATTTGTTGGATTGGGCTAGGAGATCGCCACAAGGCTGGGCTGGCGTTCAACGAGATGGTTAGAAACGGCGAATTGAAAGCTCCGGTCGTCATCGGTCGAGACCATCTCGACAGTGGTTCTGTCGCTTCCCCCAACCGCGAGACCGAGGCGATGAGGGACGGTTCGGACGCTGTTTCGGACTGGCCGCTGCTAAATGCGCTTGTCAATACGGCCTCGGGTGCAACGTGGGTTTCGCTGCATCATGGCGGCGGGGTTGGTATGGGCTTCAGCCAGCATGCAGGCGTCGTAATCTGCGCAGACGGAACCGATGCCGCCGCCAAGCGGCTGGAACGGGTGCTCTGGAATGATCCCGCGTCAGGTGTCTGGCGTCATGCGGATGCCGGGTACGAGGATGCAAAAGCCTGCGCTCGTGAACATGGTCTGCGATTGCCGGGCATTTTGGGCTGATTACCACGCGAACCTTTGTTTTGTCGGTTTGCCTTAGCGCTAACGTCACATTTTCCGGTTTCGAACCGGTACTGTTTCCGCTAGGGCTAAGCCGTTCAACAGCCCCGAGGGGTTGAAGGCAACTGACAAAGGTGGCTACCCGTTGCTCGATATTGCACATGTCCGCTCGGTGATTTCGGACGTTTATGACCTTGCTCCATCGGCCACTCTGGCCAATGAGATGAAAGACACGTTTGCCCGCATGGATCGTGTGGTCAGCCCACCAGATTGGGCAATCTACGCGCCATACGTGCGGGCCATCAATACGCTCAAGAAAGAGCGTAACGCAGTGATCCTTGGGCACAATTACATGACACCCGAGATTTTTCATGGCGTGTCCGATTTCGTTGGAGACAGTTTACAGCTTGCGATCAAGGCCAGTGAGGTCGAAGAAGATGTGATCGTTCAGGCCGGTGTTCATTTCATGGCCGAGACATCGAAAATCCTCAGCCCTCAGAAGACTGTTCTGATGCCCGACATGGAAGCCGGTTGTTCATTGGCAGAATCGATCACCGCTGAGGGAATCGACGAAATGCGTGCCAAATACCCCGGCGCGCCGGTTGTGTCCTATGTAAACACCACTGCCGAGGTTAAAGCAGCCTCGGATATCTGCTGCACCTCTTCGAACGCACTTCAGATCGTGAACGCCATGGAAAGTGATACGGTCATCATGACACCGGATCAGTATCTGGCGCAGAATGTTGCCAATCAAAGCCACAAGAACGTGGTGTATTGGCCTGGCTCTTGCATCGTGCACGAACAATACACGGCACAGGACCTGCGCGACTTCCGAGAATGGAACCCGGGAACACGGCTGATTGCGCATCCTGAATGCCCGCCGGATGTGGTGGCCGAGGCAGACTATTCCGGCTCGACCAGCGGCATCATCAAATACGTGCATGATGAAAAGCCGAAAAAGGCGATGCTGATCACCGAGTGTTCGATGGCATCCAACATTGCCGATGAATTGCCCGAGGTCGAATTTGTCGGGCCATGCAACATGTGCCCGTATATGAAGAAGATCACGCTTGAAAAAATCCTCTACGCCCTGCACACGATGGAAGGGCAGGTCGAGGTAGCCGAAGATGTGGCTGAAAAGGCGCGCAAATCCGTACAGGCGATGATCGATCTGTCCCGCAAGCTCGGCATTTGATCTGAAATGACCAAAGTCACCACGGATCGCGTTATTATTGTGGGGGCTGGCATTGGTGCGCTTTATGCAGCACTAAAGCTCGCGCCGCGGGCAGTGGTTGTGATTTCACCGGATGTTTTGGGTGAAGGTGCTAGTTCCTCTTGGGCACAAGGCGGTGTGGCCGCAGCAATGGATTTGTCTGACAGCCCGGAAAGCCACAGCCTGGACACCGTCAAGGCTGGCGCGGGCATAGTCGTTCCGGCTGTTGCTGATCTGGTCACACGCGAGGCGCGGCAATATATCTTCGACCTGACGACATTGGGCACGCCATTCGATCGCACCAAGGATGGCAGTTATGTGTTGTCACGCGAAGCGGCGCATAGCTTCGCACGTGTCGTACGGGTGAAAGGGGATCAGGCAGGTAGTGAAATCATGGCTGCCCTGATCGAACGGGTGCATGAAACGCCTTCGGTTCAGGTGTTGGAAGGTGTCCTTGCTACGGCGCTGGACGTATCAAACGGTCGGGTGACTGGCGTCACGGTTCAGGACGCATCCGAAACAGAGTCCGAGCCCGTAACGCTATGTGGGCCTGCCGTATTGCTTGCCGGGGGTGGCTCTGGCGGGCTGTATGCCTTGACGACCAATCCGGCACGCATTCGCGGGCAAGTCATCGGGATGGCCGCGCGTGCTGGTGCACTTATTGCTGACGCCGAATTCGTTCAGTTTCATCCGACGGCAATGGATGTTGGTGAAGATCCGGCTCCGCTGGCAACCGAGGCGTTGCGCGGCGAAGGGGCAACCCTGATCAACAATAAGGGTGAGCGGTTCATGTTATCCGTCCACCCGGACGCAGAACTCGCCCCGCGAGACATTGTTGCGCGTGCGATTTTTGCCGAAGTGCAGGCAGGCAACCGACCCATGCTGGACACCCGCACCGCATTGGGCTCGAAGATAACGGACTTGTTCCCGGCAGTTGCTGAATACTGCGCGCGCAACGGTATCGACCCGGTCAACGAACCGATCCCGGTCGCACCGGCAGCGCATTATCACATGGGTGGTATTGCCACCGACACTGACGGTCGCGCGACACTTGACGGGCTTTGGGTCTGCGGCGAGGCATCTTCGACCGGCCTTCACGGCGCCAACCGGCTGGCCTCGAACGGGCTGCTTGAGGCGCTTGTCTTTGCGCGCATCTGCGCCGAAAGCATCGGGGCTTCCGTTCCGGTGGTGTCAAATGCCGACCCCGTTACATTGCAGTTTGTCCATGTGGTGACTCCAGACACGACAAGGGCTATCCAGGAGTTGCGCGAAACCATGACGCGCGACGTTGGTGTTGTCCGGGACCGGACGGGCCTAATCCGTGCTCTGCAAACTATTGCGCAGTTGGAGGCGCAGCACGATGCCTGCCCGTCATTTTGCAACATGTGTGCCACCGCGACCCTGATCGCTGCTGCTGCTTTGCACCGTGAAGAAAGCCGCGGTGCACACAAGCGATCCGATTTTCCAAAAGCCAATGATGGGCCCGGAGAGCGGTCCCGGATGTATTTGTCCGAAGCAATGAGCATTCGGGCCAAAGCCTGCGAGGAACTGTCATGACAAATGCGATTCTGCCAGATCTGATCCTGGAACCCATGGTTCGCGCTGCGCTGATGGAGGATCTGGGAAGCTACGGTGATGTGACAACCCGCGCCGTGATCCCACAGGAAACAACCTATACTGCCAGACTGAACGCGCGCGAAAACGCCGTCGTGTCGGGGATGCAGGTCGCCGCAATCGCGTTCCGGCTTGTGGACCCGTCGCTTGAGGTTGACGTGCGGATCAAGGATGGTTCGCGTTGCGTACGCGGTGATACACTGATGACCATCAAGGGCTCTGCCGCATCGATCCTGTCCGGCGAACGCGTCGCTCTGAACTTTGCCGGACGCCTGACGGGTATTGCCACAATGACAGCCGCATTTGTGGAGCAGACCAACGGCACTACGGCCCGCATGACCTGCACGCGCAAAACCACGCCAGGCCTGCGCATCGTGGAAAAACAGGCCGTGCTGCACGGTGGCGGTTTCAACCACCGCTATTCCTTATCAGATGCGATCCTGATCAAGGACAACCACATTGCTGCGGCAGGTGGCATTCGGCAGGTCCTTGAAGCCGCCAAGGCACAGGCCAGTCACATGATGGCGGTCGAGATTGAAGTTGATCGACTGGACCAGCTTGCCGAAGTGCTGGACGTTGGCGGTGCTTCAGTGGTTCTGCTGGACAACATGGACAATGACATGCTGCGCGAAGCGGTTGCCATGGTGGGCGGGCGGTTGAAGACCGAAGCCAGCGGCAATGTAACGTTGGAACGGGTCGCATCAATTGCGGCGACAGGGGTGGATTACATCTCGTCCGGTGCCTTGACGCATTCCGCCCGCACCGTCGATCTGGGGCTCGATTTCTGAAGGCGCGGCATTTCCGCTTGATTTATGATCGTTTGCGCCAACACAGTTGCGTATTCAAGTTTTATCGATAATAAATCCACAGCAACGCAAGCTGCAGAAAGTTTTATAGATAAAATGATCATCCCACACTCCGGCTGGACCCGTAAAACTGCGCAAGCTATTCACGATCTTCCGTTGATGGATCTTTTGTTTCGTGCGCAGACCGTGCATCGCGAAAACTTTGATCCGAACCAGATCCAGACCTCGAAGCTATTGTCGATCAAGACTGGTGGCTGCGCCGAGGATTGCGCCTATTGCTCGCAATCAGCCCGCAATGGATCAACCTTGCCCGCGTCGAAGCTGATCGAGGTTCAGCGCGTTCTTACCGAGGCCAAGAAAGCTCGCGATGGCGGCGCGACCCGGTTTTGCATGGGGGCGGCGTGGCGCGAGCCAAAGGCGCGTGACATGGATGCGCTGGTCGCGATGGTCGAGGGCGTCAAGGAACTGGGTATGGAAACCTGCATGACGCTGGGTATGCTCGACGACACCCAGGTGGTGCAGCTGCGCGATGCCGGTTTGGACTATTACAATCACAACATCGACACCTCGGAACGCTATTACTCCGAAGTCATCACCACCCGTACTTTTGCGGATCGGATTGACACGATGAACCGGGTGCAGGAAGCCGGGATCAAGGTTTGCTCGGGCGGCATTCTGGGGATGGGTGAACATACTGGCGACCGTATCGACATGTTGCTGACATTGGCCAACATGACGCCTCCGCCGGACTCGGTGCCGATCAATATGTTGATGCCGCAGGCCGATACCCCGCTTGCCGACGCCGAGCCGATCGATCCGATCGACTTTGTGCGGATCATTGCAACGGCCCGCATTCTGATGCCCAAGTCCTATGTGCGGCTTTCGGCCGGACGCAGCGACATGAGTGACGAGATGCAGGCGATGTGCTTTTTCGCCGGTGCCAACTCGATCTTTGTTGGCGAAACGCTACTGACAGCAGAAAACCCCGAAGAAGACACCGACGCGGTCCTGTTTGCCAAACTTGGCCTGCAAGCTGAAAAAGCCGAAACGCGAAACTGCACGGAAGCTGCCGAATGAAAGCAGTCAACCGACTGGAATCGATGCTTGATGCGCTTCAAGCCCGGCACCGCCGCCGGGCCTTGATCCCGACGCAAGGGCTGGATTTCGCGTCGAATGACTATCTGGGTCTTGCCGGATCTCAAGTGTTACAACGTGCGGCACATGATGCGCTGTCGCGGGGTGTGCCTGTAGGTTCGGGAGGTTCACGTCTGTTGCGGGGCAACCACCCTGAACATGAAGCGCTGGAGCGGGAAGCGGCCGCATTCTTTGAGGCTGAGGCCGCGCTGTTCATGGGAGGCGGGTTCCAGGCCAATCAGGCAATCTTCTCCACGTTGCCAGCGGCTGAGGATTTGGTCCTTTATGACGCCCTGGTTCACGCGAGCGCCCATGAAGGTATGCGGTCCAGCCGGGCAGACCTGCGTGCCTTCCGTCACAATGATGTTGCGGATGCACGCAACGTATTGCGCGACTGGCAATCTGCAGGCGGTTCGGGTCAGGTCTGGATTGCCGTCGAAAGCGTGTATTCGATGGAAGGTGATCTGGCGCCGCTGGAAGACTTGTCCGTACTTGCGCGCGAAACTGACGCGGTTTTGGTTGTTGATGAGGCCCACGCCACCGGTGTTTTTGGACAACGAGGCAGGGGGCTTGCGCATGACCTGAACGCTGATCTGCTGACATTGCATACCTGTGGTAAAGGGCTTGGTGTTTCAGGTGGGCTGATCTGCGGTCCGCGCGTAATGATAGATACCCTAATCAACCGCGCTCGTCCCTTCATCTTTGCGACCGCTCCGTCGCCTTTGAACGCTTCTCTGGTTCGTGCTGCGCTACGGGAACTGGCCGAGGATGTCAGCCTGGTTGAAGGCGCGCACAAACGTATGCGTCATGCCCATGACGCCGCACGGGAACTGGGGTTGCCCGCAGCCGCGTTGAACAGCCAGATCATCCCGGTTGTACTGGGAGATGACGAGCGCACAATGGCGATGGCGGCTACTTTGCAGCAGCAGGGTTTTGACGTTCGGGGCATCCGCCCGCCCACTGTCCCAAAAGGCACATCCCGGTTGCGCATCTCGATTACCGGAAATGTCACCCTTCAGGATATCTCGGCCTTGTTCACAACTATCTCAATCTGTCAGTCGGAGGCCGCATGAGCGCGCTGATCGTTACCGGAACCGACACAGGTGTTGGAAAAACCGTGTTTTCAGCAGGTCTGGCGGCAGCGTTGCAGGCCCAGTACTGGAAACCTGTTCAGTCTGGTCTTGAGGATGTTACAGACACTGAAACCGTCAGCGCGCTGAGCGGTGCCGAGGTCCTGCCCGAAGCGTACCGGCTGAACATGCCCGCCTCACCGCATCTGTCTGCCGAAGACATGGGCGTTGAGATTGACCTCTCGCGTCTTGAAATTCCGAAAGTGGACGGGCCTCTGGTTGTCGAAGGGGCAGGGGGCCTTATGGTGCCACTGAACCGCCAGTCCTTCTTTCTGGACGTGATTGCCGGATGGCAGGCTCCGGTTGTTCTTGTAGCGCGCACCGCCTTGGGAACGATCAACCACACCACATTGTCCCTAATGGCGCTTCGGGCTGCTGGCTGCGAGGTTGTCGGCGTCGCATTCGTGGGTGACCCCGTGCCGGACGTAGAGCAAACCATCGTCGAGATGTGTAAAGTGCATCATCTGGGACGCCTGCCATTTCTGAGCGACCTGACACCGCAGCGCCTGAACAGCGCATTTTCGGCAATCGATGTGGCGACCATTCGGAGGTTCCTGTGACCCCGTTGGAATTTGATGCGCGCCATCTGTGGCACCCTTATACACATGTGCTTGAACCCGGCCCGATGCACCTGATTACCGGGGCAGAAGGTGTCTGGCTGACGCGTGCTGATGGCATCAGAATGATCGACGCAATGTCGTCCTGGTGGTGTACGGTGCATGGGCACAGGCACCCGGCCATCATCGATGCGATGCAAAAGCAGCTGAATACACTGCCGCATGTGATGTTTGGCGGTCTGACCCACGAACCCGCCGTGGAACTCGGGCGCAGGTTGGTCGACCTTCTGCCAGATGGCCTGGATCGCATTTTCTACAGCGACAGCGGCTCGGTCGCGATTGAAGTCGCGTTGAAGATGGCAGTCCAGTACCAGATTGCCAAAGGCCGGGGCGAACGGTCTGAATTTGCCACGATCCGGGGTGGCTATCATGGCGACACATGGAAAGCGATGAGCGTTTGTGATCCCGTCAACGGGATGCATGGTCTGTTTCGCGGTGTGTTGTCGATCCAGCACTTTCTGCCACGCCCCCACATCCAGTTCGGTGATGAGTGGTTCGACGACCCTTCCGAGAACGGGTTGGAGGCGCTAGAGGCGTTGCTGAACGACAAAGGCAACAGGATTGCCGCACTGATCCTTGAACCGGTGGTGCAGGGCGCAGGTGGGATGTATTTCTATCACCCCGCCTGGTTACGCGGGGCGCGTGCCTTGTGTGATGCGCATGACGTTTTGCTGATCTTCGATGAAATCGCGACCGGTTTCGGACGCAGCGGCGAGATGTTTGCAATGGATCACGCCGGGGTAGTTCCGGATATCCTGTGTCTTGGCAAGGCGCTGACCGGTGGGCATATCACTTTGGCCGCCACTATCGCGACCGAGGCTGTCGCGCGTGGGATCGGGGAAAGTGAGGCCGGAGTTTTGATGCACGGTCCCACCTACATGGCCAACCCTTTGGCTTGTTCGGCAGGGGTGGCGAGCCTTGACCAGTTGCAACAGCGAAACTGGAAGCAGGAAGTTGCATCAATCTCGCAGCAGATGAAGGTCGAACTCGCCCCCGCGCGCAATCTGCCCGGTGTTGCAGATGTGCGCGTGCTTGGCGCAATCGGCGTCATCGAGATGGAAGAGCGGGTCGACCCCTCCATCGCACATGGATTGGCTGCGGAAACCGGTGTTTGGCTGCGCCCGTTTGCTCGCAATATTTATTGCATGCCCCCCTATGTCATTTCACCTGACGAACTGAGCAGGGTAACGTCTGCGATGCTTGCTCTGGTTGGGGGACACAAATGAAAAGCCGTTGGCTGGCGCGATCAGGTGACAGTACTCTGACCCTTGTGTTCGGTGGATGGGCATTGGGCGATGCTCCGTTCCGGGGTCTTGCGGGGGGCGGGAATATCCTGTTGGTGGAAGGTTACACCAGCCTCGATGATCCCCTGCCTGATCTCGCCCGTTTCGATCACATAGATATGCTGGCCTTTTCCTTCGGTGTCGCGTCGGCCGCGCATTGGCTGGCGTGCTCGGGGTTTCGTCCCGACCGTTTGATCGCCATCAGCGGCACTTTGCACCCGGCGTGCCCGGAACGTGGCATTGCGCCTGACATGATCATGGCAACAGCGGCTCAGCTTTCCGAGCGCAGCTTCGCCAAGTTCTGCCGCCGTGCGGGGTTGCCAGGTGAGCCCCCGGAACTGGACATCGCAGCGGCGCAACAGGAGCTATTTGCCGTGATCCAACGTGGGTCTGCCCCTGATCCGGGTTTTGACAGGGTGTGGATACCCACAAACGACCGGATCATTCCGACAGCGGCCCAAGAAACGGCATGGGCCTCAACCTCGGCCCGAGTCGAGCATGTTGCGGGGCCGCACGTACCATTCCTACCGGAGCAAAGTTGGGCGAGTTGGGTATCATGACAGCGCAACTGGCAGACAGGGTGCAGCGGAGCTTTAGCAGAAGCTTTCAAACCTACCACGACACGGCAAATCAGCAAGCCTGGGTCGCAGGCAAGCTGGTCTCCGAACTGCGTCGTGCCAGAGCCCCGGGCCGTTTTGAAACTGTCTTCGAGTTGGGATGTGGCACAGGGCATCTGACCCGTCTGATGCGACAAAACTTTCACCTGCCAAACCTCATATTGAACGACATCGCGCCGCAGGCTCAGGCAACGGCGGATGCGGAACAGGCGACGTTCATTGCCGGTGATGCGCGTGAAGTTCACTGGCCTTCCCGGATTGATCTGATCGCCTCGGCTTCGATGATCCAATGGATGGAAAGCCCACTTCAGTTGCTTCACAAAGCGATGGACGCGCTTGAGCCCGGCGGGTGGTTGGCGGTTTCGGGTTTTGGCCCTCAGCAATATCAAGAGCTTAGTCAGATTGGATCAACTGCCCGTGCACCGGGACTTACTACGCCGACTGCTCTTGCCGCTGCTGTCGACGGCCCGATGCAGATATTGGCCGTTGGTGAAAGCCTGAAGCAAACCTATTTCGATACGCCCCGCGAGGTACTTAGGTATTTGCGAAGAACAGGTGTAAACGGCAGGGCGCAAGGGATATGGACCAAGTCCACGCTGGCTCGGTTCGAAAAAGAATACGCTAAGGAGTTCGGCACGGATCGCGGGGTCTCACTGACATATCATCCCGTGTGGATCATTGCCCGGAAGCGATAGGTGGTAATTCTGCCGTGGTTTAACATAGTTTGTGCGACTGCCAGACGGTCGCAATCTCCGCAGCCACGGCCCTCGGCCTTGAAGCGATTGTCACCAGTTCGTTTTTTCGGGTTTATGCAGGCAATCAAATCTCATGTGCCCAGGGCGGTTCTGCCCCGGCGCGTGATACTGTTACGGCGGCAACAGTTGCGCCCAACGCCATGGCTGCCCGCAAGCTTTCAGAGGTCAGATTGCGCAGCCCCTGCTTTGTCAAATGCCCTGCGCGGCTGAGTTCAGTCAGAACACCAGCGTTAAACGTGTCGCCCGCGCCTATTGTGTCGACAACCTGAACAGGTTTCACAGGAACCGAAACCTTGGATCCGTCGGCCAGGTACCCATTCGCCCCGTCGCCACCCCTGGTCACGATGAGGGCTGACGGACCGGTCTGCAATAAAAGGGACGCTTTGGCGGCCTCGGGTTCGGCTCCAGGGATGATCCAGTCAAGATCTTCGTCTGAAACCTTCACAATATCGGACTGCGCAATCATGCGGTTCAGACGGGTTCGATACCGGGTCTGATCCTTGATGAAATCCGGTCGGATATTCGGATCCAACATCACTGCGCGATCCGCTCCGTGGCGGTTCAGAAGGGAGGCATAGGCATCCGCGCAGGGTTCACATGCCAGGCTGATACCCCCAAGATATAAGGCGGACACGGCTGTAAGCTGGTCCGGCATGTCCTCGGGTTGCAGCATTCGTCCAGCGGTGTTTTCATCAACAAAGCCGTAAGTGGCGTGACCGTCTTTTAGCTGTACGAACGCAAGGGTCGTGGGGCGGTCAGAGACGACCACATGTGACGTGTCAACATGGCTTGAAATCAGCGCCTTAGTAATTTGTTGGCCAAACATGTCAGACGACACACCGGTCAGCATTCCGACGGAAACACCCAGACGACCGACTGCGACCGCCGTGTTCAATATCGCCCCACCTGTGTGCGGTACAAATCCTTGTGCGCCCGACACTGTCGGCTCGGAAATCATGTCGATCAGGGCTTCACCACAGCACAGGATCATTTCGTAGTCCTTTTCAGATTATTTTGTCAGGAAGACCTGTTATCGCATCAAAGCGTTCTTGCAGAAATTGTTCGCCCCGATGATGCCGAATTCTGCTTGCTCGGACACATAAAGGTTCAATGAGCGGCGCAGTTCGCTGAAACGGCCACCGCCGTTGAACGCCTCTCTGAACTCATCACCGAATAACCAGCGGTTCTTTTCTGCGACACCGCCAACAAGAAATACTCCGCCTGCAGGCATCAGTGTGACGGCCATGTCGCCCATCAAAGCCCCCAGATGGGTGTTGAACATCCGAGCGGCCTGTACCGCGATGGGGTCAGAACGGTCGCGGGCATCAAGCAGAATGTCTTTCGCCGAGCGCGTTGGTGTCTGCATATGGCCTGCCGCCAGCCCGATCGCCTGATAGAGGATAGGCAAGCCCGTACCGCTCAGGAACATTTCAGCTTCCAGCGCGAGGCTGTCACCAAAAAAACACTCAGGCGCAATGCTGCGGGCTGCTTCAAAGATGTCAACTTCGTCGCGGTGACGCGGATACAGGCCCACATGCCCACCTTCGCCAGAGACTGTGTGATAGTGGCCCTCGGAAAACAGCAACGCCCCCACGCCAAGCCCTGTGCCGGGGCCCACCACCAATCGCGTGCCCGCGGGCGGTGTCGCGTGACCTTGCAAGACGGCAACGTCTTTTTGGGTTACTTCTGCCACCGACCACGCTGCAGCGGTGAAATCATTAATTACAAACGTATGACTGGCACCAGTGGCCTTTGCCAATTCGGCCTCGGACAGGTCCAGATTGGCATTTGTCAGCCGAATCGTGCCGTTCCGGACAGGGCCCGCACCCGCCGCCACGACCGCCTGTGGATTTGTTCCGATTTCATCCCTAAGCGCGTGAAACGCTTCCAGCAGATCTTCCAGTGTCCCCGTTGGGCGCTTGCGCAGGTCTGTCAGCTCTCCGTTCGTTACCACGCCCAGCCGCGTGTTGGTGCCCCCTATGTCAGCAACCAGATTCCAATGCTCATGCACTGCACTGGATGGTTGCGCTAACGGCTGAGAGACGTTCTGACCCCCGGAAAGGGCAGACTTGAGCGCCATGAAAGACGCTTTGGGTGTTCTCTCAAGCGTTTCAAAATTCACGTCCACCAGTCCAAACCTTTTTCCACATCCCAAGGCCCATTCGCATTTGTCACAGTAGTGACCAGACAAAACAGCCCTTTACCGGAACATCTTGTGCCAAAGCGTCCCTTACGGCAGCCAGGTGTCGGTCGAGATAATCCATGCGATTATCATTCTGAAGACGTTCTGCGCGCGCCATACCGTTTTTGGTGATACAGATTGGTGGCTCGCTCGTATAGCCCTTCATTGTTCGGATCAGAAATCGGTTGCGGGAAATGGCTCGATTTCCCACCCCATCTGGGTTTTAGGCAAAGGCTCGGAGCCTTATTCAAAGCTGGCGTACGGATCGAATCAATACGGCGCTTGACAAGGATACAGCTCGTAATTCACCATATTTGAAACGTTTCAAAGGTGAGGGATGCGAGTTTCTGCCCAACTCTACACAGTGCGGCAATGCGGTGATCTTGCAGATCAGCTGCAATTGGTTGCGGCCTGCGGTTTTTCAGATGTCGAAACCACTGGCTTGCACGGCCTGACCCCAGCTCAGATGGCGGGCACTATTTACGGGTCAGGCCTTAATGTTCGGTCTGCACATTTTGATTGGGAAGAGTTCGAAGGGCGATTTTCGGATATCGTCGAAGTATTAAACCTAATGGAATGCCGGGTGGCTGTCATGCCTTGGCTGGCGCCCCAGGTGCGGCCCGACACTGCCGAGGGATGGAGGGCGGTGTCGGGCCAGTTGTCCAAATGGGCAAATCAGCTGACAGATCAAGATATCAGCCTAGCGTATCACAATCATGATTTTGATCTTATCGGTGAGGCTGGTGACACACCTCTTGACCTGATCCTTGCCGGCGGAGATGTCTTTTGGCAACCAGATATCGGTTGGCTGGTTGCGGCTGGTCTGGATCCGGCGGACGCGATCCGCCGCCACGCCAATCGAATCCTGTCCGTGCATGCAAAGGATATCGACCCAGCAGGCGGAACAGGTGACGCGCGCTGGCGCGATTTGGGCGAAGGCGTGGTTGACTGGAACGCAACCCTGCGTGTGCTTGCCTCGACCAACTGCACGGACCTGTTTGTCGAACATGACGAAACCGATGATCACGTGCGCACCCTGCAAACGGGTCGGTCATTTTTGACGGAACAATTGGCAGGGTTTGGGTGATGGCGCGGGCGACGATCAAATCGATTGCCAGAAGTACTGGGTATTCCGTTGGCACAGTTTCGAATGCTTTGCGGGATTCCGTATCGGTGAAACGGGAAACCCGGGAAGAGATTCAAAAAGTTGCGTCGGATCTGGGATATCGGGTGAATCTGGATGGCCTGAAGCTACGCACCAATAAATCCTATAGAATCGGGGTCATGGTCAGTGTTTCGAACGACGCTGCGGAAGAGTGGGAAGGTGTAGAGTTTACGCGTATTCTAGCCGGTATATCCAATGCGCTAATAGGAACACGCTATCAGTTGAGCGTGTTCAGCACATGTGATGGCGAGGCCGCGGTGCAGACGTTGAAGTCCATCGTGCAGGAAGGGCAGGCTGATGGCGTGATCTTTTCCGGCACACGTGTTCATGATGAACGCGTCGCGTATCTGCAGGGGCAGGGCTTTCCTTTTGTCACATACGGCATGAGCGACAGCCCCCAACCGCATCCTTATGTGGATCTCGACAGTCAGGCAGCAGCTTATGATGCCACCGCCAGGCTGCTTGGGCTGGGGCATCGTCGCATCGCTTTGATAAACCCGCCGGATGACCTGATCTATGCGCAGCAACGCCGCCGGGGTTATGCTAATGCGCTATCAGAATGCGGTGTGGAGTTCGATCCGGCACTGGTTTCCACCGGCCCGACCACCGCGGAATCCGGTCAGCAGAAATTTGCTACGCTTATGGAGTTGCCGAAACCGCCGAGCGCCATCATCTGCGCTAATGAGGCCATAACCCTTGGGGCGCTGTCAGCTGCCGATAAAGCCGGAGTGCAGGTTGGAAGGGACGTTGTGGTCATCTCGAACGACGACTTGAAGCTCAGCCAGTATTTTGTACCGCCACCCAGCACTTATTACTTGCCGATTGCTGAAACAAGCCGTCTGCTGGGTGAGTTCATGTTGAAAGCTTTGGACGGGGTCGATCCGTCCGAGATTCAGAAAAAGATCAGGGCCTCATTGATCGAGCGGCAACCTGACACCCCGGCGCCGGATGCGGCGCAAACCACCTGATCCAACAAAGGAGTACCTGAAAATGTTTAAAAACCTACTTGCCGCTGCAACACTCACAACACTGATGGCTCCAGCGGCCTTTGCTGCCGACCTAGAAGGTCGTGTTCTGAAAATCGGAACCGATGCGACATACCCACCGATGGAAACCGTGGATGAAACAACCGGTGAGATCGTGGGCTTTGACGTCGATGTGATGAATGCAATCTGCGCGAAGGTCAATTGCGTCCCCAATTTCGTAAACACCGCCTGGGATGGTATCTTTGCGGCCCTTCAGCAGGGTGAGTTCGATCTGGTTATCTCGGGCGTGTCGATCACACCGGAACGCGAAGAAACCATGGACTTTTCCGAGCCTTACATCGTTGTCAGCCAGGCCATTCTGTTGCAGGTCGATAATGCTGACATGACACTTGAGGATTTCAAAGCCGGTGGCCAGAAACTGGCCGCGCAAACTGCGACGACCAACGCCCAATTGGCGGAAGAGCTTGTTGGGCGCGAGAATGTCAGCCTTTACGACAACTTCTCGGCCGCCATTTTGGCGCTTCAGAACGCGGACGTTCAGGGCGTGATCATCGATGGCACTTCAGCGGCGGCCTATGAACAGGAATTTGCGGGCGAGTTGACTGTTGGCATCACAGGCCTGCAATCCGACCCGTTAGGCATCGTGTTTCAGGAAGGCGATCCGACAGTGGATGCAATTAACGCTGGTCTGAAAGCCATTCAGGAGGATGGAACGCTGGACGAACTGACAGCCAAATACTGGGGCACCAATTGATCCATTAGCGCCCTTCCGGTCCGGCGGCCAGCGCTGCCGGGCCTTGTCTTAGCGGAGAAGTTCCATGTTGCGCCTCAGCACGATCCGCCCGAGTAACCTGGTGTTGCTCGCAGCAGCGCCCTTTATTATCTACCTGTTCGCCACATCCTCAAAATACTTGCGGTCTCTGGTCGCAATTCTGGGGATCGGCACCGACGCGGGGCCCATCTTTGTTGGATTTCTGCTGATTGCGACCGTTGCGATCCTTGGATATCTTTGCGCACGCTACGTGCGGTTTTCACAAAACTCCCCCGGCTGGTTGCGATTCTGCGCGCTTGCCGCGTTCCCAGCTTCTGCGGCGCTTTTGGTCATCAGCTTTGTTTCTCCGCTGCTTCTGATGCCATTTGCCGAGTCGGTCTTCTTCCATGCGCTCAGCGAAAACACATCACCCCTTATCGATCGATCCAGTCAGACCTGGGTACTGTTTCCGGGCGTGATCGCCAAGGTTCAGACGGGATTACAAGTTTTCCTGGCGGTTTACGCGGCTGTCGTCGCACTATGCCTAATTTCGGCACGTTTGCAGCCGCCCTGGCGCGGGCGCGTCTTGTTGGGGTTGGAGTGTCTCACAGGCGCGGTTCTGTTTTATCTCATGTTCATGGCTCATTGGCAGTTCGCGACCGGGGTGGCCATTACATTCCGCGCGGCCATATTTGCCTATATCTTCGCGGCCATTCTTGGTTTGGTCTGGGTCGGGTTGCAATCGTTTAAACCAAAGGCGCGTACGACGGTCGTCTATGGTTCGATCAGTTTGGCATTGCTGGCAGCCTCAGCCTTTTTCTTCATGCAGCCGCAGGTCAGCTTTGTTCTGGTGGGCAGCACCGAAGGGCGTATCGCGGTTGTGCGCGGCACGCCGCAGGCGCAGGCTGACGTCATCCGGTTTGGTGAGTTCGAAGGGGCCGACGGTCAGCAATATCGCATCCGCAGCGCAACCGATGCCACTGCCGCGCTTGAACAGATCGAAACGGTCGACAGTGTCTCGGGCGCTTTTGTCCCGGCCGATGCCCATACACAAGGTTATCCGGTCCTGTGGCAAACAAGATTTCTACCCGACAAGTACCGCAATCCAGCCCTGGCATTTGCCGTGCTCGGGTTTTTGTTGCTGACACTGACCATCGGCGGGGCTCAGCATAAGCTGCACCCGCTGGCGGTCGGGGCCGAATTTTTCGTGGATACGATACGCGGCATTCCGATGCTGGTAATCATTCTTTATATCGGTTTGCCGCTGGCGGGCGCAGTCAAGGATGTTACCGGCGGCGGAATCGATATGACCAATATGACACGCGGGATCATCGCGATCTCGGTTGGTTATTCCGCCTATATGGCCGAAATTTTCCGGTCCGGGATCGAGGCGATACCGAAAGGCCAATTGGAAGCGGGCAGCTCTCTGGGTTTGTCGCGATGGCATACGGCGCGGCTTATTGTTCTGCCGCAAGCCCTTCGGATTGTAACTCCACCGCTTGGCAACGAGTTCATCGCGATGATCAAGGATACGTCATTGCTGTCTATCCTGTCCGTCCGCGACATGACCCAGAGGATGCGCGAATTTCAGGCGGCTAGCTTTCTGCCCTTTGCCCCCTTCAACACGGCAGCAATCCTGTATGTCGTTCTCACACTCGGCTGCGCCAGTTTCCTGAAGTGGATCGAACGACGCACGGCAAAGGACACACGATGAGCGCGCTGGAACTTGGGGTTTGTTACTACCCCGAACAGTGGGACCCTTTGCAATGGCGAGACGATGCCGCCCGAATGGCAGATATGGGGTTGGATTGGGTGCGGATTGCTGAATTCACCTGGGGCCTGATCGAACCCGCGCGCGGTCAGTTCCACTGGGGCTGGCTGGATGAGGTGATTGAGATTTTGGGGCAAGCCGGTCTGCGGGTCATGATGTCCACCCCAACAGCCGCCCCCCCAAAATGGTTGATCGATGAGTACCCCGAAATCCTGCCTGTAGGGCCGGATGGTCGGGTCAGAGGGTTCGGTTCGCGCAGGCATTATTGTTTTTCCAGTGAGGTTTATCTGGCCGAGGCGCAAAGGATCGCAACCGAATACGCTCGCAGATATGGTCAGAATTCGTATGTACAAGCGTGGCAGATCGACAATGAGTATAACGACCACGATACAGTTCTCAGCTATTCCGATGCCGCGCGGACTGGTTTTCAGAACTGGTTGGAGGAACGATATGGTGCAATCAACGTATTGAACGACGCGTGGGGAACCGTTTTCTGGGGGTCGCTTTACTCACGGTTTGGTCAGATCGAACTGCCCAACGGGCTGGTCGCCATGCCCAATCCAGCCCACGCGCTGGATTTCGCGCGCTATTCTTCAGAGCGGGTTCGGCTGTTCAACAAAACGCAGGTGGATGTTCTGCGCAAATATGCGCCGGGCCGGGATATCACCCATAACTTTATGGCAGGCAGTTTCGAGTTCGATCACCACGTCGTGGCTGCTGATCTGGATATTGTCGGGTTCGACAGTTACCCGCTGGGGAACCTATTGGGCTCTTCCCTTTCGGATGAAGAAAAGCGCCGTTATCTGCGCACCGGCGCACCGGACTATCAGGGATTTCATTGTGATTTATATCGCAGTCAGGGGCGCGGTCGGATGTGGGTTCTGGAACAGCAGCCGGGTCCGGTAGATTGGGCCGATAAAAACCCCTCTCCGGCAGAGGGGATGGTTCGGCTTTGGACCTGGGCGGCCTATGCACATGGCGCGCAAGCCGTGATGTTCTTTCGCTGGCGACAGGCAAAATCTGCTCAAGAACAATACCATACAGCGATATTGCGGTCAGATGGCAGCCTGGATCAGGCCGCTGTTGAATTGGCCCAGATCGTGAAGGATCGCGCCATTTTGCCACCCGAGAGGCGGGCAAAAGCGCGGGTTGCAATGCTGCTGGATTATACCTCGATCTGGGCGGCGGATATCCTGCCGCATGACAGGGATTTCCCCAATGTCCAGATTTTTCGCGAGTGGCACACTGCTATTCGTGGTTTTGGGGTCGATCTTGATTTTGTTGGCCCTGAAGATGAACTGAGCGGCTATGCCCTCATCGTATTACCGCAAAGCATGATCGTGACGGCTGACCTTGCAGACAAGCTTGACGCTTCGGGAGCCAAGATACTGATAGGTGCCCGTTCCGGCAGCAAGACATCCGGGATGAACACTCCTTCCAATCTGGCTCCGGGCGAACTGGCAAAGTTAACAGGTATCCGTGTCACGCGCGTCGAATCACTCCCTTCACTTGCGCAGGAGGCTGTGATTCTTCCCGATGGTCAGCAACTCGAATTCACGGGCTGGCGTGAAATCGTCGAAACCAAAGAGCACGTTTTGGCCCGCTTCAAGAGCGCTTATTGCGATGCCAGCCCGGCGGTCATCCGTTCTGACCGCACGACCTATCTGGCAATGGTTCCGCGTAATGAGCTTTTGCAAGCGATTGTCGGTGAGGTACTGAACTGGGCTGGGATAAATGC
Source organism: Ruegeria sp. O5 (assembly GCF_056535105.1). Lineage (NCBI taxonomy): Bacteria > Pseudomonadati > Pseudomonadota > Alphaproteobacteria > Rhodobacterales > Roseobacteraceae > Ruegeria > Ruegeria sp. O5. Next base: position 115,625 of record NZ_JBQERN010000008.1, on the reverse strand, counting down.
AACGCCTTGCGATCCCGATTTGCGCATAACCCAACGCGGCTCGACCTACTACGCGTTCAACTTCAGTGACGTTTCAAAGCCTTTGCCTGTTGGCCTTGCACGTCAAATTTTGCTTGGTTCAGATCCGGTCAATCCAAAGGACATTACCGTTTGGCAGGAGAATGCGGCGCCTCATAATTCAGCTTAGACGTGTCAAATCGCGAAACTGGACATAAGATTTTCGCAAACTGTCACTTTTGGACTGACGGATGGGCGCAGAAAGTCCTATGAATAGAAAACAAAAAAATCGAGTCCAACAACGGGAGAACACTATGGTTACCAAATCATCACTTTCCAGACGCACTGTTTTGAAAGGAGCGGGTGCCGCGGCACTTGCCGCGCCTCTTTACAGCAAGAGCGCACTGGCGTCGTCCGGTGAAATCAACATCCTGATGTGGTCGGATTACCTGCCGCCCAGCTTTATCGAAGAGTTTGAGACCCTTACCGGCATCAAGGTGAACTACACCGGGATCGGCTCAAACGAAGAAATCATCAACAAGATGAAGGCAACCAAAGGTCAGGGCTTTGACATCGTCTCACCGACCAACAACCGCTCGTTGCAGTGGGAGCCGCTGGAGCTGTTGCAGCCCTTTGACATGAACAAGGTTCCGGTCGACTTGGTGAACCCTGCCATGGCCAAAATCGGTACGGATGCTTGGAACTTTGGCGGCGCCGGGGTCCACTGGTTGCCGCATATCTGGGGCACCGAAGGTATTGCATACCGCACCGACTTGTGGCTGCCGGCTGGGGATGCACCATCCTATGGCGACGTCTGGTCGGAAGAAAACGCAGGCAAGACCATGGGCCGCGCGCATTCGATGATGCTTGGCGCTGGTCTTTACATGGAGCGTTCCGGCGAGATGGAGCCGGGTTCGGTCTGGGCCGCATATGGCGATGAAGAAACCATGCGCAAGGTCTGGGGACAGATCACCGACTGGTGCATTGCACGTAAGGATCGCATCAAGCTGATCTGGAACGACGCCGACACGCAGAAGAACGGCCTTCTGAACGAAGGTGTTGTTGTCGGTCAGACCTGGGACGGTCCGCCACTGGCACTGAAATCGGCTGGTGAACCGGTGCACTATCAGGCGCCTATCGAAGGGGCGATGGCATGGGTTGACGGGATGTCGATTCCATCTGGTGCGGCGAATATCGACCAGATCTATGCCTTCATCGACTTCGCCTATCAGGCCAAACCTGCCGGTGTTGCCATCGACAGCCACGGGTACAACTCTCCTGTTCTGGGGGCTGACCAGTATTCTGGCGACACCTACAAGAAGAACTTTGCCGAGGCCTATCCGGGCGACTCGCTGGCCAACCTCAACCCGTGGCCGGCCGAAGCACCATGGTATGCTGAAACGCGGACCGAGTTCGTCAACAAGTTCAAGAGCGCATAAGCGATCTGAAACCATGCCCCTCGCGTTCTGCGGGGGGCAACAATCTGTGCGCCGCTCCGGCGTAACGGAAAGCTATGTGGTGTGGTGACAGCACACACCTCAGGGAGATACCAAAAATGAGTGCAGGGGTCGGAGTCGATCTGGAAAACCTGTGGATCCGTTTCGGTGACTTCGTCGCCGTGCGCGATGCAAACGTCAATATAAACGGGGGCGATTTCTTTTCGTTCCTCGGGCCCTCGGGTTGCGGAAAAACAACGATCTTAAGGGCTGTTTCCGGCTTTCTCGAGCCTAGCGAAGGCAATGTTCTGATCGGCGGCAAGAACATGCGGGGCATCGGACCTAACAAACGCCCCACTGCTCTGATCTTTCAGAACCTGGCGTTGTTTCCCTTGATGAAGGTCTGGGAGAACATCACGTTCTCGATGGAAATCAAAGGTGCCAGCAGCGCCGAACGGCGCAAGCGCGCTGATGCGCTTTTGGACATGATCGCGCTGCCGGGGCAAGGCGACAAACTTCCTAGCGAATTGTCTGGGGGTCAGCGTCAGCGAGTGGCCATCGCTCGCGCCCTTTGCGCCGAGCCGGATGTTCTGCTTCTTGATGAACCTTTGTCGGCACTTGACCTCAAACTGCGCCAGCACATGCGAACGGAACTGCGTGAGATACAGCAGCGGGTGGGCATTACCTTTATCTACATCACACACGACCAGGGCGAGGCACTGACCATGTCAGACAATATCGCCGTCATGCGTGCAGGTGTGATTGACCAGATTGCCGACGGTAAAACCATCTACAACGATCCCAACACGGCTTTCGCGGCCTCATTTGTCGGCGAAAACAACGTTTTCCGTGGCAAGATCAAACAGGTCATGGGCAACGAGGCGCTGATCTCGACCAACCGCTCGGGCGACCTGGTTGCACGGATATCGACCGCCAACCAAGGCAAGATGAAAGAAGGCGATAGTGCGATGATGTTCATTCGTCCCGAAGCCTTCGCCATTGCGCCCGAGGGGGCTTCGGGTGACCATTTTGTTACCGCGCGGGTCAACCACGAAGAATTCGAAGGCAACGTCTTCAACATCTTTACCGAAGGTGAAGGTGGAAAAGAGATCAAGGTGTCGATCCCGAACCATGGACAATCCTTCGAGGACCACACCGGACAGAACATCACGTTGGAATACAAGACGCATAATGCCGTCATCGTTCCTGCGGGTGAACTGGCTGCAGAATAAGGGGAAAAACTCATGCCCCAGTTTCTGAAAGACTTCTTCAATCGCAACGGCACCGGCATGGGAGTGGCGATCCTGGGTCTGGTTCTGTTCTGGACCATCGGCCTGATCATCCTTCCGCAGCTGTCGATGTTGGACTTCTCGTTCCGTCCGAACCTGCCGCCGCCAGAGATCGGCGGACCCAAAGACGTATATACGCTGGAGAACTACAAATATCTGATTTATGGCCCCGAAGGCGGCAGTCAGGACTACAACACCGTTGATCTGAGGGTGTTTTTCCGAACTCTTGTGGCTGCGGTTTTTGTGACGGTTTTCAACCTGATCATCTGCTATCCGATTGCCTATTACCTGGGTCAGGCCGAAGGTAGCCATATTCGTATCTTTGCGATCATGCTGATCATCCCTTACTGGATCAACGAAATCCTGCGCGCCTTTGCGCTACGCATCATCTTTGGGGAAACAGGTGTGTTGAACACGTTGTTCACGGGGTTGGGCATCTGGGATACGCCGTTCGACTTCATTCGCAATGACATCGCGCTCTATGCGGGTCTGGGATACGCGTACATTCTGCTGATGATTTTCCCGATGTATAACGTGATTGAAAGTCTGGACAAAAACCAGATCGAAGCAGCACGCGACCTTGGGGCGCCTTGGTGGCGGATACATTGGCGTGTGGTCATTCCTTATGCCAAGCCGGGGATCAGCTCGGGCTGTACCATGGTCTTCATGTTGTCCGCCGGTGCGTTGGCTGCGCCGCAAATTCTGGGCGGGCCGTCCAGTTTGTGGTTCACCCAACTGATCTATCAGCAGTTCAATGACAACAACGACTGGCCACAGGGCGCCGCCTACGCAATCGTTCTGCTGGTCACTTGTATTCTGTTCGTGCTGGCCATGATGCGCCTGTTCAAAGTGAACATGGGGGATATCGGGAAATGAACAATTCCTTCCTCCGTATAAGCATCTGGGTCTATCTGGCGATCTTCTTCCTGTATCTGCTGGGCCCGCTTGTGATCATGTCGATCACCGCGTTCAACTCGTCCGGCTTCCCCCGTATGAGCCCATGGGAATGTCTGACATTCCAGTGGTTTGGCGAACTGTTTCAGGATCAGCGCATCCTAAACGGTATCAAGAACTCGCTGATCATCGGAATTGGCACAGTGATCCTGTCCGTGGCGATGGGTTTGGCAGGCGCGCTGATGCTGACCCAGATCTGGCCGAAGCTTCGCGCGACCTACTATACTGTCATCATCGCACCGATCCTGATCCCCGGTGTGGTACTTGGTATCTCGACGCTGGTCTTCTGGGACCGGATCAACCGGATGCTGGGGCTGGGTGCAGACAGCTTTCTGTCAAACGGCATCTTCCTGACGGTGATCGGCCAATCCACCTTCATCGCCAGTTACTGCATGCTGGTGCTAGTGGCGCGGTTGCAACGGTACGATGTTGCCTTGACCGAGGCGGCACTGGACCTTGGGGCCAGCCATGCACAGGCTTTCCGCAAGATCCTGCTGCCCTTCATGCGCCCTGCAATCGCCTCGGCAGCGGTGCTGGCATTCTTGGCCTCGTTCGAGAACTACAACACCACCACTTTCACCTTTGGTGAATACCCGACGCTGACGATTGAGCTGGCTCAGAAGGTTCGCTACGGCATCACGCCTGCGATCTCGGCGCTGGCATTCATCATCGTTGCGCTGACGGTTTTCTTCGCTCTGCTTAACGAAGCCAAGCTGAAACGTCAGGAACTGGTGGCCGCGGCGCGTAAGAACGCAACGGTCGAGGAACTGGCTGGAAAGATCAAGCTGCCCAGTTTCTTTGCCGGTAACATGGCCGCCGTGTTGTTGGTCGCATTTGCGGTTGTAACGATCACCGTTATCGGCACAGCGGCGACCTACAGTCCGGCGCAATGCATTGCCGATGTTCGCGAGCAAAAACAGCTGGAAGCGGAACAACGCATTCAGGAACTTCGCAAGCAGCGTGAGGAACGCCGCAAACAGCAGGAGGCGGAAAAAGCCGGGCAGGGTGATGCCCAAACCGCGCCAAAGCCGTCAAATAACAGCGGTTTTGGTAATGTCTTCGCTCCGAACTCGCTGGATGGTAGCGAGAATGAAAGCAACGAAGGTACTTCTGAATCCGAGAGTGAGCCATCCAACAACAGTGGTTTCGGAGGGGTGTTTGACCCCAACAGCCTGAAAAGCGACTAATGCTGTGCTAAGCGGCAACCAACGCAACTGCCCGGACAGGATTCAAATCTGTCCGGGCAGATTGCGCTTCAGGATTCTTACATCACAACCGCCGATGGTCGACCCGTTCCAGACCACCGGTTCAGCGTTATAGTTGATCAGGAACACGTGATCGGCTGTCTCACGCAGTCGCAGTCCTGGCGGCATTGGCTTCAGGCTCAATCCCGTTTCTTCCGCAGCCAGGCCGATGACGCGATCCCATAATATTTCGTTTGGGAAGCCTGCAAGATACCAGAGCCCGTCCCCTGCCATAAGCGCAGGCGCTCCGTCGTCAAAACTCAGAATTTCTTCGGCTGATCCTGAAAGGCGATCAATCCAATGTTGTACCGCGCCGCCACCTCGGACAGTCCGGTTGTTTGCGGGGGGCAGTGTTTCGACCAAATCCACGTTGCAATCCAACCCTTTCAGGCCAGGTCGACCGACGACGGGGATCTGGAAATCACGAGTAATTGCGCCGCTGCGCGGACCGAGGATGGCCAGATCCGAGTTGTCCGTTAACCTACGCTCCAAATCCGGGCCAATCGTTGCCAGTCCGGGGGCAAGGATCAGCGCATAATGCGCGGACAGGTCATTGGACGAAACGAAATCAATCGACAGCCCCGCGCGGCGCAATGCACGATAAGCTGAGAAGACCAACCGGAAATAGTCAAAGCCTGCTCCTTGCGGTAGCGATGTCCAGGCCCAGTCCGAAGGGTAATCAAACAGTATGGCAACCTTGGATTGCGCCTGATGCACCTCGCCCAATGTATATAGCTCATCCGCTGTCTGACGGGCCTCGTGCAAGGCAGGGGCAGGGCGATTGTCCGGTGTCAGCAAACCCGCGTGCATCTGTTCCTGTGCAAAGGGGGCTTGCCGCCACCGAAAATAGCTCACAACCTCAGCTCCGTGAGCGACAGCCTCAAGCGACCACAACCGTACCATTCCGGGTAAGGGTGCCGGGTTATAGGGTGCCCAATTCACCGGACCGGGTTGTTGTTCCATCACCCACCATCGGCCACGGCCCACTGCCCGGTAAAGATCATGGTGAAACGCCTGCATGTCCGGATCGCCTTGCTGAAGAAAGGCGGTCTTGTGGGCTTCGTCATCTTCCAATCGGTCCGATAGAAATCCGATCGGATAGCTGTCCCAAGTCGCAATATCCAGATCCGCGCCAACCTCGAAATGGTCGAAATCCAGAATACGGCCCATATAGTTATGCAACAGCGGCGCATCGGTTAAAGTTCGCAATACATCGACCTGAGCTTTGTTGAATGCCACAACCTGATCTGAACTGAACCGACGGAATGCCAGTACATGAGCAGGGTTCGGCTCGGTTACAGTTTGATTGGGTAAATCAACCTCATCGAAGCTACGGTACTCCATCGACCAGAACACGTTTCCCCAGGCCTTGTTCAGCTGTTCTATGGAACTGTATTGAACAGCCAGCCAGCGCCTGAATGCGTTCAGAGCCGGGGTGCTATAGCTGACGGTTGTGTCGTGACACCCATACTCATTATCGATCTGCCATGCCGCCACATACGGGTTGTGACCATAGCGCTTCCCCAGGACCCTTGCGATACGGACACATTCATCGACATAACCCTGGTGGCTAAAGCAATAATGTCGCCGTGACCCGAATTTGCGCACGTTTCCATGTGCATCCACGGCCAGCATGTCCGGATGTTTGTCCAGCATCCAACGCGGTGGCGTTGCTGTTGGTGTGCCAAGCACGACTTTCAATCCCGCCTCGCCAAGTGTTTCAACCGCATGGTCCAGCCATTCGAATTGCAGGGTTCCGGGGTGGGGCTCCAGCCGGCTCCAGGCGAACTCTCCTATGCGTACCCACGAGATGCCGGTGTCCACCATGCGCGCGGCATCTTCCGCCCACATCGCCTCGGGCCAGTGTTCAGGGTAGTAACACACACCAAGTTCCGGCTTCATAATATGATCCTGTGTTCTGCCTGCCCTCGCCCCGCGTTTGGCATTGCAAAGGTCATGCCGTTGGTGGGTTGGGATTCAATATCCGCGTTGCTCAATCCCTGGCGCGCTGAGGTGCAGAACAGCGTGCCTAAGCTGTCGCCGCCAAACGCCGGGCAGGACGTATGTGACGCGTCGAAGGAAATGGCCTTTAGAAATTGACCTTCGGGCGTGTAGGCCGCGACACGTCCGATCCCCCATTGCGCGATCCAGATGTTCCCGTCGGCATCAACCACCGCACCGTCCGGGTTCAGGCCTTCTTTGCGTAAGTCCAGAAATACCGTGCTTTCCCCTTCGGGCCATCCGCTTTCTGCATTCAAGCTCCAGCGCCTGACCTGCCTCGTTTTCGTGTCACAGAAATAGGCCACGGATCGATCCGGGGCAAAACAGATTGCATTGGAAATCGTCACATCCGACACGAGACATCTGAGTGTACCTTTCCAGAACCGATAGATTGATCCGGCCCCGGCTTCAGCCTGTTTGCCCATCGTACCGATCCAGAAACCGCCCCAGGGATCAGCGCGACCGTCATTCGAGCGGGTAATTGGGTTGTCTGCCTCGAGCGGCGTGACCAGCGCTCGATGCCCGGACTTCAAGTTAAACTGCCAAAGACCCGTTTCCGACGCCAAAAGCAGTGTATCGCGATCCACCCAGCCAGCGGCAGAGACATGTTCATCGAAATCCCAGCTTATCTGATTTTCGCCTTCGCGCGTCATCATGCGTTTGTTGAGAATGTCGAACCAGAAAAGCTGTTGCCGAGCGGGGTGCCATAGCGGACCTTCGCCCAACGCGCATGGGCGGTCGTCAAAGACCGTACTCATCCTGCCGCCTTGTCAAAGGCTGCCACGATTTGCCCCGCGCGTTCTGCGACTTCGACTGTATCCATGCCAGGTTTGTACAGCGCTGATCCAATCCCGAATCCATCGGCACCAGCTTTGATCCATTGGTCGAAATTTTCGGGCCCGGCACCGCCGACGGCAAAGACGCGTGTTTCCTTGGGCAAGACGGGGCGAAGTGCTGCGAGCCCTAAAGGGCCAGCCATGACACCAGGAAACAGCTTTAATCCTGTGGCCCCGGCTTTGAGAGCGGCAAAAGCTTCGGTCGGCGTGTAAACGCCCGGCCAGCTTTGCATCCCCAACGCCACAGACCGTTTGATCACATCAGCATCATAATTGGGTGACACGATCAACTTGCCGCCGGCATTCCGAACTGCGTCCACCTGATCAACCGTTAGTACAGTACCAGCGCCAATCAGGGCGCGATCTTCGAAAGCTTCGGCCAGAATGGAAATGCTGTCGAGCGGATCAGGCGAATTGAGTGGAACTTCGATCCGGTCGATCCCTGCATCGATGATAACTCTGCCAACCGCCTCGGCTTCTTGTGGTTGCAGACCACGCAGAATGGCGATGATGGGGCGGCTCATGCGATTTGCCTTGTCATGTTGCGCGCCAGTGCCAGCCCGGCCAGCGTTGCTTCGGTGGCGTTTGCAGTCTCAACAAAAGCGCCCTGTTGTCTTAGCGCTGCCGCATAGACCCGCGATACGGCATCTGCGCCAATGATAGCCAGTTGTTGGCCCAGCCAATATGGACGAGTGGCGGCCAATTCAGCACCGATAAGCAGTCCGGACAGCCGTGCGCGCGCGATGTCTTTGTCCTGATCGTGCAGCAGGTCTGCAGCCCGCAAGCCGAACAGGCGTGCAGCCAACTGTTCGGGTTTGGACAATGTATCCGCCACAGCATCTGCAAAGGCATCTTCATCCCATCCTTCACCTATAGAATGCCGCAGCACAGATTGCGCACTTAACAAATCAAAAAGCTCTCCGGTCATGAGCGTCCGAAAACTCACGATTTCACCTGCGCTGACCTGAACCCACTTCGTGTGAGTTCCCGGAAGGCAGAGGACACCATCCCAGTTCTGGCGAGTTCCCAAAAATCCAGCGATCTGAGTTTCTTCGCCCCGCATCACATCCGGCGGGGTCAATTGCTTTAATCCGGGTATGACGAAGGCTCGGATGCGCGGGTCTGTGCTGGGAACACGGACCGGTACTTGCGGCAAGGGTTGCGACGGAACGGTAGAATAAGGTGCTTCGACCCAGCCTTGGCGTGCACCGACCATACCGCAGGCGATCACATCTATGGGGCCATCCTTCAGCCAGTTTTCAACAAGTTCCAACAGGGCGGTCTGGAACCCGTCGGCTCCGATACGTGCCATACCTTTGTCGGACTGCGCGCAGTCCAGCACCGTTGCCCCCTGCATGGCCCAGACCCGCAGGTGAGATGTGCCCCAATCAACGGCGATCCAGTCGGTATTCATTGCTTCACCCTGAAACTACGACGCCGCCATCAACCGCCATACACTGACCGGTCATCGCCCGGCTGGCGTTGGATGCCAGGAACAATGTCGGTGCAACCATGTCTTCGGGCGTCAAATGTTCTTTCAGGCATTGTCGATCCAAATGCGCGGCCAAATCTTCGGGCGTGGCCCACTTATCCAGCTGTTTTTGCGTCAAAACCCAACCGGGAGCCAGCGCATTCACACGTATGTTCTTTGGCCCCAGTTCGCGGGCCAAAGACCGCGTCATCCCTGTAATGCCCGCATTTGACGTCGTATAGATCGGATAGCCTGCATTGCCCATCATGTAGCTGATCGAGCTGAAGTTAATGATAACGCCGCCTTCCTTCATTTGCCGGGCCGCTTCCTGACAGGCGAAATAGTAGGCTTTCAGGTTTACGTCGATCATCCAGTCCCAGAACTCGGTCGTGGTTTCCTCAAGTGTATGGCGCTGGTCATTGGCCGCGTTGTTAACCAAAACGTCTAGGGGGCCGTGGGCTTCGGCGGCTTTGGCCATTGTCGTGTGAAGAAGCTGAGTGTCGGTCATATCGCCCTGCATGAACAGAGGTGCGCGGCCGTGTTTGTCGCGCATCTCTTCGACAAAACCGCTGGCGTCCGATCTGCCGATAAAAGCCACATTGGCCCCCTGAGCCAAAAACCCATCCGTTAATGCTGCGCCCACGCCCGAGCCTCCGCCGGTGATATAGACGGATGACCCGTTCAAGTCATGAAATGTTGCTGGTTGGGTCATCAGTGGCTCTCTCTGGTCACAAGGCGGGTGTCTTTGCCGACAAGGAAATCCAGATCGGCACCTTGATCGGCCTGCAGCACATGATCGACATATAGTTTGGCATACCCGCGGGAATAATGCGGCTTGTCTGGTTTCCATTGGGCTCGGCGCGCGTCCAGTTCTTTTTCGTCCACCAACAGCTCAAGCTTTCCAGCGCTGGCAGATACGCGGATGCGGTCGCCGGTTTTCACCAGCGCCAGTGTGCCGCCCGCCTGTGCCTCGGGGCTGACATGTAGGATGACGGTGCCATAGGCAGTGCCGGACATACGGGCATCCGAGATACGGATCATGTCGCGAACACCTTCCTTAACCAATCTGGCCGGAATCGGCATGTTTCCTACCTCGGGCATCCCGGGATAACCCTTGGGTCCACATCCCTTGAGCACCAGAATGCTCTTGGATGTGACCGGCAGATCAACCCGGTCGATATTGGCTTTCAGGTCTTCGATATTTTCGAAAACGAACGCCTCACCCTCGGTTTCAAGAAGGGCATCTGTTGCGGCAGAAGGTTTGACGATGGCCCCGTTGGGCGCAAGATTGCCGCGTAAAACACGAAGGCCAGCAGCGGGCTTCACCGGATCGTTGAAAGGGCGAATGACGTCGCGGTTGAAACATTCAGCACCTTCGTAGTGGGCCGAGATGTCCTTGTTCAGAACCGTTCTGGCCGGGCGCAGGAAAGGTTTGAGTTCGCTCAGCACAGCCGGCACACCGCCCGCGTAACAGAAATCTTCCATCAGGTATTTGCCTGAGGGCATGCAGTTCACCAGAAGGGGAATCTCTGATCCGATTTCAAAGTCCTTGAGCGTCAGGTCAACGCCCACGCGACCTGCGAGCGCAAGTAGATGCACAACGGCATTGGTCGATCCACCAACGGCCGCATTGGCGAGGATTGCATTCTCGAAGGCTTCCTTAATCAAAATGTCCGATGGTTTCAGGTCTTCGTCGACCATTTCGACAATCCGCTTGCCGGTCAAATGGGCGAGGGCCATGCGGCGGGCGTCAACGGCGGGCAGGGCGGCATTGGTGGGCAGGCTCATGCCCATCGCTTCGACCAGAGACGCCATGGTGCTGGCGGTTCCCATGGTCATGCAGACCCCGGCACTGCGAGACATCCCGGATTCGGCGCTCATGAACTGTTGAAGGGTCATCTCTCCGGCGCGCACAGCTTCGGAAAACTTCCAAACATCGGTTCCTGAGCCAATATCCTGACCGCGATATTTTCCATTCAGCATAGGGCCGGAGCTGACAACGATCGACGGCAGATCGACCGATGCCGCGCCCATCAGCTGGCCTGGCGTGGTCTTGTCGCACCCGCCCAGCAGAACCACACCATCAATGCCATATGCGCGGATCGACTCTTCGACATCCATGGCCAGAAGATTGCGAAACAGCATGGCTGTGGGTTTCATCTGGGTCTCGCCCAACGACATGACCGGGAATTCGACGGGAAAGCCCCCGGCCTCCCACACACCACGCTTTACCCCTTCGGCCAGATCGCGCAGGCCGGAATTGCAAGGGGTTAGCTCCGACCATGTGTTGCAGATTCCGATGATCGGCCGCCCATCGAAGGCGTGATCAGGAAAACCCTGATTTTTCATCCAGGATCGATGGATGAACCCATCCTTGTCGAGTTTCCCGTACCAGTGCTGTGAGCGGCGTTTTGACATTGTTCTGTGATGCTTTTTTAGGTCTGGGTGGATTTGAGTATTTGTAAAAAGGTGAAATTCAAGCGGCGCGAGATGGGCGGCACCAATCTGGCAGCCAGTCGGCATGGGCAGACAGAAGGTCGTTCACCAGATTTCGAATTTGGCGCAGGTCCAGCTCGGCGGCGGTGTGCGGGTCCATCATGGCTGCATGAAAGATATGCTCGGGGTTCTGGTCGACCAATGCCCTGACTGTGAGTTCCTGAACGTTGATCTGGCTACGCATCAGGGCGATCAGCTGCGGTGGGATGTCTGCGATGACAGAAGGTTGAATGCCATTTGCATCAACCAGACACGGTGTTTCGACAGCAGCCCCCATCGGCAGCTGAGGTATCTGGCCGGTGTTTGGCAGATTGCCATATGCCACGTAGGGGGTGTCAGAGATGATTGCGTTCATTATGTCTGCCGCAAACTCATGGCTGCGAGTGACGGCAATGTCGCGCCCGTCGGTCAGGGTTTTGGCCTGCTCTTTCCAGTTGCTCATCTGTTCCACACAGCGGGTCGGGTATTCATCGAGTGGGATTGAGAACTTCTCGATCAGGTCCGCCCGCCCGTCTTTGATGAACCATGGCACGTATTCTGCCAAATGCTCAGAACTTTCGGTGCAGAAATAGCCAAGGTGGTCCATCACTTCGTAGCGCACCTTGTTGGGGCAACGCGGCATCAGCAGCGGGGCCTTGGGCATTCTGCCGCTGACATAACCTTGCCTAAGGGCGGGGTAAAGATCATGGCCCTGATGCTCAAGCCGCAGGAAGAAGGCGACGTGATTGACGCCCGCGACTTTGTAGCGAATGTCGTCTTTTGGCAGGTCCAGATCATGTGCCAGTTCCGCAACCGTGTTCTGAACCGAGTGACACAGACCGACCTGCTTCAATGATGGGTATTTCTCGGCCAGTGCCCAGGTGTTGATGGCCATTGGATTGACGTATTGTAGCAGTGTCGCATCAGGGCATAGCTGCATCATGTCATGCGCCACGCCCCACAAGACTGGCACAGTGCGCAGCCCACGCATGATGCCGCCGACGCCCAGCGTATCCGCGATGGTCTGGCGCAGCCCGTATTGCTTGGGGATTTCAAAATCTGTGACGGTACAGGGCTGGTACCCGCCAATCTGAAAGGCGGTAATAACGAAATCGGCACCATCGAGTGCGGCGCGTCGGTCTGTATGTGTGGATACTGTCGCGTTTGACCGGACCGAACGGATCATGGCGCGGGCTACAGCTTCGCTTTCTGTCAGGCGTACGGGGTCGATATCCATCAGCGCAAAGTGACTGTCCGCCAAAGCGGGGGTCAGCAGAGCATCCCCCACGATGTTCTTCATGAAAATTGTCGAACCTGCTCCGATGAAAGTTATCTTTGTCATTTTACAGCTCCGAGGGTCAGGCCCGCGATAAAGTGCTTTTGCATCAGGAAGAACATGGCAACCGGCGGCAGCGCTGCTACGATCGAGCCCGCGCTCATTAGTTGGTAGGCGGCGCGGAACTGGGCGTTGAAACTGGTGATACCTGCCGTGACAGGTTGGCTTTCCGCGCCCTGAGTCAGGACGACCGCCCAGAAGTAATCGTTCCAGATGAAGGTAAAGATCAGCACGCTGAGTGCGGCTATTGCGGGTTTCATCAACGGCAGAACCACATACCAGAAGATGCGCCATTCGCTGATACCCTCGACCCGCGCGGCCTCGATTAATTCAAAGGGCAGGGCCCGGATAAAGTTGCGCATGAACAAGGTGCAAAAGCCGGTCTGGAAGGCGATGTGGAACAAGACGAGGCCGGTTTTAGTGTTGTAGAGGCCTAAATCCAGTGTCAGGTCGCGCACAGGCACCATCAGGATCTGGAATGGCACGAAATTGCCGGCTACGAACATGAAGAAAATCCATAGGTTCGATTTGAATTTGTAAATACCCAGTGCAAAGCCTGTCATGGAACTGAGGGCAACGGCACCGATTACCGTAGGAATGGTGATCATGAAAGAATTCAATAAATATCGCGGCATGTCCGAGTTGAAGAACACCAGCCCGTAATTGACTGCACCTTCAAAACTGGATGGCAAGCCCCAGTAGTTTGCATTGGTGAAATCCGCCGCAGGTTTGACCGAAAACAGAGCCACCGCCAGCAGGGGCCCCAGCCACAGCAACAAGGCAAGTGGCAGCATCGCCTGATAGGTGATCTGCGCGGCGCGAGGTTGTTTTTCGATGGGTTTGGGAAACATCTCAGTGCCCCCTTTCTTCACGATACATCGACCAGAGGAAATAGGCGATGAAGCAGAGCATAATCAGGAACAGCACCACAGCGATTGCCGCGCCATACCCCATGCGGAAGCCGTATTCAGATAAGGCGACTTCGAACATGTAATAGGCCAGAACTCGGGAGGATCCGAATGGCCCGCCCTGTGTCATGATCGAGATCAGGTCGAAACTGCGCAGCGCTCCGATGATTGTCACGACGAATGCAATGAAAGTCGCCGGGCGCAACTGCGGCAGAATGATGTGCCACAGCATTCTCAAGCCTTTGGCACCGTCCAGGCGCCCGGCTTCGATCTGTTCGGGGTCGACGGCATTCAGACCGGTGAGGTAGAGGATCATGCAATAGGCGGTTTGCGGCCAAAGGCCCGCGACGATGATGCCGTAGGTGACCAAACGTTCGTCGCCCAACACATTCAAGGGGCCTATTCCAAATAAGCCAAGAAGCTCATTCAGAAGACCAAAAGTCGGGTCGTAAAACCACGTGAATACGAGGCCAACGACAACCTGAGAAATGACAAATGGAAAGAAAAACAGCGATTTGTAAAGGCGGATACCCCAGACTGTCTGGTTCAGAAACAAGGCAATGAACAGGCCCGCCGGAATGGCCAGAAGGTATAGGATCAACCAGATCAGATTGTTTTTGAGCGAGATATAGAATGCGTCCCGGTCAACCCATTCCCAATACAAATCTTCATAGTTGCGCATGCCTACATATTCGGCGGCACCCAACCCATCCCACTCGTAAAGTGACAGGTTGAAGGATTGGAAGACCGGAATGATCACGTAGACCATAAAGAACAGCAGGCCCGGAGCCAGAAATAGCCACGGCGCGATGCGCTGTTGGTTTCTGTGGAACCAGCTTTCCTGTTCTGGGGCGTCGGCGGCAGTGGTCATGGGTGTCCCGGATTTTCTTGAGGTGAAGGCGGGCTGAAACCTGCCCAACAAAGCGGGTCAAGTAGGCCGGGCTTCAGCCCGGCCCAAGCCTGATCAGTTGTCGTAGATACGCTCTCGCGCGCGTTCCAGCTTGGCCAGAATACGGTCAGCATTGTCTGGTTTGACCATGAATTCTTGGAAACCTTCCATTGACACTTTGGCCATTTCAGCCGGCGCGTCGCGGTCCCAGAAC
Source organism: Ruegeria sp. O5 (assembly GCF_056535105.1). NCBI lineage: Bacteria > Pseudomonadati > Pseudomonadota > Alphaproteobacteria > Rhodobacterales > Roseobacteraceae > Ruegeria > Ruegeria sp. O5. The sequence continues at coordinate 100,575 of NZ_JBQERN010000008.1, read as the reverse complement.
TGAGCCACACCGCCGGGGCTGTTGGACGAGAGCATTGAAAAACCCTGCTGCAGGAACTTGTCATCGTCTACTGAGGATTGCGCGTTCACCGGCAGCTGACCGAGGTTTGACCCATTGTTGATCTCGGTCTGTTCGTCCGCCGAGACAACAAAGCGCAGGAATTCACGCGCTGCTTCTTTGTTCGAGGCATTCGCCGGGATATGGAATGTATCGGTCGGCGCGTCTTCAGCCAGTTCGACATCAGGGTTGATTGACACGAATTGGTAGAAATCCAGCTGATCATCGGTCAGCCCTGCTTCACGCAAGGGCGCGACTGCGAAGTTGCCCATCAGGTACGCGGCGGCTTCTCCATTGACCATGAATGGCAAAGCCTCCTGCCAGCTATAGGTCTGATGGTTATCAATGAAGGCCCCCATGTCGATCAACTGCTTCCAGTTGGCAAAGGTCTGCTTGACCCGGTCATCTTCCCAGCTGATTTCACCATTGGCCAGCTGGTTGTGAAAATCAAACCCGTTGGTGCGCATGTTCAGGTAGTCGAACCAGCCACCAGCGGTCCAAAGGAACTTGGTCCCGATGGTATAGCAAGCGCGACCTGAATCGACGATCTTCTGGCAGTTTGCCAGCTCTTCTTCCCAAGTGGTCGGTTCGCTCAGGCCCAGCTCATCAAAGATGTCTTTGCGGTAGTAAACGCCCCACTGGTAGTAGGTATAGGGCACGCCCCATTGTTTGCCGTCGATGGTCATCGCGCCTTTGGTTGATGCCAGGTTTTCGGCGATTTCAGGTTCCGACCAAAGATCCGAGACGTCTTCGAACAGACCGGCCTCGACATATGGTTTCATACGGTTGGCGGCGTACCAGGTGGCCACGTCAGGTGTGTCGGCCGTCAGAAAGTTGCGGATCTGGGTCTTATACGCCTCGCGGTCGATCACCGTGGTTTCAATTTCCAGGCCGGGGTGCTGCGCTGCAAACCGTTCGATCATCGCTTCCATCGTTGCGCGCGGGGCCGGGTTCGACGTGTCCAGAAAAATCCGAAGTTCTCCGGTCAGGTCGGCAGCTGCTGGTGCCGCCATAGCAACGCCAAGTGCCAGCGCAGCGGTTGTGCGCTTGAAAGTGGAATACATGGTTTCCTCCCTGTTGTCTCCATGCAAGTTTCAAATAATGAAACCTAGTTTTATATATTGAAAACTACACATCGACTCGGTTAGTCTTGTCAAGACCCTCGTGCGAACTGCGATGGGCAAGCGGAGGAGAACGGACGCTCGTGTCAGGTGACGGAACTATTGGCAAAGCATGTGACGTGCTGGATCAGGTCGCCGCATTTCAGCGCCCTGTGCGATTTTCGGAATTGCTGGACGACAGCGATTTCCCGAAAGCAACACTGTATCGGTTTTTGCAATCATTAACCAATCAGGGAATGCTATGTTACGACCCCGAGCGCCAAACCTACGCTCCGGGTATGCGTTTGGTAAGGCTTGCGCATGCAGCTTGGACCCAAAGCTCACTGGCCCCTATCGCACGTCCGTTTCTCGATATTCTAAGCCAGGAAACCGGCGAGACCGTGCATTTGGCGCAGCTCGATGCAGGTCAGGTTCTATACGTTGATAAACGCAACGCAGCGCAACCGATCGAGATGTATTCTCAGGCGGGTAAGGTGGGCCCGGCCTACTGCACGGGCGTCGGCAAGGCGATGCTTGCATTTCTGGATGAGGGAGACCTTAACCGGGCAATTTCGCAGCAGAGTTTTCACCGCTTTACCGACAAGACCCTGACGTCGGACAATGATCTGCGCACCGATCTTGATCGAATTCGCAGCAAGGGTTTTGCCGTTGATGACGAAGAACATGAACCCGGAATTATCTGCGTTGCCTGCCCCATTCTGACAACAAGCGGTCGGGTCCTAGGCGCAATCTCGGTAACCGGCTCGACTCAACGAATGGATTTTGAACAACTCGAGGCATGGGTGCCTCGTGTGCGGCGGGTGGCTGAACAAATCAGCACCGAGGCACAGGCTTGGCGTTTCCCTGAAACGCGACCAGACCTCGGCAATGACAGGAAGCAAGCGACATGACAGGTGTAACTCTGAACCAGGCAATCAAGCGGTACGGCCAGACGCAAGTCATTCACGGCATCGACTTGCAGATCGAAGATGGTGAATTCTGTGTTTTCGTTGGCCCTTCGGGATGTGGCAAATCCACATTGTTACGGATGATCGCGGGTCTTGAAGAAACGTCGGAAGGCGAGATCCACATAGGGGCGCGGGACGTAACCCACATGGACCCGGCTAAGCGCGGCGTGGCGATGGTGTTCCAGACCTATGCGCTTTATCCACATATGACCGTAGCGGAAAACATGGGCTTTGGGCTGCGCATGAACGGCATCCCAAAGGCAGAGATCACCAGAAAAGTGCAGGAAGCCTCGAACATTCTGAAGCTTGACCAGTACCTCAAACGCAAACCCAAGGCCCTGTCGGGTGGTCAGCGGCAGCGGGTTGCGATTGGCCGTGCCATCGTTCGTGGCCCCGAGGTTTTTCTGTTTGACGAACCTTTGTCCAATCTGGACGCCGAGTTGCGCGTGGAAATGCGTGTCGAGATCGCGCGCCTTCATCAGGAAATCGGCGCGACCATGATTTACGTGACCCATGATCAGGTCGAAGCCATGACCATGGCCGACAAGATCGTCGTGCTGCGGGATGGTCGTGTTGAACAGGTTGGCGCTCCGATGGATTTGTACCGCGATCCCGACAACCGGTTTGTCGCAGGTTTTATCGGTTCGCCTGCAATGAACTTTCTGGAATGTGAGTATGAGGACGGCCTAGTCTCCCATCCCGCACTTAGCAAGCCCTTGCCCGTTTCTGTGGCTATACCCTCTGGTCGGACCAAGGTGACATTGGGCATGCGGCCCGAGCATATTCAGATTGACCGTTCGGCAGATGCCTGCACCGTGGACCTGACCGAAGCCTTAGGCGGCGTGTCCTATTCCTATTTACGGACGCCAAATGGTGATAAGCTGATCATTGAGGAACGGGACGATCAACGAAGCAGAACCGGGGATCGGATCGGCATCGCCATACAGCCAGATCGTGTGATGTTTTTTGATCCAGAGACCGGGCAACGGTATCGTTAGTCACGACCTTCCAGCCCACGGGCAGTCTTACCCGTCCCAAGAGTTGCACGACACTTTATCTGACCCGTGGCAAAACGCGCGGGCAGATGCGATTGATTCCAAGTCAAACGTGATTTAAGGGAAGCCCTGTCAAAACAGAGTCACCCAGGGGCTGTATCGTGGTTTAGCCCCTCTCACGCCACGCAATTGTGGTTGCAACTCTTGGATCGCACGCCCCGAAAGGCTTAAAAAAGGTAAAAGAATATGGCAGATAAATCGAACTTCGACATATTGTATACCATTGTAGACGAAGCGCCAGAACTGGCCAGCGCTTCGTTCCTGCCCATCATCCGCAAGTTCGCATCTGCTGCGGGCGTCCGCGTTGGCACCAAAGATATTTCTCTGGCGGGACGTATTCTGGCAGCATTCCCCGAGAACCTTACCGACGATCAGCGTGTAAGCGACGATCTGGCGGATTTGGGCGATCTGGTGAAGACACCTGATGCCAATGTCATCAAGCTGCCAAATATCTCTGCCTCGGTTCCACAGTTGGTTGCGGCCGTCGAAGAACTGCAATCGCAGGGTTACGACATTCCGACCTACCCTGCAGAACCTGCAACGGATGAGGAAAAGGCGATCCGCGCCCGTTATGACGCGATCAAAGGTTCTGCTGTTAACCCGGTTCTGCGCGAAGGGAACAGCGACCGCCGTGCGGCGCGTGCGGTGAAAAACTATGCTCAGAACAACCCGCATTCGATGGGCGAATGGGCGTCGGACAGCAAGACCAAAGTTTCGTCCATGCCGGCTAATGATTTCTATGCAAACGAGATTTCGGCCACCATCACCGCAGCACAAGCAGGCGATGCAAAAATCGAGTTTGTAGGTAAAGATGGTGACGTCACCGTTCTGAAAGACGGCTGGTCGCTGGAAGAAGGAACCATAGCCGACGCGACTTTCATGTCGGTCAATGCACTGTCTGCGTTCCTTTCAGATGCCATTGAGGACACCAAAAAAGACGGGACCATGTTCTCGCTGCATATGAAAGCCACGATGATGAAGGTTTCAGACCCGATCATCTTTGGATATGCGGTCAAAGCCTGGCTGGCCCCCGTGTTCGAAAAGTTCGGCGCGGAACTGGATGCGTTGGGTGTGAACCCAAATTCAGGTCTGGGCGCTCTGTTGGAGCGCGTACAGGGTCATGCTGACATCATGGCGGCTATCGACACGCTCAAGGCGGACCGTCCATCCATGTATATGGTGGATTCGGACCGCGGAATCACGAACCTGCATGTCCCATCGGATGTGATCATTGATGCCTCAATGCCTGCAGTGATCCGTGCTGGGGGCAAAGGCTGGGACGAGACGGGAGCCAAAGGTGACACCAACTGTGTGATCCCAGATCGGTGCTACGCGACCGTCTATGATGAGGCGATCAAGTTCTTCAAAGCCAATGGCGCGTTGAACCCGTCCACTGCCGGAGCCGTGGCGAACGTGGGCCTGATGGCTCAGAAAGCCGAGGAATACGGTTCGCACCCGACAACTTTCGAGGCACCGGCCGATGGTACAATCCGCATCGTTCTGGCCAATGGTGAAACGTTGCACAGCCACAGTGTCGAGGCCGGCGATATCTGGCGCGCCTGCACCGTCAAAAAGGCGCCTATCGAGAACTGGATTCAGTTGGCTATGGACCGTCAGCGTCTGACCGGGTCCGAAGCGATTTTCTGGCTGGACGCAAACCGGGCCCATGACGCGGAACTTATTAAATATGTCAAACCGGCGCTTGAGGCCGCTGGCGTGGCCGACAAGTTCCTGATCATGGCCCCGCGTGAAGCGACCCGTCAGTCGTTGGAGACGATCACCGCTGGTAACGACTCGATTGCCATTACAGGCAACGTGCTGCGGGACTATCTGACTGACCTGTTCCCGATCCTGGAGCTTGGTACTTCGGCCAAGATGCTCTCCATCGTCAAACTTATGAACGGTGGCGGATTGTTCGAAACCGGTGCCGGTGGTTCGGCGCCCAAACACGTGCAGCAGTTGGTCGAGGAAAACCATCTGCGCTGGGACTCGATGGGTGAGTTCTGTGCGTTGGGTGAATCGCTGAACTTCCTTGCTGATAGCAAAGGCAACGAAAAAGCGGGCATTCTGGGTACAGCGGCCGAAGCAGCGACGCAGGGTATTCTGGACAACAACCGCTCACCCAGCCGAAAAGTTGGTCAGCCGGACAACCGCGACAGCCACTATTGGTTTGCACGCTATTGGGCAGAGGCTTTGGCCACCCAATCCAAAGATGCGGAACTGGCTGCCGAGTTTGCGTCACTGGCCAAGGAGCTGGCCGCCAACGAAGAGCAGATCCTGTCAGAGTTGGCCGCAGCTCAAGGTCAAGCTGCGGATTTGGGCGGCTACTATCACACGGACCCAGCCAAAACGGCAGCGGTTATGCGGCCCAGCACAACGTTGAACACAATCATCGGCTAATCGCTAACGGCAAAACAGGTGATCCCTCGCCTGTTCAAAACATGGAAAGGGACCGGCACAGTTGTGCGGTCCCTTTTTGTATCGCAGACACTGTGACGGAAAGTAGGGTCGGCAAAAGTTTTTTGCATTTACAATGCGTTATAAAAAATTTGTTTGTACTTACGGGATTCCCCTAATAGCACGACAGCGCTGACTGCTTTAAACCTTGGATAACAGAGAATTTCACTGGTGATGCCTTAGGGCCTTATCACTCACTCAGAGAATGACCAGCATTTGGGGTGCTGGTCATTTCATTTTGGTTCTCAGGATTTTCTGGACAGCTCAGCAGTTCAACCATGGTTGAACACGAAATCGAGTGCTCACAAAAATACTGGAGACAGGGTTAAAAATACTGGAGACAGGGTTTTAGCCAACACGCCGGGGTTCTGGGCTGGCAATCGGCGCTTGTATTCTGTTCGCTCCGCTAACCGCAACACCTTTATGCCGCAAATAAGAAAGGCGACGCGCCTCACGCCGGGCGAGCGCCAGGGATTCCAGGATAAGCGCGCACACGATCGACAGCATGGTTCCGACAAAACCGGATACTGCGACAACCAAAGATGGAATTCGGTCCACCAACCCCGTTTCCAGAAACTCTCGGAAAACCGATACGAATACGAAAAGCGACGGTAAGAAAATCAACAAGGCCAAAGAGAGGAAGAAAGCGATTGGTTTTTCGTCCTTGATCAGAAGGCCAATCATCTTGAGAATTCGCCACCCATCGGAATAGGTGGCTAGCTTGGAATTCGAATCCGGAAGCCGTGCGACGTATTTGGTCTCGATTTCTCCAATTGGCATGCGCATCTGCATCGCGTGTACCGTAAGTTCAGTTTCAATTTCGAAACCGTTGGAAACCGCTGGAAAACTTTTGACAAAGCGTCTGCTGAAAACACGATAGCCGGAGAGCAGGTCGTTGATTTTGCTTTTAAAGAAGAATTTCACCAGCCCGCTGAACAAGGCGTTTCCAAGTTTATGGCCCCGCCGATAGGCTTGAATGTCGTCGTTTACCCGTGCGCCGTTGACCATATCAAGATTTCGAGAGACCAGCAGATTTATCAATTCAGGTGCTGCCATACTGTCATAGGTCGCATCCCCGTCTGCCATAACGTAGACATCCGCATCCACGTCGGCAAACATCCTGCGGACAACGTTACCTTTACCCTGATATGTTTCAGAATAGACCCGCGCGCCAGCTTCTTGCGCCACTCTCGCCGAGCCGTCCGTGGAATTGTTGTCGAATACGTAAATTACCGCCTCCGGCAGGGCGGCGCGGAACTGCTTGACTGTTTCACCAATGGCAACGGCTTCATTGTAACAGGGCAAGATAACAGCAATTTCCAAACCCGGCCACGACGCCCGTGTCAGAGATCCACTTTGGATATTCAAGGCACCCTGTATCATATGTCACTCTTGCTCGCTCGGACGTGTCACTTGAGGGATGATTGCGCTTTGTTCCCAAGATGCTGCGCGTATGAGGTATTTCTGAAGCAGATAAATGGCCGAATTTTGGCATCCGATTGAATCGCGCCGATAATTCAGCAAAAGGGGGCCGGTTCAAGAACCGGCCCCAAAGTTTCAGCTGAACCGAGGGATCAGTTCGAAGCTGCGTTCAACTTTGCGTTTTGCTCACGCAGCGTATCCGAGATGATCGCGTACCATTCACCGGATTGACGCATTTCGATCAGACCCTTGTTCATCATAGCGATGTATTCGCGCGCGAACGGGTTGGTGCGATGCGCAAGGAAGCTCATCGACGACAGTGTGGACACATAGGGGTTCTCAACGATGTCAGCCGAAGTCAAACCCATGTCTTTCATTGTCGATGCGAACAGATCAACTTCGAATGCCGCAACATCTGCGGTTCCGGTCAATACAGCGTCAAGGCAATCACGGGCCGAGCTGGGCTGAACCACAGTCGTGTTCTCGCGGTTCAGTCCCTGTTCTTCCAGAACAACCATGCTCCAGCCTGCCATACGGCAAATGGTCGAGCCTTCCAGGTCCTTGAAACTGGTCGCGCTTGCGTATTCGCTTTCCGGCAGTGTGAAGAAGCCGCCGACGATATCGTAAACCGGGACCGAAGCTACGAATTGAGTGCAGCGAGCTTCGGTTTCAGGGGACCATTCGTATGTACGGTTGGTACAATCAGGAACGGTCCATGCAATTGAAATATCAAAGGCACCAAGCGGCAACAGTGTATCCAGATGCGAACTCCAGTCGTCGACAAAGCTGACTGAATACTCACGGCTGTTTCCGGCCCGCTGAAGGCTGGTCGTTGCCAGACGGGTCATGATGCCGCCGCCATTCAGTGTTTCGGTTGTGAACGGTTCCCAGCCGTTACCAGCCACCATTTTGATCGGCGGCGCATAGACATTCGACCGCTTTACGCTGGCCGCGCGCTGTTCTTCAGCAGCGATGATTTCCTGCGCGCTTTGGCCGTTCGGCAGGCTACCGTCTTCACAGGGCAGGGCCAGCACCAGCCCAGGATTAAGAGCCCCCGGGTTTGTGATCGCGTTCCTGTTCGCGTTGAAGATTGGCTGGTAGTTCGAGGTGCCGTAGGCGGCAATGGCGATGGTTGCCAATGTGTCACCATCTTGCACGGTATAGTTCGTGCACGCTTCCTGTGCAGCGGCGGCTCCCGCGCTCAGAGCTGTGATGGCAGTTGCCGACAGCGCCAGTTTCTTAATTTTCTCGTTAAACATTTCCACTTCCTCCAGACTTTTGTTTGTCAGGCCAGACGGGGCCTTATCCATTTTCCATTTGGTGACGCAGGGCGGTCGACACGATATCGCGCCATTCGCCTGACTGCTGCATGATTGCCAGACCCTGATTCAGCGTCTCTAAGATCGCTTCCCCATCAGGATTATCTTTATGGGTCATGACATTAAGCGACTTGATCGCCGCCAGGTTGGGGTTTTCGATAATCCGGTGTTTATAGCCAAGTCGTGCGATGGCTTCCTCTGCCAGATGCGCTTCGATTGCCACGATATCGGCAGTTCCGTCCATCACAGCATGAAAGCAATCATCAGGCGATGTTGGCCGCATCAGCTTGATGACGGGTTCGTAAAGACTTACCGCGTCCATATGTGAAAGCGACCAACCTTCCGGGCGGCAAATTGTTGTCCCGGCAAAGTCGGCATAGGTCAGCGTCTGCTCGTACCCCGATCCATCGCGCGCAAAGAATGTATCCACGACTTCATAGAACGGGTTTGAGAAATTGTAGGTCTCACAACGATTGCGGTCACTTTCCGACAACGCTGCTGCATCTTCGCAATTTGGGCGGGACCACGGGAAGGTGCCGTCAAATGCAAGTGTTGGCATCAACAAATCCAGATGCGACGACCAATCGTTCACAAACTGAATTTTATACGCTTGTTCCGGCGCGGCCCGCAGCATCGCTGTCTCAACCAGATGCGTGTAAAGCCCCCGGTTGGGCAATGCTTCGTCCGTAAACGGAGCGTAGTTCCCACCGGTAATCAACAGCAACTGACGATCACGAATTTCCGGGCGCGTTTCAGCGTTAGCATTTCTGATCAGTGCAGCGGCTTCCGAGCGGGCTGCCTCAATCTCTTCTTTGGCAGCGGCCCGTGCAGCGACGACTGCATCTTCACTTGCCTTCTTTGCCTCAGCCTCTGCCGCCGCGACACGGGCTTCCGCTTCGGCCACGGCTTTCTCCGCGCGTTCTTCTGCCGCTTTTACCAGTTCTGAGGCCATTTCAGCCGCGAGGCGTCCTGCTTCGGTGTCGGGCAACTCAGGTGCGCGCCCGACATCTTCCAGGCAAGGCAATTTCAAAACATCGCCGACACGAATGATATTGGGATTTGTGCCGATAACATCCCTGTTCGCATCGTAGATTGGCCGATAATCTTCGGTCGCGTAAACTCGGATTGCCAATTCCCGCAGACTATCGCCACGTTGAATCTCGTAGCTTGAACATGCCTCTTGCGCTGACGCCGCGCCTGTGGCGGCGGCAAGTGCAAGGCTTGATATGAATAGGTGTTTTCTCATGGGTCCTGTTGCTTTGCCTGGTTATTTTCTCGTAAGTTTTGCGACTGCGATCGACAGATTGTCCTGATCGGGGTCGCCCTTGGCCTGCACTGCCAGTTGCAAGGCTTCGGCGATTTCCTGTGCTAGCTCCTGCTGATGCAGGCGCAGAACATCCTGAATCTCAGCGTCGCTAAGATATTGAAGCCCGTCGCTGCCAAGGATCAGAATATCAGCCGGAGACACGATCAGCGGGTCTTCAGGGCAATCCACTTTTGGAATAGCACCCCCCATGATCACCGACGTCAGTTGGTTCCTGTCCAATCCCCGTGCTTCAGCTTCCGAAAGCTCACCAGCGGCCAGTTTTGCGTCGATCACGGGGGCCATCGAGTGGTCTTCGTTCACCTGTGTCAACTTGCCTTCGCGGAACAGGTAAAGGGGGCTGTCTCCGATCGAAATCCTGAACACACGCTGACCCAGAAAGAGGACACCCAACAAGGTGGAGCCCATGTTGAAACCCTGGCCCTGTGCCTCGTTATGGTCGGATATCGCTGCATTGGCTTGCATGGCTGCCAATGGCAGCGCGTCAATTGCGGCGCCTTCATTCAAGGTATCGGCCTCTAGCTCGGTATCCAGCGCGTTCCGCCAAGCGGCAATCACCATTTCCGAAGCCACTTCGCCCGCCTCGTGGCCACCCATACCGTCAGCAATCGCGATATAGCCCGCGTCCGATGCGTCGAACATGCGCGCAGCAATCGCGTCTTCCTGCGTTTCCCGCTGACCCTGGTTCAGGATCAGCGCAACATCATATGCCGGAGTCGCCAGCATCTATCAGGAATCCCGCCAATCAAAACCTTCATCGCAGAAGGCCATAAATCGGATTGATGTTTCACTGATGCGGATCAGATCACCGCTGGAGAGTGCGATTGTGCTCAGAACGGGTTTACCATTCAGGCGAACAAGGTTGGCCTTACCGCCATGCCCCAGATAGCATTTCCGATCTTCCGGGTCATAAGCAATAACGGCGTGGTTCGAACGTGAAATGCCCGTGTCGCCGAAATCCAATTGGATCGCCTGGTCATCGTTTCGACCGATTTGCATCAGGCCTTCGGTCAGGGTGATGCTGGCGCCCCGTCCGGGACCTGCCGTCACCACCAGCCAACCAACCGGGAATGTTTCCTGAGCGGCTTCAGTTTTTGAGACGGGTTCTGATGTTTCGATCAATTCCTGAACATGCGTGTCCGCACGCTCAAACCCAAGGAACGTTGTTTTGACCCGCGAGCGACGGTCCTCGGCTGGGGCGGCAGGCGTGGGTTGAGCCTGTACGGCACCCTCTTCCACCACTGCCGGTTCTTGCACGGACGGGGCTGCAACCTCAGCTTCCATCGTTTCCGGCGCGCTCATTTCAGCTACATCCAGAGGCGGCGCAACTTCATCCGGTGTTTCGGCAAGCTCGTCTGCTACATGCAAAGTGATGATTTGATCGTCCGAGATATCCTCGTCCTCGTCGGGGTCGGCCATCAAGTTCTTGGTATCTTGGTCGTCCTCGTCAGTTGCATCTTCAACGAAGATGGACACTTCAACCGGCTCTTCCGTGTTCTCCGCCGCAACTTCGTCGAATTCCGGCATTTTCTCTTCAGGGATAAGTTCGTCTGTTTCCTCATAGGATTCAGACGTCATGTTTCCACCGGCCAGTGCGGCACGCAGCGCGTTGAAGTCTGCGATAGGCTCCTGCTTTTCGGTTTCAGGTGCCGCGCTGTCAGTTGCATGAGCGTTTTCAGCAACATCATCTTCTTTGGATTTGCCGGCACCTTCGAGAAGCCGGCTCAGTGGGCTTTTGTATTTGAACATGGTGTCGACACCTTCGAATTGTTGGCACGGACCTTTTGTGCCATGGGGCTGCTACCTAACCCTGCGTGGAACAACGCAGAGACACTCAATTGAAAACATGGAAACTGGTACTCTCTGCGGCGGGCCGGTTCCCGCCGGGCGGCAAACTTAAAGCCACCCTCAGTAAACACACACTGGCAGATCAAAATTGAACCGGTCAGATCACTCCTGCGCTAACTGCATGGCCGCAGCTACCTCAGCACCGTTGCGCAATACGGTCAGCTTTGCCTCAGGCTGACTGTCGGAAACCAGCGTAGCCAGCATGCCATCAAGGCTTTCGGACGTATTCAATGTCATGTTGGTCTGGCTTTCGCTCAACAGAACATCGCCTTTTTGCAGGCTGCCTGTCGCCTCGGCTGGAACCGAGCTTACTTTTGTTTGCCACCCTTCACCTCCCGAGCTGCTGACTGTGAACGAGTAACCGTTCTCCAATCCGACCGAGCGCAGAACAGGCAGTGCCAGCAGGCCATTCTGCGCGCGGGTCTTTCCAAGCGGCCGGTAGCGGGCTGCAACCCGTGTAAAGCCGTCTGGGTCGACGCTTAGCTTGTCCAGGACTTGCGCCGCGAAAGAGATGTCCTGACGAACCGGGTTGCCGTTCAGAGTAAAGATCACAACTCCGGGTTCCACCCATTCACCGATAACGTTCATGTCCTGATTGGCGTCCACACCGGTAACCGCAATAGTTGCACCTGTTGCGGTCCGGCGGCGGGACGTCTGGAAGGGGATTTCAACATCCCAATGGTGGAAAGATACCTGTTGTTCGACCGGAGTGCCGGAAGCGGCATCGGTTTTGGGTTCGTCCACAACGGCCGCAACCTCTTGTTCTGCAGGTTGTTCCTGGGCACCGGCAGTCTCGGTAGCTTCGGACGCTGTTTCTGAAGCGGTTGGTTCCGCAGGTTCAACTTGCGCCTGCTCGACAGGCTCATCTGGTTCAGGTTGTTGCTCTGAAGCGACCGTGACGTCGGGTTCAGGTGTTTCGGCCAAGGGTTCTTCCACCGCGGGCGGTTCTGCTTCGGCAGTTTGTGTGGTTGCTTCAGGCAGCGTCGTCGTAACCTCGGCTTGTTCTTCACCTTTGTCGCCGGACATCACGAAGAAACCGCCTGCGGCCAACGCTGCCACAAGCACTGCTGCACCAGCGATCATCTTGCCGCTGCCACCGGATCCGCTCTGAACCACGGTATCAACTGCGACCGGTGTTTCCGCTTTTGCAGAAATCTTGGCCATCTCGGGTTCATTCTTTTTTTCGTTTTCGCGAACAATGTCCGAGTTCCCGGCAAGCAGAGCCGTCACAACCGCTTCGGCATTTTCACTTTCGGCCTTGATCCGCGCCTTTTCTTCTTCCTTGTCCTTGCGATCCATGCCGACAATCACGGAAACCGGGCGATAGGCGAATGTATCAAACATCACGCCAGGGCCGCGGAACATGCGCAGCCAATCTAGGGCTGTCTGCAACCGGTCCGTTGCGTGTACTTCCATTGCCTTGTCGATTGCTTCGAGGAATCCGTTGGGGTATCCGTCAAAGCGGCCTGCCAATGGGGTATAAGGGTCGTCTTGCCCGTTGTTGAATGCATTCAGGCGGCTCTGGCCGTCTACCGGGCGTTCGCCACTGATTGCGTGATACAGAGTCGCGGCCAAGACATAGAGGTCACTGCTGGGCCCTTGTTCGGCACCACGGACGTAAAACTCGTGCGGCGAATATCCGTCTTTTATGACGCGCAGGGTCAACAATGCGGCCGACTTGTTTGCGGCTTGCTCACGCGCGGCACCGAAGTCGATCAGGACCGGGTTTCCGTTTTCGTCAATCAGGATGTTATCGGGTGAAATGTCACGGTGCAGCATCCCGCTTTGGTGGATGAACGACACCGCGGACAGCATCTTTTCCGTGACTTGCACGATAAAGTCAGGACCACCGTCGTTTTCCGGATTCTCAACATAGTCCAGCAGGTCGCAACCTCGGATCAGATCCATAGCGATATAGGCGGTATCGTTGTCTTCGAACACCTGATGAACGTCGACGATGTTCGGATGCACCAGACGCGCATGATTGCGGGCTTCCTGAATAAACAGGTCGATAATGGCGCGCAAATCATCCTTGTAGGACGGGTCGTTCGGCTCAACCAAGTCCCCGTTGCGACGGCACAACGCACCGGGGAAACATTCCTTGATCACGACATCACGCTCCAGGCTGTCGCGTGCTAAATAGGTGATCCCAAATCCGCCGTTGCTGAGATATCGGAGGATCTCATACTGCCCGCGCAACAGCTTTGCGCCCGGTTGCAGTCCTTCAATTTTTGGTTCGTCGTGCGTTGCACCGACAGCCTGGTTGTGGCTCATTTTAATCCGCCCGTTCTACTCATTTTGCGGCTTAATTAAACAGGGCCGGCAGCCCACGAACTCACAACCAAAAACAACCGCAGGACACTTGAGAACGGTTAGACGTTTCAAATTTGACTTTAATGGGGCCGCCTGATGGCTTCACTAAGGATCGTTTTTTCGAATATGGCATATACGGTGCTAGTGCGAAGCAATAGCACAATATATTGATTAACGGGGTGGAATAAATGAAAACTGACGACCCCAAATCGGTCTCTTGGTCTACGAATTCGAAACAATAAAGGGCCGATTCTTCGGCCCTTCGAATCGCTGAACAGCGCTTCAATCCTGATGGAAAGTGCTAGGTACCGGTTTTGGATTGTGCCGCGGCGACGGTACTGCCAGCCCATGCAAGGTTGTCACCAAGCTGTACAAGTATGCTGATTGCGTCTTTCAAAGGCGCATCTCCGCTTTCAAACTGAAGCAACAACAACAAGTCAGTCGCTTTTTCGAATTCGGCCGGAATCCAGTCAGCATCCGGATCGATCTCGCCACCTTGGTCCAGCCGTTCCGCGAAATCTTCGACGATTTCCTGGCAGCTTTGCAAAAAAGCTGCGGGTTCAATGGCAGCGGTGTCACGCAGATCTTCATAAATGCTGGCAATGGCAGCCAGCCAGTCTTCAAGAATGGGGTTGTTCAGTGGCGGAAGGGCAGACCCCAGCGTTGACTGTATTGACGCAGCATCGTTGACGGTAGGTTCCGGCTCTGGCCCATTCAATGTTTCCAGGAATGGCAGAAACTCGTGCTTCAGATCCTTCCGGGCAGCGTCAAGGTCGCTGCGCCGCCGGTCAGACGCCGCATCAAGAACTTTTTCCGCGAGTTCCTGGCCGCCACAGTTTTCCCAAAGATCGAAATCTGGTTCCGGCTCTTGTGCCATGGCGCGCACCGCGACGGGCGTGCCAATTGGGACCACAGCGCGAAACAGTCCTTCTTTTTCTTTGTTCAATCGAGCCAGTACCCGATCCAGAGCGGCCTGCACCGGGGGCAAATCAGCATGTGTAACTGCCAGCAGGCTGTTGGCTCTTAGCTCGGGCGGCACCTGCGCCCACAAATGCCGTTCTGTTTCACGCCATGCGCTTGTGCCGTTGGTACACCAGATGGCACAGTCGACGAATTTCAGCAGGTCCAGTGTCTGTTTGTATGTATCATCCAATGCACCAGAGCCGGGAAGATCGAACAGTGATATCTCTTTGAGAGCAGGTGTGTTCAATCCAACCGAAATAAAGTCAGGCTCATCCGCAGCGGCCTTTTCCAGTGCTATGCCAGAATATGTCTTTGGCTCCTTGTTCCACCAGCCGACTGTCGTCTCCGGCGTATCCGCGTAGGCAACGATGACAAGTGGCAGCTTCAGGTGCTGCGGACCGGTTGGAAGGATATCCGCCCCTGCCAGCATGTTCGCAAGGCTTGACTTGCCTGCTCCGAACTCCCCGGCGAAACCGATGTTGACCGCGTTGGACAGGCGTTCTGCGTGGGCGAGGGCCCGCGTGCGCATATCTTCCAATTTCGGGTCCGACGACAGTTTTTCTGTCGCTGTCAGAAAGCGCTCCAGCTGCCGCACTTCCTGTTCGGTTCCGGGAAACTCAATCATTCCGCAGCCTCTGCCTGTCGTTCGTCCACGTTGTTTGTTCCAAAGACACTTTCCAACTCGTCGGTAATACGGCGCGCCCGCTCGAACGCAGCTTGTGCTTTCGCCTGAGCATTCAACTCACCCGCCCCGGAACGGTGCTCAAGATGGCCTGCCAAAAGAGCCAAGTAATGATCCAGAACGGTTTTCAACCGGTCCAGCAGGTTTTCGCGTGTTGTGTCGATCAGGTCATCGCCAATCAACTCGAATTCCTGCACGATCATGCGCTCGGCCCGCGTCACAACACTGTTGCGCGATATCAGACGCGACAACCAGTTTACACGCAGCTCAACCGTAATGCCACGGGTTAGCGCAGTGGTGTCCGGGCGGAACCAACGTACCGCACTTGTGTTCATGCGATTGTCGACCGGCTCCTGCCACCCCGGCAGTGCCCGTAAAGCGGCGTTGCATTGCATGTCGATCGCGTAAAGTTCGCTTAGCATGCGTTGGCGAACCACTTGCGAGGCGCCTTGCACCAGCTCGCGCATGTGTTCGCGCAGTGGTGAGAAATTCAACTCGGTCGCGCCACCTTTGGCAAGCAATGGGGATTGTCCTTCAGGCCCGCGCACCACAACAAAGACAGACTCGGACACCGTGTCATCCATAACCCCACGCAGGTTTGACAGAACGTCGTCCATGTCCCTGACAATGTCCTGCGTTTTGTCCGCAATCAGTTTGCGCAGATTGCCCAGCGTCTTGTCGCTGTCCTCAGCGCTGTGCGCACCCGCGCTGCCTTCATCTTGCAGAGCACGAAGATGTACCTGGGATCGCTCCAGTTCGCCACGCGCGAAGCTGTCGAGATGCTGCCACGCCATCCGCAACTGTTCGTTTATCGGCCCCTCCGTCAACGCCTGAGTGACATGGCGTCGTAAGTCGGGCAAGCCTGACGCGATCATAGCGGCAAACCGCAAGACAGCCTCACGGCTGATGGGCCCCGGTCCTTGTTTGATCTCTGCCACACCGTTCAGGTATTGTTGCATCTGTTCCGGGTGCGCCCGCAACCACGCCAGAATATGATCGTGATTCACACCGGTTTCATCGCCGGTCAGCGCATAATGCGCCCATTGTGCGCTGCCCATCAGGACATCGATATTCGAAGTACCCAAAGCTTTTTCCAGCCCGTCTACAACATCCAGACGCACCTTTGCCGCATCTTCGGCCCCGCCGCCCAATTCATCGACACGGTTGATGAAGACAACGATCTGTCCAAGTTCCAGTGCCTGCATCAGCCGGAACAGTTTCAGGTCCGCACGCGACAACGCCTGATGCGCTGAAAGAACCACCACAAAGAAATCGGATTCTTTGAGATACTGGCGGGAAATCTCCTCACGGATAAGCAGGGGGTCATTTACTCCGGGCGTATCGGTGACGGTCAGAGGGAATGGGAAATGTCCGATGTCAAAATAGACCTCGGCCTTGCGCGTGATGTCGCTGTAAAGTCCGCGATCACTGCCGGGGTCAACTGTCCCATCTTCTGCGGGGTCGTCCCCGGCGCACACGTAACGCGCCAGATCATCGGATGTCAGTTGATCCAGATCGTGATGTTGACCCAACAGCTGTTCATAACTGTCCCCCAGTCGCCGACGCGCCCGGGTCTTCATGGCTTCGACCTGCTCTTCGATCATCTCGCGCTTGTAGCTGTCCTCGTCATCCGGGAACATGTTGCGCAACTCTTCGCCTTCGGCGATCAGTGATTGCCACTGATAGTTGTCGAAGAAATGGAACTCGGCTCCTTCGGTTCGACCGTTCGGGTGCCCGAAATGCATGTCGGTGATCACGGTCGTCCAGGGGTTCACGTCCGACGGCAGGTATTCTGCCTGACCGGTGAAGCCGTTGATCAAGCGCGACTTTCCTGCTTTGATTTGTCCTACAAAGGCAACTGACGGTTTCAGTTTCCCCAGATCACCAATGATGCGCGATATGAACTGACGTGTTTCGTCATTGCTCGTCCCGTTCATGTCTTCTGCGATGCGAATAAGCTCGCGACGATGTGTTTCACTCATTACTCTTTACCCTGACTACAAAAAAGACAACGCGTTGAATTAGTCGAAAATTTGAATGCTTTAGGGGTAGTCATTCCTCAACCTCCCCCAAAGATGTCCACAGATTAATGACCGCCCCAAGTTTGCGGGCATCGTGGATGGTCACAGCAATCTGCTCGTTATCGCTCAGAACTGCCATGCCCGCACCCTTACCACCCGATGGCCGTATGACGATCAGATGTGGGCCTTCGAATTCGTCCCGGGTGTCGTTGTTCCAACCAGCAAGATCCGAAACAAAACGTGTCAAAATCTCTTGATTGGGGTGCATTCCCTCGGAAGGTTTGCAGGTTCCTTCGAAAGCCAGCGCAGTGTTTTCCATACTGTCCACAAGAACACGACCTGTGGCAAAGCGTGCAGCCCCGTCAAAAAACTGTTGCGCCAACGAATTGCCCGACCCTGCTGCCGGGGCAGGGCTGTTGTCTGAAGGTTTTTCAACGTCCGGAACGACAGACACGATTGGCTCAGAGGAAAGCTCAATTCCGGCGCAGGCGTTCTCGATCTCACTCAGCGTAATACCAACATCATCAGCCTCCAGCGTCGAGGCTGGCTTTCCAGACATCAGTTCCAGTGGGGCAGGGGCGGCTGAAATGTCTGAAATCAGTTGGGCCAGCTTGTCGACCAGCGCGGTACGTGATTCCGTTTCGAAATCAGGGATCTGCCCGGACGGCACCTGAAACACATCCGTGATCCGAGAGCTGTTCACTTCGATTTTCAGGCAGTTTCCATTTGCCGCGGTCAGCTCCAGTCGCCTGGGCAATATTGTTCCGCGAATGAAACGCAATACAGCCACCCGACGGGCTGCAGCAGTTTCACCGGGGACAATCACCGTCGGAGACAGGCGGGCGACCGAAGACCGCCCGATATCTTCGAGCATGTCGAGAATGTCTGTGTCCATCATACCGTGACCCCCTCTGGTCCCGTTCAGACTGCGGCCGCGACCGGCTTGAGACTGAGATGCGATTTCGTGAGTGCCAGTCCCACATTCGCGCTGTTGCGGCAGATATAGCAGACCACATGATCAGGATATTCCTTGGTCCGCAAAAAGATGTTCAACCGGTCTTTTGAAAACACCGCGATTTCCCCGAACCCGGCGTTTTCCTCATCAGTGTTTCCGGCCTCGTGCAAGAGCGCTTCAAATGCAGCGACACCCCGCCCCTGAAACAGATTGGCCACTGCGATTGCCAAAGTGTCCAGCGATTCTGCGCAATCTGAATCAGAGATACTGCTGCCTAAAAGCATGCCGGTCTCCATGTCGATATACCCGGCTGCAATGCAGTCGGGTATCGTTTCAATCGCGGTGTTCAATGCATCCTGAATGGACATTTAACTCTTTATCGTCCTTCTTCTCAGCGCCTTGACTAAGGCGTCCTTACAAAACATGCCATTCTGCACTGCTGCTTTCTTTCGTCTTTGGAATGGCTTGCGGGGCGTGTCTGGACTGTTTTGCACTATATTCAACTGCGATCTGGTCAAATTCGGCAAGAAAGGCTTTGAATACATTCTGAAGCCCGACTGCGTCTTTTGGCAGGTCCTCCTTGTTTGTGATTTCCCGCCACATATCCGACGCGCTAAGCGGCGACCCGACTGCGGATTCTGGAAGATCGATATGCGCATCGTGGCGGATATCGCGGGCGTCTTCCTCGACTGAGGCCACGACCTCTATCAAACCGTTTGACTCAGGCTCAGGTTCGTAATCCTCGGCGTTGTTCTCGGGCTGAGCCGCCATCAGAGCCGCAATGGAGGATACCGAGACTTCGATACCCCGATCATCACGCGATTCAACTTCCGGCGTGAAAATTTCGACTTCGTCCGCTTCGTCCGAGGCTTCACGCAACGTCGTGTTCAACGAGGTCAGGACGTCATCAACGGATTTGTCGCCCGTTTCAGCATCTGGAGCGTCATCCAACAGATCGTCAGAGTCATCTGTATCGCCGATTTCACCGGACAGGTCGAACTCATCTACATCTTCTTCCAGACCAGCGACATTCTTCAATTCCAGCGGATCGTTCGAGGTGTCTTTAAAGAAGGCGCGCAATTCGTCGCTGGTATCAGCTTTCTCGGACATTTGCTCCGGGTCTGATACCATTTCGGCACGCAGCCGTTCAGCTTCATCCGGGTTGATCCGAACTCGTTCGCCCTCATCAGAGCGCCGCTCAACGCGGGCTGGCCGAATGGGGAAACTTGTCACGACATTAAGATCGTTGTCTTCAGTTCGCTGTTCGTCGTCCAACGGGTTGACCAGTCGCAAAGGTGCAGCTTCGATGTCGCTGGACAGTGCTTCTCGCTCGTCTGGTTTGCGGGCGGGGCGCAGTGGTTGAACCTTGAATGCGCCCGTCTGGCTTTTGTCGATCTGGTACCGTGCCAGCTGATCGGCGCGGTTGTCCATAATCTGTTCTGTGATTTCCAGAAAACTGTCAATCATCTTACCGCCGCCGCTGCGCGACCACATTTCGGCGTCGCCAGTCTTGTCACGGGCATTGATCGCATCCCGGGCGGAAAACAAAATGGACCGGTTGAACAGATGTCCGGCTTCGCGATTGACGCGTCGCAGAACCTTTTGACGGTCTTTAAGGTTTAGTGCATCCGCCCGCGTCACCAACAGCAGCGAGTTGTGTTGCAAGCGGTCCGGCAGCGAAACCCACGTTGCACGTTCGGTTTCGCGCCAGGCTTGCGTCGCATGGGTGCACCAAATGACGCCGTTTGCCTGCCCGACTGCGCGCTGCCAGACATCTGTCGAAATTTTGGGGTCCGAGATGCCGGGGGTGTCGATCAGATCGACGGCTTCCAGAATATCTGCCTCAAGGAAGATACGAATGAACTGCGCGTCGTTGACGCCAACAGTCTCAAGCTGATCCAGTTCGATTGGCTCAATGCTTCCGTCATGCCGCTTGATATATGGTTTTTCACTGCCCCAGCTAAACCAGACCGGTGGTAACTGGGTTGCAGTAACCTGCGTTGGCAAGGTTTGCGTTCGCAGTAAAAAGTTCATCAGTGTGGATTTGCCAGCGCTGAATTCACCCATCAAAGCGAAAACCGGTTTGCGGCGGGACCACTGCTCGATACGTTCCCATGCTTTCGGTGAAACAAAGCGTGTTTGTGAATCTTTTGCCATTTTTCTACTTATGCCGCTTCGTTGCTTAGGTCTTTCAGGATGTCACCCAGAATCTCGTCTCGCGATTTCTGAGGTTGCAGGCCCGCCATCGCTGCCGAGGTCTGGCTGGAGTTTTTGTCTGCTGATGATGAGATGCTCAGCAACGTTTCCTTCTGTTCCCGCATGAAATCCGCCAGAATAGCGCGGACGTTTTCCAACACGGCCGCAATCTGGTTTTCCTCGATATCCTTGGTGATCGAATTCGCCTCGGACGCGATCAGGCGTGTGTAATCGGCAGCGTATGCTTCAAAACCTTTGCGCTTTTGCCACCAGCGCCGCCACCAGGTACTTTGCAAGTCCAGAGCGATCGTCCGGCCGATCCCCAATGGTGGTGGAACGCGCGGCACGATAGGTGCTTCGATGCTGAATTCGCCCAGGTGGTTGCCAAGAATTTTGTGATACAGCGCTTCGACATCCGCAGCCGCAGTTGAGTAGAGCGCGCCAGCATCCTTACGCATTGCGCGGGCAAAACTGAAATAAGCGGCTTTTTGCAAAGTCCTCAATCCAGCAGGGTCGTATTGCCACGTGCCTTGCTCGCCATTCTTTTCAAGGTGCGCGATCAGAGAATCCGTGGCGCGCTTCACAAAATTCGCCTCGGCTGAGTTCAGGCGCTCCAATACTTTGTCGCGTAATGCATTGGTCAGTTCGGCTGCTTTCTTTTCATATTCCGCAGAAACTTTCGCAATTGCATCTTCCGGAGAAACACCGTCAAGATCACGCGCAACGCCTTCACCCTCTGACAGAGTCTTTGCCACGGCGGTGGCACGAATCTGGCTGGCGATGTTGCGGGCACGATGGCGAACCCGATCCATCAGCCTTGTTCCGGCACCTTCTGCAATACGCTCGTTTATCGCCAGCAGCAGGTCAGGCAAACCGGACAATGCCCAGATTTTATCCAGCGAGGGGGCCTGATCACCGAACCCGGCAGCGAGGTAAAATGTATTGAGTGCTTCGCGGGATTCCTCGTTCAGAATTTCGGGGTTCCCGGTCAGCGCTGCCTCGGCCCACAAGGCACTGCCGAACACGACACTTGTCTTTGCGTCGATGTTGTTCTGTTTCAGAGTATCCAGAATCCGGTCGCGGATTTCGGGGACTTGATTGACCGGGTCTGACAACTCGTCAATCCGGTTCACAAACAGGACAATCTGGCGGTTCTCAAATTGGGCGATGATCCGCATCAAGGCCATGTCCATGGTGGTCAGGGCTTGGCTTGCGGCAAGCACCACAACACAGACTTCGGACCCGCGCAGGCTGCGCAGGGTAATCTGTTCACGCACCATGAAGGTATCGTTGACACCCGGCGTATCACAAAGCTTCAGCGCAATCGGGTACTGAGGGATATCCATGTACAACTCGGCCGACTTGGTCACATCTGCGAACCGGCCTGTTTTTGGATTGATATCCGGGTCGTCCTCATCGCCCAGGCAGACATATCTTTGGATCAGTTCTTCATCGAAGTGATCGTATTGGTGGCTTTGGCCAAGTATCAGATCGAAGTGCTTTCCAAGACGCTCTTCCGACTTTGCTTTCATCTCGCCGATCTGACGGCGAATGTCCTCCATCTCGTCATCTGCACCGGCTCGGTTGGCCAGTTCGCCCAACCGGCCGCCCCCGACCATCAGATTGTCCCATTCTTCCTGCTCAAAGAAGGTGAACTTGGCCTTGGTATCGCCCGGTGGACGCGTGTTGATATTCAGGGTTGTGACGACCGACGTCCACGGGTTCACATCCGACGGAAGCAAAGATGGGCGCCCCGCAAGAATGTTTACAATCGATGATTTGCCCGCTTTTACCTGACCGACCAT
This sequence comes from Ruegeria sp. O5, assembly GCF_056535105.1. NCBI lineage: Bacteria > Pseudomonadati > Pseudomonadota > Alphaproteobacteria > Rhodobacterales > Roseobacteraceae > Ruegeria > Ruegeria sp. O5. The sequence continues at coordinate 78,090 of NZ_JBQERN010000008.1, read as the reverse complement.
AGTGATGCTGGCGGTGAAGTTTTCCATCCGGGTCTTGAGTGTTGCCAGACGTGCCGAGGAGCGCGCATCAGCCACCTCAGTCAATTGATCAATCTGCGCCGTCAGTGATGACATTGCCGAAGTCATTGGCGCCAGAGCTTCGTTGCCTACAGACAACAGGTGATCATTGCGCGCCATGCTTAACCTCCGGTTCCCGTAGCTGCGATGCGGGGTTCATGCGAAGGACGGCCCGTTGGAATTCCTGTCAGCGTGTCGATACGTGCGATCAGGTCCAAAGCGTTGCCCAGAATGTCAGCCTCGGCGCGCGGGCTGATGGTTTCGTAAGCCTTGGCGTCAGCCAGCACTTCGATCGAGCTGAAGCGATCGCCGTTTTCAAGGCACGCAACGCGGCGTCCGGTCGGGAAACCCTCGGATTTGACCGCGGGCAATGGCATACGCGCATTGGCCAGCAGGTAGTGGTCTCCGGAATGGGTTCGGAGCGATATCCCAAAGCCCGTGTTCGGGTGGTCCCGGTTCAGGATCTTGAGTTCGCCAAGAAAGCTTTCGCGAGCAAAGAAGACAGCCTCTTGCTCGGCAGTAGCGGAGGGATTCAGATCGGTCACAGCAGTAAACCTTGTACTGGAGTTGAGCAGGAAACTCGTACCGGCGCCAAAGTGGCAAAAAAGACTCATTAACTCCTGCTAAACAACAAGACCCTTCAAGGCGGTCTTATTTTGACGTGAATAAGATTTTTTGGCGTTTGAAATGTGGCAGCTTTGTGGTGGAGTTCTCTTGAGAATGCCTCAACCTGCGCGGGAATGCCTATGACGCAAGAGCCATTCCGCACCTACTGTATGAAACCGAGCGGAGACCGGCGGAACACAATTGCCTGAACCTGACGGTGCGGGTTATTCAATAATCTGTGTGGCCCTGAAGGGCACTTTAGTCGGATAAGTTATTCTTGTTGTTTCAGAAACCTGAAGTTGCTCTCTGAGTTGGAAAGGGTCGCAGATGCGTTTTCTGGGGTGTCGTGGCGAGTAATCCCGCGCCTCCTCCCATGGATTCAACTATGAACGCGCAAGGGCAATGAAGTAGGATTTCCATGTTCGCCATTGGTGATCTGACAACAAGCTGTCGGCTTTTTCTAGGACTTTGGTCAACGTAAGAGCGATATTTCGCAGGCTAGCTGGGTCAATTTTTAACTTCGGCACGAATGAAGAGCTCTTCCTAAATAGCGTGGACATTGTCCCGCAGGATATCGGGTTTCACGGCCACTGATGTTCCCATCAACTTTCCACTGACGAGCCTCTTGGGGCTATACATTTTCATAAGATAGCGTGGTTGCCCCATATCTCATCAGAGGATCTACAAACTTGGCGATACATGTATTTTACCCCTCGCGCTCGGAAGCAAGCTTTGTTATTGACCGCTTCAATCCAGCGCTGCGGCGCTGAGTTGCGGGTGTGGCGAAATTGGTAGACGCACCAGATTTAGGTTCTGGCGCCGCAAGGCGTGGGGGTTCAAGTCCCTCCACCCGCACCATTTTGATGAATTGAAGTTTTGAAAATTTAAGTTTCTAGTTTGCTTCAGCGCCCCCAACTGGCCCCTTGTTCACTCGCTGCCGGATTTCTTGTCTTCGATCCAATCGCACACCTCTGACACCCTTAAAAGTGCGCATCTTTTCCATTGGTGAATCGGGCTTTCCTTATCAGTCCATAAGTCCAGAGGAGGTTAAGAAAACCGCAGGGATCCCGCGCAGATCGCAAATGTTGAACGGGTTGGACTGGAACAAGCTGCTTATCGCGCGCAATTGGCCAATTGGCAGCAGCGGAACGCAAACCGGGCGGGCTGTAATGGGTGATTTGTTTGGATTGGGCTCAAAGGCGATTGACAACGTGCGCTCAGTCTTGCGTGATGAGGGTTCTGCCTTCTTTGAAACAGCGTCTATTGACGATTACTTTCTAACAGATAGCCTCAAAAACCCGGCTTCGCTTCAAGAAATAGCTCCAAAAGTCAATAAGGAGCCGATCATGCAAATCTACCCCCGTGGGGAATTGGGCGGTGATTTCACCAACGTCTTTGCGCCCAACCTCTCAGGCTTGGTTGCACTACTGGAAATGTGTGAATTTGAAATAGTGAAGGCTGAAAACGTTAATTCTTACGCGAGAGGTCGAGCCATGGCGCACGCAAAGGCCATTAACGACCATAACGTGTCATTCTATAGGAATCGAGAACTTGTCCTATTGCCGAAAGGCGTGGCAAACATCTGAAGACGACCACTGACTTCCTCCACGGGAAGATAACTTGGCCGAAATCAACAAATGATCCAAAAACCCTGCTTTTGCTGGGCTTAACCCATTGGAGATAGGGTATGCCCTGAGACGGATGGGGAATTTACTCCCAGCCAGCCGACACAGCATCCGTCAGCGGGCGGCTTGTGGATTTTGGCGACGTAAACTCGCGGTTTTCGAACCTAGAGGCAGATAACAACGCCGTCCGGCCTGTTTTGGCAGGCGATACTGGCCAAAACAGCGTTAACAATGTGGCCTCAAGTCTTTTTGTCGAGGTTGCCAAGTTGATGTATCGCGTCGGTGATCTCAAAATCGCCGGGGATAACTTAAACCCAGGCACGTACATCACAGGAACGACTTTGGCATTGGAAAAAGCGCATGAGTCACGTAAGCCCAGAGGAGGTTAAGAAGGCCGCAGGGATCAATGACTGGAAGATATGAGGTACGTCTGCGTGGTAGGTAGCTGGCGCTTGCAAACGAACTGAGCACATCCGGCACACGAAACATTGTGGATATCGTTGCGGCCGATCAGCGGCAAACAACAAAGGCACCTTTGGGCACCTTGTTTTACTGGTCGGAGTGAGAGGATTCGAACCTCCGGCCCCTGCCTCCCGAAGACAGTGCTCTACCAGGCTGAGCTACACTCCGACCGTGGCGGGTGATCTATACGGGGCTTTTCCGATGCGCAAGAGGATTTTGAGAAGCGGTCATCTGAATCTGCCGTCTTTGAACCGGTATCGGATGGGCTAGGCAAGTCACGCGACTCTCATGGCAGAGCGTCCGTTTTGTACAGGCGAATCTTGGTGCCTCCGTGGTCTACCACCGGACCGGGTGCCAGCAAAGGCAGGCGGGTCGCCCGAGCTAGGGCCGGGGCGCTGGTCACAATCCCGACACGCCATCCTTGAAACCGGCTCATCAAAGATTTACCCAAGGCTCCGTAGACAGAGCGCAGACGCTTTTCATCTCCAATTCGCGCTCCGTAGGGAGGGTTCACAATGACCAGCCCGGCGGGTCCCGCAGGGGGTTTGATGTCACTGACGGAAAGCTGTTGAAAACGCGTGTTGGCGTTAACCTGCGCTCTATGGGCGTTGGCTGTTGCGGCTTCGATAGCTCCGGCGTTGCGGTCAGAGCCACAGAAGGTGAAAAAACACTCAGCGACCTCTGACTCGCTGCGCATGTCTTGCCAGCGGTCAGGGTCGAAGCCCGCAAGGTTTTCAAACGCAAAACTGCGGGACCGACCAGGGCGCAGCCCCAGGGCAATCTCGGCGGCTTCGATCACGAAAGTACCCGAACCGCACATCGGGTCCAACACCGGTTCATTGCCGCTAAATCCGCAGTCACGCAGAAACATGGCTGCCATCGTTTCGCGCATTGGCGCTTTGGCAATTGCTTCTTTATGACCACGCTTGTGCAAAAGCTCTCCCGAGCTGTCGACCGATATCGTACAGATGTCCTTTTCGATTCTCAGCAAGATCCTGACATCGGCGTCGGAAGATATCGGAGCGCCCAGAGTTTCGGATATCGCTTGTTCAACTCTCTGCCGTGCGGCACCGGCATGATATATTCTGGATTTGCGGCTGGTGGCCTCGACTTTGACCGGAACATCGGAGCGCAGGAACTCGCCCCACGGAAATTTGCGCGCACGTTTGTCCAATTGGGCTAGATGCACGGCAGGAAAACTGCCCAGACGAACCAGAACCTTGTTTGCACCGCGTAAGGTCAGGTTGGCGCGCCAGACCTCGGACCGCGAACCACGGCAAATGACACCCCCTGGAATCGTCTTGACCTGAGCGAACCCGTTGGACTGCGCCTCGGCACAGAGGGGGGCTTCAAGGCCCGGGGTGGCAATCAGAAAGATTTCGAAGTCTGTGTCTTTTTTCATTCCGGTTGCTTACACTGGAAGTTCAGCGGGCGCGACACGCAATTTTGACCCGTATTTTTGGCCATCTTGAGGGAAAACTCCAAGATTTTGCAGTTTGATCTTAACTTTCGGCGGTAACAGGTTTGCGTTTGCGGGCATCCGCGCGTAAAGGGTCCGTGATCAGAAATACGCCTGCGGAATTTGGACCCGTTTCGACGCTTTTGCGATGGGCACCGGAAAAAACCGCGTTATTGCATGACCCCTAAAGGGTGTCGGCAGGGCTGGCGCAGGAAAGAGGCTTGGAAGAACGTAGCGGCATGCAAACTTTCAAACTTAAAAAAGGGTTGGACCTGCCAGTGGAAGGCGCTCCCGACCAAACCATTCATCCGGGTCCGGAATATTCGACCGTTGGCGTTCTGGGTGGGGATTACATTGGCCTGAAGCCAAGGATGCTGGTGCAGGAAGGTGATAGTGTCGAGCGGGGTACGCCGCTCTTTTGTCACAAAGATGCGCCTGACGCGATGATGGTTGCACCGGTGACTGGCAAGATTGTTGCCATCAACCGGGGTGCCCGCAGGGTGTTGCAGAGCGTCGTCATCGAAGTGTCCGACGCCAATGACACGGGCTTGGATTTTTCGAGCGTGGGCGATGCGCACAGCGCCGAAGGCGTGACTGCAAAACTGTGCGCCACTGGTCTATGGACTTCATTCCGCACGCGGCCTTATTCGAAAATGCCGGAACCCGGTGCCAAGCCGAACGCGATTTTCGTGACCGCCATGGACAGTGACCCTTTGGCGGCTGATGCCGCCACGATCATTGCCGAGGCACCCGAGGCCTTTGCCGCTGGGTTGGCAGCAATCAGCAAGCTGACCGAGGGCAAAACCTATCTTTGCCAGAAACAAGGCGACACGATCCCCGGCGCGGATGTTGCCGGTGTCGAGGCCGTGGCGTTTTCCGGTCCACATCCATCTGGTTTGGCCGGAACGCATATTCACTTCCTCGAACCGATTGCGGGGGAAAAGCGAGTCTGGACTATCGGTTATCAGGACACCATCGCGATTGGCCGCCTGATGCAGACCGGGCGTCTGGATCCGAGTGTTGTGATCGCCTTGACCGGGCCCGGTGCGCGTCAGCCGCGTTTGATCCGCACCGTGATGGGCGCGTCCACGGACGACTTGACACGAGGTGAGGTAAGTGTGGACGGAACGCCCCGCATTATCTCGGGTTCGATCCTGTCGGGTCAACATGCCGACGGGCCGACCGCATATCTGGGGCGGTTTGCCCGTCAAATCTGTATCATCCAAGAGGATCACGATCAGATTCCGATGGGCTGGATCCGACCAATGCCTTCCAAGTATTCCGTCCAGCCTGTATTGGGCTCGGCCTTTTCCAGAAAACTCTATGCTTTCACGTCCAACTTGAACGGTGGCCGCCGCGCGATGGTGCCGACAGGTGTGTTCGAAGAGCTGATGCCGCAGGATTACCTGCCCACACAATTGCTTCGGGCCTTGCTGGTGATGGATACGGATACAGCTCAGGCACTGGGTGCGCTTGAACTGGACGAAGAGGATCTGGGCCTTGTGGGCTTTGCCTGTCCGGCGAAATACGAATACGGGCTGGCGCTGCGCGACTGCCTGAACAAGATTGAAAAGGAGGGCTGATCCGAATGGGATTGCGTAACTTCTTTGACCGGATCGAGCCGAACTTTACCAAGGGCGGCAAGTACGAGAAGCTTTTTCCGATCTACGAGATGGTGGAAAGCTTCATCTACACTCCGAAAACCGTAACCACTGTTGCTCCTCATGCGCGGTCTTACGTGGATATGAAGCGGATCATGACATATGTCGTGATTGCTACTATTCCCTGCATCCTATGGGGAATGTGGAACACCGGTTATCAGGCAAATTCGGCCATTGCCGCGCTTGGCCCAGAGTCTGCGACCGGCTGGCGGATTGCAATTCTTCAGGTTTTTGGCATTTCTCTTAGTCCGGACAGCATCTTTGCCAATGTCATGCACGGGCTCATGTACTTCCTGCCGATCTATTTCGTCACGTTGGTGGCAGGCGGTATTTTCGAAGTCATTTTCGCAACGGTCCGCGGCCACGAGGTGAATGAAGGCTTTCTTGTCACTTCGATGCTTTACGCCCTGATCATGCCTGCAACCACACCCCTGTGGCAGGTTGCCCTGGGGATTATCTTTGGTGTCGTGATCGGCAAAGAGGTATTCGGCGGCACTGGTAAGAATTTCCTCAACCCTGCCTTGGTGGGGCGGGCGTTTTTGTATTTTGCCTATCCCGCGCAGATGTCGGGCGATGCTGTCTGGACCCCGGTCGACGGGTTTTCCGGGGCGACGGCTCTGGCTGTGTCGGCTGCCGAAGGCTACCAGGCACTGGCCGCTGACGGTATCACCTGGTGGAGCGCGTTTTACGGCACCATTCAGGGCAGTATCGGGGAAACCTCGACTCTGGCCTGCATGATCGGTCTGGCCTTCCTGCTGATCACCAAGATTGCCAACTATCGGCTGATTTTGGGATGTCTGGCGGGCACAATTGCGTTCACCTGGCTGTTGAACCTGATCGGGTCCGAGACGAACCCGATGTTCGCAATGCCATGGTACTGGCATGTCGTGTTGGGCGGTTACGCCTTTGGTCTGGCTTTCATGGTGACCGAGCCGGTCTCGGCAAGCCACACCAATGTCGGGCGCTATATCTATGGTGCACTGATTGGTGTCATGGTTGTGTTGATACGTGTGATCAACCCAGCCTTCCCCGAAGGTATGATGCTGGCCATACTGTTCGGCAACGTCTTTGCACCGCTGATCGACTATTTTGTCGTTCAGGCCAACATCAAACGGAGGGCGCGTCGCCATGTCTGATACGCAATCCCCTGAACGCAAGGGCGCGATTGCCCGTTTTCTGGCGGCCTCGCCAGATTCAGTTGGCAAAACAATCTTTATTGCTGTTGCAGTCTGTCTCGTTGCCTCGATGATCGTGTCTGCCGCCGCAGTCAGCTTGCGCCCGGTGCAGGAGGCCAACAAGCTGAAGGACAAGCAGGTCAACATTCTGCAGGTGGCGGGGGTGTATGAACCCGGCATTGATGTCAGCCAGGCCTTTGCCGCGTTCGAGCCGCATGTTCTGGATCTGGCGACGGGCGAATTTGCGGACGATCAGTTCGACCCAGCCACCTTTGACGATCTGGCCGCTGCCGGTGATCCGGAATTAAGTGTTGCCCTTGACGATGACCCCGCAGGCATTGGTCGCAAGGCAAAGTATCGGGTCATCTATCTGCTGCGCGACGACAGCGGAGCGTTGGACAAGGTGATCCTGCCGCTGCATGGCTATGGGTTGTGGTCCACGCTTTATGGCTTCATCGCGCTGGAAAAGAACGGCAACGACATTTTCGGCCTGCAATTCTATCAGCATGGTGAAACGCCTGGTCTGGGTGCCGAGGTGGACAACCCGCGCTGGAAGACGTTGTGGAACGGCAAGAAGCTGCGCGACGACGCGGGAGTGTTGCAGATCACCGTCGCCAAGTCGCAGCCTGCGGCCGGGCCCGACTATTACATCGACGCCCTGGCAGGTGCGACCCTGACCACTGTCGGTGTCGACAACCTGGTGAGATTCTGGATGGGTGACGCGGGTTACGCTCCGTTCCTGGCCAAGCTGCAAGCAGGAGAGATCTGATGTCTCAGACCAAGAAAGAGCTGTTGGTCGACCCCCTTGTCGACAACAACCCAATCACCCTGCAAGTGCTGGGCATCTGTTCGGCTCTGGCGGTGACTTCGTCGTTGCAGGTGGCCTTTGTGATGGCGCTGGCGGTGACCTTTGTGACCGCGTTTTCGTCGATGTTCATTTCGATTTTGCGAAACCAGATTCCTGGTTCGATCCGAATCATCGTGCAGATGGTGATCATCGCTTCGCTTGTGATTTTGGTGGATCAGATCCTCAAGGCGTATGCCTTTCAGATTTCCAAGACTTTGTCTGTGTTCGTCGGCCTGATCATCACCAACTGTATCGTTATGGGCCGAGCCGAGGCATTCGCTATGAAAAATCCGCCGGTAGCATCGTTCATCGACGGTTTGGGCAACGGCATGGGCTATGGCCTGATCCTGATGCTGGTGGGCATCATCCGCGAACTGTTCGGTTCGGGCAGCCTGTTCGGGGTGACAATCCTGCAAACGGTCAACAATGGCGGGTGGTACGTGCCCAACGGCCTGTTGCTGCTGCCGCCGTCGGCGTTCTTTGTGATCGGCCTGCTAATCTGGGCTTTCCGCACGTGGAAGCCGAACCAGGTCGAAGAACGTGAATACAAAATCCAGCAGGTAGAGGCGCACTGATGGAAGGGCTTATCTCTCTGGCCGTGAAGGCCGTCTTTATCGAAAACCTCGCGCTCAGCTTTTTCCTTGGCATGTGTACCTTCATCGCCGTGTCGAAAAAGATTTCGACTGCCATCGGGCTGGGAATATCAGTCATGGTGGTGCAGGCCATCACCGTGCCCGCCAACAACCTGTTGCTGTCCTTCCTGCTGAAACCGGGTGCATTGGCATGGGCCGGGTTCCCGGACGTGGATCTGACCTTTCTCGGGCTGATTTCCTATATCGGCGTTATCGCAGCGATGGTTCAGATCCTCGAGATGATCCTCGATAAATATTTCCCGCCGCTCTATAACGCGCTGGGGATCTTCCTGCCTTTGATCACTGTAAACTGCGCCATTCTGGGTGGTTCGCTGTTCATGGTCGAACGCGACTATAATTTTGCCGAGGCAACCACCTATGGCATCTCATCCGGTTTCGGCTGGGCGCTGGCGATCACCGCGATGGCAGGCGTGCGCGAAAAGCTCAAATACTCGGATGTTCCGGACGGGCTTCAGGGGCTGGGCATCACCTTTATCACCGCCGGGCTTATGGCGATGGCCTTTATGTCCTTCTCGGGCGTGAAATTGTAAGGGGGGGCGAGAGAATGGAAACCTTTTCGCTCGGCGTTGTCCTGTTCACCCTGATCGTTCTGGCGCTGGTGGCCATCATTATGGCTGCACGTTCCAAGCTGGTGTCGACCGGCAACGTCAACATCACCATCAACGGTGAAAAGACTATCTCGGTTCCGGCTGGTGGCAAACTGCTGCAAACATTGGCGGCCGAAAAACTGTTTGTTCCGTCAGCCTGCGGTGGTGGTGGTACCTGTGCCCAGTGCCGCGTGAAAGTGCATTCGGGTGGCGGTTCGATCCTGCCGACCGAAGAAAGTCACATCACAAAGCGCGAAGCATCCTGTGGCAACCGTCTGTCCTGTCAGGTAGCGGTGAAACAGGACATGGAAATCGAGGTTCCAGAAGAGGTCTTTGGCGTCAAGAAATGGGAATGCACAGTTCGCTCGAACGACAACGTTGCGACCTTTATCAAGGCGCTTACTCTGGACCTGCCCGAAGGCGAGGATGTGAACTTCCGTGCCGGGGGCTACATCCAGATCGAAGCGCCTGCTCATCAGTTGAAATACACCGATTTCGACGTGCAGGAAGAATATCGCGAGGATTGGGATCGCTTCAATCTGTGGCAATACGAGTCGGTTGTGAACGAACCTATCGAGCGCGCTTATTCGATGGCCAACTATCCGGATGAAAAGGGCATGATCATGCTTAATGTTCGGGTTGCTTCACCGCCTCCGGGCTCAGAAGGAATTCCGGCGGGACAGATGTCGTCCTACATCTTTAACCTGAAGCCGGGCGACAAAGTCACAATCTCGGGTCCGTTTGGTGAGTTTTTCGCACGTGAAACCAAGAAGGAAATGGTCTTCATCGGTGGTGGTGCCGGTATGGCACCGATGCGCAGCCACATCTTTGACCAGCTCAAACGCCTTGAGAACCGCGACCGCAAGATCAGCTTCTGGTACGGTGCGCGGTCCAAGAAAGAGATGTTCTTTGTCGAGGATTTCGACCAACTGGCGGAAGAGTTCGACAATTTCGAATGGCATGTCGCTCTGTCGGATGCCCAGCCCGAGGATGAATGGAAAGGCTATACCGGCTTCATCCACAACGTTCTGTTCGAAGAATACCTCAAGAACCACCCGGCACCTGAAGATTGCGAATACTACATGTGTGGACCGCCAATCATGAACCAGTCAGTAATCAACATGCTGCTGGATCTGGGCGTGGATCGCGAAGACATCATGCTCGACGATTTTGGCGGGTAACTAATGAAACCGGCGCTGAGTGCGCCGGTTTTTTCATTCCGGCGCCAGGTCGACCTATTTTCCATAATAGTCCCGGTACCAATCGACGAATTGGGCAATGCCGTCTTTCAGGTCGGTCTGCGGGCGATAATTCGTCAGTCGCTGCAGCAGCCGATTGTCAGCCCAAGTGGCATGAACATCGCCCATCTGCATTGGCATAAAGTTTTTGACCGCTTTCTGGCCAACAGCCTCTTCGATGGCTTCTATGAAATCCATCAGACGCACCTTGTCTCCGTTGCCAATGTTGACGATGCGGTACGGTGCAACGGGCGACAAGCTGTCACCATCTTCGATATCCGCGCGGCTGGTCGGGCGGACCGGCGGAACATCGATCAGCAACCTGATCCCACGCACAAGGTCTTCTACATGCGTGAAGTCGCGATACATGTCGCCATGATTGTAGATGTCGATTGGTCTGCCATCCAGTATCGCAGCGACGAATTTGAAATAGGCCAGATCGGGGCGCCCCCAAGTGCCGTAAACGGTAAAAAATCGAAACATGGTGGTCGGCAAATCCCACAGATGGGCATAGGAATGCCCCATCGCCTCATTCGCCTTTTTGGTGGCGGAGTAGATCGTCAGTTGGGTGTCGGCTTTTTCTGTTTCGATGAACGGCATGTCCTCGTTTGCACCGTAGATTGATGAGGTCGACGCCATCAAAAGGTGTTCCACTTTGTGCTGACGCGCGATTTCCATCACATTGAACGTGCCCACAACGTTCGACTCGATATAGCTGCGAGGATATTCAAGGCTGTGCCGCACGCCTGCCTGCGCGGCCAGATGGACGATGACATCGGGCTGAAACTCCTCAGCGACCTGCACAAGACGGTCAAAGTTTTCCAAACGGTCTTCAGTTGCCGTAAATCCTGGGGTTTGAAGCAGTATCTGATGTCGACGCTGTTTCAGGGTCACATCATAATAGTCGGTCATCCCGTCATAGCCATGTACCTGAAACCCTTTTGCCAGAAGCAATTTGGCCAGATGGAATCCGATGAACCCGGCAGAACCTGTAATCAAAACTCGTTTCATAAAACCCTCAGAACTCACTGCAAATTCATCGCTGATCGAAAGGCGTTGATCCTATCATCAGATCAACTGCTTGCGAACATCCTGCGGGCCATATCGGACAATCTAAGGCTCGTGGTCAACACCTTGCCTACTCAAACAGTTGTTGATTGCGACCACTACGCAGGGCGGGTAGGGATCAAATGCCATGATAAAAGACTGGATCAGACGGCGGTTCCAATCCGCGGCGAAGGAAAGCACCAATGCGATGCCATGCGACGTGGCACCCGCGGAAAAGGTGACAGCTGTCGGTGATATTCACGGCCGTCTTGATTTGCTTCAGGCGGTTTTGCCACGACTCGACGATCAAAGCCCGCTGGTCTTTCTGGGCGATTACATCGATCGGGGGGCATACAGCGCGCAGGTACTGCGGCATTTGCATCACCTGAGTGAGGCGTCAGACGGGCGGGTGCAATGCCTGCTTGGCAATCACGAAGAGATGCTGCTGCAATTTGTAAACGACCCGGAACGATACGCCAGGCTTTGGTTTCATAACGGCGGAACGGAAACTTTGGCATCTTTCGGTCTCGAATGTCCCGACGAGTTGGATAGTGGCAAGCATCTGCCTGAACTGGCAGAGCGTCTGCGGCACAAGATGGGCGACAGCTTGCTGGACTGGCTTGCAAATCTGCCGCTGACCTGGACTAGGGGCAACGTCACCTTTGTCCACGCGGCACTTGATCCGCGGCAATCCATTCAATCCCAGGATCGCCAGATCTGTCTTTGGGGTCATCCGATGTTTCCACGGCTTGCACGCAGCGACGCGCAATGGGTTGTTCACGGTCATACTATTGTAAGCCACCCCCAGGTTAGAAACCGGGTTGTGTCGATCGATACAGGTGCCTTTGCCTCAGGCAGATTAACTGCCGCTGAAATAGACGGCGGCAGTGTCAGGTTTTTTTCAACCGGTTGAAACTATCCTACGATCATCTGCTTCATGCGAAGCGCTTCATACTCCAATTCCCTCAGACGGAAATGCACCACGTCACCGATAGTGATGACACCGCACAAATTGCCATCACGCAGAACCGGCATATGACGGAAACGCCCTTCGGTCATGGTTTTCAGCACGTCATTCAGCGTATCCTCGGGCGTACAGGCCTTTACATCCCTGGTCATCAGGTCTTCGACCGACTGTGGCAGGGTCTGTCCGGGCGTATCGGCCATGCGACGCACGATGTCGCGTTCCGACAAGATCCCTTGCAATGCCCCGTTCTGATCTGTCACCAGAACAGCGCCAATCCGCTTTTCCTTGAGCGTGTTCACCACCGAATGGATGGTATCATTAGGCCGCACCGAAAACACCGCATCCCCTTTACCCTCAAGCAACTTGGCCACGGTCGTCTGCGAATGCGACAGGTTTGATTCCGCTGATTGGCTGTAGGTTGTCTTGTCAGCCTTGTCACCGCGCGACGGCGACTGGTAAGAGGTTGGAGCCATGGGCAATCTCCTTTTGGTTCTTGCAAAGTCTTTCCCTTTCACCTTAGCGCAGCTAAACGACCTGTATAGGGTACAATTGCACGAGTTGGCCGAACGCAGGTCAGCAAAGGGAGCTTAAGCCTTTGAATGAACTCTATCTTACGCCCCCGGTTGCCGCGCTGATCTTCTTTGCGGCTGTTGTGTGCGGTCACAACTTTCGTATGGCGTGGAAGCAACAGCAGCCCGGGTGGCGCAAACGCGCGTGGTTGTTTGGTATTCCGGCCGGAACTGGTCTTTTACTGTTGGGTTTCCTTCCGCTGAAACTGTAATGCCAATTTGACTCTGGCAGGGACCGCTGTCATATGCCGGGCACAGAATGTCCCGGAGAACGCCCAATGCGTCTTTTGCCCATACTGGCCTTTTTCACCCTTCTTTCAGGCTGTCTTTTTGACAAGGAACCCGAAGTGGTCCGTCTGTCCGGTGAGACAATGGGCACGACCTACAATATCACCGCAATTGGCGAAGACCTTGACGAAGACGCACTGGCTGCGGCCGTCAGTGATAAGTTGGCAGCTGTGAATGCCAAGATGTCCAATTGGGATCCGAACTCGGAAGTTTCCGTTTTTTCCGCGTCGTCCAGCACAGATCCAATGCCTGTTTCCGACGAATTTGCGCTGGTTCTTTCGGCGGCGAACGAAGTGCACGCGAAATCCGGTGGCATTTTCGACGTAACCCTCGGCCCTTTGATCGAACTTTGGGGTTTTGGCCCACGCAAACCCGAGGACCCGGTGCCATCTGATGCCGATATCAACGCAGCGCTGAACGGTGTAGGTCAGGGCCGCTTGCTGAAGCTCGATACACATGCTGGTACGCTTGCCAAGTCAAACGCCAGTGTGGGCATTAACCTGTCCGCGATTGCAAAAGGCTATGGAATTGACGCTGTTGCGGAAACCTTGCAGGCCGCTGGCATCGAAAACTATCTGGTCGAAATTGGCGGCGATCTTGTGGCCAAAGGTAAGAATGACGAGGGCGAAGCGTGGCTCATTGGTATCGAGAAACCTGAAACGGGTTCGCAAACCATCCAACTGGTTGTTTCACTGGATGATCGGGGCATGGCCAGCTCGGGCGATTACAGGAATTTCTTTGAACAGGATGGAGTGCGCTATTCGCATATCATCGATCCGACAACAGGCCACCCGATCACGCATCGCACCACCTCGGTTACCGTGCTGGCCGAAAACGCGATGATGGCCGATGCCTGGGCAACAGCCATGCTGGCTTTGGGTCAGGAAAAGGGTCTTGCTTTGGCGGAGGAGCATAAACTTGCCGTGTATTTCATCTCGCGGGATGTGACAGGCGGCGAAGATGCCTATATCACTGCCCATAGTGCGGCGTTCAAAGACGCGCTGGGATTGAACTGACTGTTGGAGCTGAGATGAGTACCTTTATTCTGGCCTTCATTCTTCTCGCTCTCGTCATGGTGGGCATGTCATTGGGTGTCATGCTGATGGGAAAGACCATCAAAGGCAGCTGCGGTGGTCTAAACGCGATCTCGGGCGCTGACAAATGCGTTGTCTGCCAAAAAGACATCGACCCCGACAGCCCACTGCGCGACAAGCTGCAATGTAAACGCGCCAAGAAGATGCTGGAACAAATGGACCGTCAGGCCTGACGCAGGTTTTGCTTCGTTCTGCGGACAGAAGGGGCTAACTAGGCCCTCGTGACTTTTGGGGAAGGGCGTCAACTTGGCCAAGGCAAAAAACATCCTGTTCATCATGTTCGACCAGCTGCGCTGGGATTATCTGAGCTGCTACGGCCATCCACATCTGCATACTCCAAATATCGATCGTCTGGCTGCCAAAGGCGTGCGCTTCAACCGCGCCTATATCCAATCACCGATCTGCGGCAGCTCTCGCATGTCCACCTACACAGGGCGCTATGTGCATTCTCACGGCGCGTCGTGGAACGGAATTCCGTTGAAAGTCGGCGAGATAACGATGGGTGATCACCTGCGTAAGGCGGGGATGGATTGCTGGCTGGTCGGCAAAACCCATATGCGTGCAGACGCCGAAGGGATGGCGCGGCTTGGTCTGGAACCTGACAGCTTGATAGGTGCGCGCGTCGCCGAATGTGGGTTTGACGTATATGAACGGGATGACGGTATGCTGCCCGAAGGTCCGGATGGGTATTATGACCCGGACGGGGCAAAGGAATACAACAAGTTCCTGAAAGCAAAGGGGTATGAGAGTGACAATCCCTGGCATGACTTTGCCAATTCCGGACTGGATGCGGATGGGAACGTTCTGTCTGGCTGGTTTCTGAAGAATTCACCCGAAGCCGCGAATATTGCCGAGGAAGACAGCGAAACGCCCTATCTGACCGGGCGCGGGATCGAGTTCATGGAAACGCATGATGGCCCGTGGTGCTGTCATCTGAGCTTTATCAAGCCGCATTGGCCGTACATCGTACCGGACCCATACGCCTCGATGTATGGGCCGGAACATGTATTGCCTGTGGTGCGATCCGAGGCGGAACGTCAGAATGCGCATCCCGTGCTCAAAGCCTTCATGGACACAAAGATCGGCCAGACCTTCTCGCGGCAGGACGTGCGTGAGGCGGTTATCCCGGCCTATATGGGGCTGATCAAGCAAGCCGATGATCAGATGGGCCGCCTGTTGGACTGGATGGAGAGAACCGGGCGGATGGAAAACACGATGATCGTGTTGACATCAGACCACGGCGATTTTCTGGGCGATCACTGGATGGGGGAAAAGACCTTTTTCCACGATGCCTCAACCAGAGTGCCGTTGATCATTTATGACCCGTCGCCCGAGGCGGATGCGACACGTGGCATTGTCAGCGATGCGCTTGTAGAATCCATCGACCTTGCACCGACCTTTGTTGACGCGGCTGGTGGGGAAGTGGCGACGCATATTCTGGAAGGTCACTCACTGCTGCCCATCCTTTATGGGGAGGTGGACGCGTTGCCACGCGATGTGGTGATCTGCGAATATGACTACTCGGCTTCGCCAATCGCAAGTGTTTTGGACATGTCGGTCCGCGATGCGGTGATGTTCATGGTCGCAAGTAAGAAATGGAAACTGATCCATTGTGAAGGTGGGTACCGGCCAATCCTGTTCGATCTGGAAAACGACCCCGATGAGTTGAACGATCTGGGTGACAGCGCCGAACATGCCGGTGTAATCGCCGAAATGTACGAGCACCTGTTCGCCTGGACGCGGCGGGCGTCACAGCGCACGACCCGGTCCGAGCAGCAATTGATTGAAATGCGCACCAAAAGCCGGGGCAGGGGTGTTGTTCTGGGCGTTTATGATGAAAACGATGCACCACTGGATCTGACAGTCAAATACCGCAATCGCAAGGCGCGCCCTTTCCAAAGCTATCTGAAGGACTAACACCTCTGTGTTGGTTATAATTGTACATCATTGCAAAAGGCGGTTCACCCGTCGAAGTCCAAAGGATAGAAGGTGACCCAAGAGCAGCAAATGGAGTACATCAATGGCCACCCCCAAACCTGTAGTCCTGTGTATTCTTGATGGTTGGGGCCTGTCCGAGGACACAAAAGCCAACGCACCCTATCTGGCAAACACGCCGACGTTTGACGCGATCATGTCTGAGTGCCCGCATTCAACCCTGATCACCCACGGCCCCGATGTGGGTCTGCCTAGCGGGCAGATGGGCAACTCAGAGGTCGGGCACACCAATATCGGGGCAGGGCGTGTGGTCGCCATGGACCTGGGCCAGATCGACCTTTCCATTGAAGACGGGACATTCTTTGAAAACGAAGCTCTGCAAGCTTTCATCGCCAGTGTTAAGTCCGTTGGCGGTACTGCACATCTGATGGGGTTGATCTCGGATGGTGGGGTGCATGGTCATCTGAACCATATCCTTGCCGCAGCCACTGCCATAACGGATGCCGGTGTCCCGGTTGCACTGCACGCAGTGACGGACGGGCGTGATGTCGCGCCAAGGTCTGCTCTGACTTACATCGCTGAGCTGGAAGAACGCCTGCCCGAAAACGTACGCATCGTCACCGTGAGCGGGCGGTACTTTGCCATGGATCGCGACAATCGCTGGGGGCGTGTCAGTGAAGCATATGGTGCAATGGTCAACGGGCAGGGCCGAACAGCCAGCAGCGCCCATGGCGCGGTTGATCACGCCTATAACCAGTCCGAATCTGACGAGTTTGTCACACCAACCGTATTGACGGGATATGACGGTATTCACGATGGCGACGGTTTCTTTTGCCTGAACTTCCGCGCTGACCGTGCACGTGAAATCCTGCGCGCCCTCGGAGAGCCCGGATTTTCCGAGTTCGCGACAGGACCGCGCCCGAAGCTTTCAGCACTGCTGGGCATGGTCGAGTACTCTGACGGGCATAATGCTTACATGACCACGGTTTTTCCAAAGCGCGCGATTGTAAATACGCTGGGCGAATGGGTCGCCAAGCAAGGGCTCCGTCAGTTTCGACTGGCGGAAACCGAGAAGTACCCGCATGTTACGTTCTTTTTGAATGGCGGTAAGGAGACGCCCGAACTAGGTGAGGACCGCTTTATGCCGAGCTCGCCGAAAGTGGCGACCTACGATCTACAGCCCGAAATGTCATCCGCAGAGGTTACGGCGAAGTTTATCGAAGCCATCGAAGGCGGGTATGACCTGATTGTTACAAATTATGCCAACCCCGATATGGTTGGTCATACAGGTGATCTGAATGCCGCAATCAAAGCATGTGAAGCTGTCGATCAGGGGTTGGCGCAAGTCATTGCGGCTCTTGAAAAGGTCAAGGGGGCGATGATTATCACGGCCGATCATGGTAATTGCGAAGTCATGGTCGATCCTGTGACCGGCGGCCCGCATACGGCCCATACGCTCAATCCTGTTCCCGTAGCGCTGGTTGGCGGGCCAGGAGGTGCGAAATTGCGCCAAGGACGTTTGTCCGATCTCGCCCCGACCCTGCTTGAACTGATGGGTTTGCCTAAACCCCCGGAAATGACCGGGGAAAGCCTGCTGTCATGAAACCGGCTGCTCTGGCAGTGTGTCTGTTTTTGGCCTTGCCGGCGCTGGCCCAGCCAGACGCTTCCAAGGCTGCTTTGGATGCAGCGCAGATGCTCGAACAGGCGTCCATGGCGTTGTCCGAGGCCGAAGGCGCCCGGGATCGGGTCAATGCTCTTACGGAGACGATCCATGCCTATGAGGCCGGGTTGGGTGCGATGCGGGTGGGATTGCGCCAAGCGGCTACCCGTGAGGCGCAACTGAGTGCCGAGTTGCGGACGCGCGAAAAAGAAATCCGGCGATTGCTCGGTGTTCTGCAAACCATTGAAACGACCGAACCACCCGTTTTGATGTTACATCCCGCCGGCCCGTTGGGGGCTGCCCGCGCCGGTATTATGCTGTCCGAGGTCACCCCCGGCCTGAACGCCAGCGCGCAGGAACTGGCGCAGGACCTGAATGAAGTGCAGACATTGCGTGTCTTGCAGCAAAAGGCCTCGGAAACTTTGACAGAGGGTCTGATGGGTGTTCAGGCGGCCCGCACCCGTCTGAGCGAGGCAATCGCCGACCGCACGGATCTGCCCCGCCGTTTCGTGGAAGACCCGGTACGTACGGCCATTCTGATCTCATCGACCGAAACACTGGATGGTTTTGCCAGTGGTCTGTCCGAGATCTCGGAGGGAGAGATCCTCGACAGCAATGCCAGCGTCTTGGACAGGAAAGGCCGGATATCAATGCCGGTACAGGGCATCTTGCTGCACAAGGCCGGTGAAACGGACGCCGCTGGTGTCATGCGCCCCGGCCTGATCATGGGGACACGCCCGCGCGCCTTGGTCACATCGCCAACCTCTGCGACAATTCGCTATCGCGGGCCGCTGCTGGACCTGGGGAACCTGGTAATACTTGAACCTCAATCGGGTCTTTTGTTCGTATTTTCCGGTTTGCAGGAGGTCTATGGCCAGACCGGTCAGGTGATCCCAGAGGGCACACCAGTTGGTCTGATGCCCGGTGAAATGCCGGAAATCGGCGCAATTTTGTCAACAAGCAGTGATGGCACTGGAACTGACCGCTCAGAAACGCTCTATATAGAGGTAAGAGAAGACAATCGCCCCGTGGACCCGGAATCGTGGTTTCGGACCGACAAGGATGGATAAACGCGTATGAAGAAATTTGTGGTGGCCGGTCTGGCTGGAACTGTGGCAGGTATTCTTGCAACAACTCAGATTGCAGGACCCCTGCTGGCGCAGGAGGCCGAGAACAAGGCAAGCGTCTATGAACAGCTGGATTTGTTCGGCGACATTTTCGAACGTATCCGCGCCCAGTATGTCGAAGAGGTTGAGCCCGAAGAACTGATCGAGGCGGCCATTGATGGCATGTTGACTTCGCTTGATCCGCATTCGAGTTATCTTTCTCCTGACGACGCTGAACAGATGCGCGTGCAGACCCGGGGTGAGTTTGGTGGGTTGGGTATCGAAGTTACGCAGGAAGAAGGCTTTGTCAAAGTCGTCTCACCTATTGACGATACCCCCGCCGACGCAGCCGGAATCGAAGCCGGGGATTTCATTACCCATGTGGACGGTGAAAGTATTCTGGGCCTGACGCTGGACAAAGCGGTTGACCTGATGCGCGGCCCGGTCGGATCCGAAATTATCATCACCGTCGTACGCGAGGGTGAGCCTGATCCGTTCGATGTCACTATTATCCGTGATACAATCAAGTTGACCGCTGTGCGCGCACGGACCGAAGGCACCAGTGTCGTGCTGCGTGTAACCACGTTCAACGACCAGACCTTCCCGAACCTGCAGGAAGGATTGCAGGAACAGATTGCCGAAGCGGGTGGCATCGACAAGGTGAACGGTTTTGTTCTGGACCTGCGCAACAACCCAGGCGGCCTTTTGACTCAGGCGATCAAAGTCTCGGACGCGTTCCTGAACGAAGGCGAAATTGTTTCCACGCGCGGCCGCGACCCGAATGAGGGTGAGCGGTTCAACGCCACCCCCGGGGATCTGGCTGAAGGCAAGCCAATTGTGGTGCTGATCAATGGCGGCTCGGCCTCGGCATCCGAGATTGTGGCCGGTGCATTGCAGGATCATCGCCGCGCTATCGTTGTGGGCACCAAGAGCTTTGGCAAAGGATCCGTGCAGACGGTCATGCCGCTGCGCGGCGACGGCGCTATGCGCCTGACCACATCGCGCTATTACACGCCATCAGGACGATCAATCCAGGCCCTTGGCGTCAGCCCGGACATCATTGTTGAACAGCCTCGCCCTGCACCTGCAGAAGAAGAAGAAGAGAGCAACGGGCGTACCCGGTCCGAAGCTGACCTGCGCGGCAGTCTGAACAATGACAGCCTGAGCGAGGATGAAATCCGCCAGATCGAGGAAGATCGTGCAAGGGCCGAAGCAACCGCTGAGCTGAGGAAAGAGGATTATCAACTGGCATATGCCATAGACATCCTCAAAGGCTTGTCAGCGTTCACCCCGCACGGGCCGTCCCAATAACCAAACCAATGGGTCGCGTACAACGCGGCCCTTTTCTTTCTGTCTCGCGAGATTTCATTTCATCATCCAGCAGCGCAATCCGAAGGCGCCGCGCAGAGTGCGCATAACCGAATGGATGATCCGATTTCGCAAGCGTTTCAGCCGTCTCCGCGGCTTACCCGTCGGAACGCGCGTTTCAGCATATCCAGCTCCGCGCGCAAAAGGTCCACTTCCGCCCTGAGATCATCGGCGGCGGGCTCTCCTGCTATTATGGAGAAACTCCCAATTTTATCGACACTGCCTGCGTCGACTATGACGAAGCTGTGCACGCCTTCGGACAGGGCTGTGACGGGTACCTGCACATACAGATTCCATCCGTTGTCTGTAGGTGAAAGCTCAACACTCTCCAGAGCTTTGCCCAGATATCGAACCTCCAACTCTGGTTGCCGTTCGGCCTCAACATGGCCGTGCCAAATACCGTTTTCGAACTGAATGAAAGTCAGGGATGGTTGTGTCATCTTTGATCGTCTCACAAGTCCGCGCGATGGAAGCGGCAAAACGTAAGGTCTCGCACACTCATACGGTTCATCTGCGGTTTCTCAAAAATAAGATCCAGCCAGATCTTTTCGATCCGACGTTCATTCAGGGGCAGGTGAGCCAGGTCGAAATCAACTGCGTTTACGGTTTCAGAAGGGTCTAGCTGCCGCAAAACCTGCTCCATGTTGGGCCCGTGCTGAACATTGAGACGTGCAAACGCGCCAGACGGTTTCTCGCAGTCAATCAGAGTTTCCAACCGGATCAGATGCTCGCGTGTCAAGTCGCGGGCGACCTCACGCGGCAAATCGATTGATACCGACAGGAACGACCCCTCGAAGCCAAAGACCTCGACCTCCAGACTGAACGGGGCCAGATCACTTGCCCCCCGGTTGCGGATTTGCCGCACAGCGATTTCGGTCAACGGGCAGTCGTGAAATAAGCTGACCTGATCGTCCATTACCGTTTTACGGGGAACAGAGGCCATGCCGGATTGCAACAACGGCGCGCGCCACAGGTCGGGTCGCCAGCTCCAGTCGGTGCCGACAGGCCGGTGAAACTGAGTTGATCCTATTTTCGGGCGGAGCAAGCGCGCATCCGCCAGTTGGATCAGGCGATCCAGTTGTCCACGCAGACTGCGCGCCTGATCGCGTTTCATCCGCAACTCGGCCTGCGCTGAATCTGGCGCCTGCTGCACGGCCCGGCGCCAGCGGCCGAGCGTCCGGCGATGAATATAGCGATCCAGAATCCTGCGCATGGTCTCTTCGTCCGATAATGTCCTTCTTTAGTCAAAGAAATGAGTAGGAATAAACCCGCAATCACAAAAACACTACTTGAGCGCTACGTTTTCCGGTTGGTGGCTAAGCGTAAAAAAGATAGGTGCCGGATTAGGAGCCTGACCCCGTCAATTCTTGCAATACGTCGGGTCAATGCTTACCGTCTGTTTCCTAAAAATGGGTTACCCCTGAACAGCCATACTTCAGTTCAGCTATCGATAAGGCCAGGCTATGGAGCCCACATTATTTTCTTTTATTTGGAAGCATTCAAAAAAGCAGCAACTTGTCCTGTTGCTGTTAACGGTCCTGTCCTTCCCGTTTCTATATGCGTCGCTGGAGCTACCTAAACAAATCATCAACGATGCCATCGGTGCGCCGGGCGACACGGTGACAATCTGGGGCTTCACAGTGTCTCAGGTTCAGTACCTGATGATACTGTGCTTTGCATTTCTGGCTACTGTGATTGCCAGCGGATTGATGAAGATGCGCATCAACACGATGAAAGGCATCTTGTCTGAACGCATGCTGCGCCGTCTGCGCTATACCCTGATTCAACGCACGATGCGGTTCCCAAAGTCCTATTTCGCGACCACCAGCCAAGGAGAGCTGGTCTCGATGATCACATCCGAGGCCGAGCCGATGGGCGGCCTTATGGGGGATGCGATCGCGCAACCGGTGTTTCAGTTTGGCCAGATGATGACAATCGTCACCTTTCTGTTCATGCAAAGCATCTGGTTCGGTTTGGCAAGCATCGCGCTGATTCCGCTCCAAGCCTGGTTAATTCCGAAGCTGCAACGCCAGATCAACTTGCTGAACAAGGATCGTATTCAGGAGGTTCGGCGTCTGAGCTCGGAAATCGGGGAAAGCGCGGCGGGCATCAGTGACCTGCGCACGAATGGCGGCTGGCGCTATCGTCTGGCCCAGTTCAGTCACAGGTTGGGGACCTTGTTCGAGATCCGGTTCAAGATCTACAACAAGAAATTCTTTATGAAGTTCCTGAACAATTTGATCACTCAGATGACGCCATTCCTGTTTTATTCGGTGGGCGGATACCTGGCGATCACGGGCGAGGTGACAGTAGGTGCATTGGTTGCCGCGTTGGGCGCGTACAAAGACCTAAGCGGGCCCTGGAAAGACCTTCTGACCTACTACAACCAGGTACAGGACATGTCCCTGCGGTGGGAGGTGGTCACCGAAAGATTTGCCCCGGACAACATGATCCCCGAAGAGCTGTTCGTCGGCGAGCCGGAAACCATCCCACATCTGACCGGTGATATCGAATTGCGCAATGTGACCGTTCGCGATGGCGACGGCAAAACCATTCTGGAAGACATTGATCTGACCATCCCGCGGGGCGCGCGTGTGGCGATTCAATCCGCCCATGCGTCGGAACGTAGTGCGTTGGGCCAGTTGCTGACCCGCGAGGTGCTACCTGTTCAGGGGGATGTGGTCATAGCTGGCCACAAGCTGGACGAATTGCACCAATCAGTTATCGCGGCCCGGATCGGGTATGCCTATTCACGCCCCTATCTGTTTGATGGGACTTTGGGCGATAACCTCATGATGCCGTTGCGCACCCATCCGCAGCACGAGGCAGATGCCATAAGAACCCCGTCCCGTCGTCAGATCGAGTCTGTTCGGGCGGGTAACCCACCGGATTCGCTGGAAGATGAGTGGATCGATCCGGGACTGGCCGGTCTGGACGATATCGATGGAATACGTGACTGGTGGTTCCAGCTGGTGGAAGCCATGGGGATTGACGAGTTCATGTTCCGGCGCACTCTGCGCACCCAGTTTGATCCAGAGATACACCCGATACTGGCACAGGAAATAGTCAGGCTGAGAGAATCCATCGCCGAACGGCTGAAGGCAAAAGGACTGGACCGGTATGTCTATCGGTTCGATCCAAACCAGTTCAACCCGGCCGTCCCGCTTGGGGGCAACTTGTTGTTCGCGGCACCGTCGCGTGACATATCTCCAGACATTCTGGCCGGAGACGCGCGGTTCGTGCAATTGCTCAGCACCCATGATTTGGCAGATGACGCGATCAGCATATCGAATGCTGTCATGGATACTCTTGGCAAGACATTTGGGCGGGACGGGGCCGACCATCCCCTGTTTCTGCGGCTTGGCATGTCCAAGGACATGTATCATCGGCTGCTCGATATTCAGGACCGGCGCAAAGCCAAAGGGAATGCTGCGCTGAGCGATCAGGAGCGTGCCTTGCTACTGACAGTGCCTTTCCTTCTGACAGCAGAACAGATCGGCCCGGATTTCCCAGAGGAATACAAGGAAAAAATCCTTGCTATCCGCAAGACCCAAGCCGAGCGGTTGCGCGGTGCAATGGACGGTTTGTTCATGTCTGTGGCGCCTGACATCTATGTGCCGCGCCTGACCGTGATGGAAAACGCAATCTACGGCCGGATATCGTTGATGGCGGGTGCCCATGCCGAAGATATCGAAGACATCGTTGCCGAGGCCATGAACGAAGCCGGTCTGCGCCGTCGGGCAGCGGCCATTATCTATGACCTGCCGTCCGGGTTGGGCGGCAACAACCTTCCAACCGTGTTTCAGGAGCGTGCCGCTTTTTCACGCGCAGGCATCAAACGCCCCGACGTTCTGATCCTGGACAAGGCGCTGGCCAGCCACGACTCGGAAAGCCGGTTGCGCACGCGCCTGAAACTACGGGAACTGCTGCCCGATTCCATCATGATATTCATGGAGGATCATTTTGCACATCCCGAAGCCTATGACTTGTTTGTGGAAATCAAGGATGGACGGATCGACGGCGTCTCGCGAAGCAGACCAGCGCATGAGGACAGCACGTCGGACGATCTGAGCCGGAAACTCGAGATCCTGTCAGCAACGCAGTTGTTTTCCGGCCTGGATGGCAGAAACCAGCGGCTGCTGGCGTTTTCGGCGCAATGGTACGAGGCCAGCGCCGGGCAAGTCATTTTTTCCCGCGGTCAGGCGCCGGATGCGGCCTATTTGTGCATTTCAGGACAGGCCAAACTGGATTGGTCCAACGAGGATGGAACGAAACGTACAATCTCGATCATAGAACCCGGTCGGCTTATCGGAGACCTATCCATCATTACAGGGGAACCAAGGCAGCTGGATCTGGTCGCGACGGAAGATAGCAGCTTCTTGCGTATCGGCGCGGAAGAGCTGCGTGCCGTTGTTGAAAGTGACGCTTCGGTCGCTTTGCAGTTGCTGCAGACAGTTGCAGGGTATCTGACGACGCTCTCGAACAGGATCAGCGTGGCCCAGAACGCCGAAGACATGTTTCCGCCCGTGACAGATGAAACGGCGCAGGAAGGTATTGGTAAGAATGCCTAGCGCGTATTCAGCTCATGCGCGCCTGGTCGAAACAGCCCGCGCCAAACCCGAAATCTGGCGTCTTTTGCTGGGGTTGGCATTGATCGCCGTGTTGGTCAGCGTTTCGAACCTGGTGTTTTTCACCGCGATCGCGGGGTTGGGTTCGGAGGAATGGGCACAGGAACTTTTGCGAGGCAACACACCTATAGCGCTGCTACTGTTACTGGCCAGTTTCGGGTTCATCATTCTTGGCGTGGCGGTTGCCGCACGTCAGCTTCAGCACCGATCCTTGCGATCAATTTTTGGCCAGCGTGGTCTGTTTGCAGCCCAATTTCTGAAAGTGCTGAAAGCCCTGCTTTTCTTGGGCGCTGTCGGTGTCTTGCTGCCGCCCTACGGTTTGGGGGATTCTCTGTCAAAGAATCTGCCATTTTCAACTTGGCTGTTGTTGCTTCCGGTCTCTGTGTTGGTTGTCCTGATTCAGACCAGCGCCGAAGAAGTTCTGTTTCGAGGGTACATTCAGCAAGCCCTTGCCGCCAGGTTTCAGTCGCCGGTCATTTGGATGGGGATACCGTCTGTTTTGTTTGCCGCTGGCCATTACACACCGGAACTGGCAGGAGAAAATGCAATTCTGTTTGTGCTGTGGGCATTAATATTTGGGATGCTTGCATCCGATCTCACAGCGCGATCAGGGACATTGGGGCCAGCTATCGCCTTGCATTTCTTCAATAACATCATCGCACTATTGTTCGTTTCCCTGCCGGACAACCTGAGCGGGCTGGCGCTTTTCTCGCTTCCGTTCGATGCATCTGACGCCGAACAGCTTCGTCCCTGGCTGGTGGTGGATTTGGCTGTGATGTTCGTATGCTGGCTGGCGGCGCGGCTTGCGATCAGGCGTTGATTGCATTTCTTCCCGTGGCGTCTTATTTGACGTCAACACCGCACAAGCCAAGGTTCCGACATGAACTGGATCACAAATTACGTCCGCCCCCGGATCAACTCGATCTTCTCTCGCCGCGAAGTGCCCGAAAACCTCTGGCAGAAATGTGACGAGTGCGGAACGATGCTGTTTCATCGTGAACTAGCGGAAAATCAGAACGTCTGTACCCAATGTGACCATCACATGGCGATTACCCCACGCGAGCGGTTCAATCACCTGTTCGACGGCGGTATTTTCACCGAGGTTGCAGTGCCAGCGCCAAAAGAAGATCCGTTGCATTTCCGCGACCAGAAGAAATACCCCGAGCGTATGCGAGCGGCGCAGAAAAAGACCGGCGAAAAAGAGGCGATGCTGGTTGCCAAAGGCGAAATCGGGCGCACGCCTATCGTTGCGGCAGCGCAGGATTTCTCATTCATGGGCGGATCAATGGGCATGTATGTGGGCAACGCGATCATCGCGGCCGCTCAAGAAGCGGTTAAGCTAAAGCGCCCACTGATCCTGTTCTCGGCAGCGGGTGGAGCGCGGATGCAGGAAGGCATTCTCAGCCTGATGCAAATGCCGCGCACAACCGTGGCCGTCGAGATGCTGAAAGAAGCAAATCTGCCCTATATCGTTGTGCTGACCCATCCCACCACCGGTGGTGTGACGGCGTCATATGCGATGTTGGGCGATGTCCACATCTCTGAACCGAACGCGCTGATCTGCTTTGCCGGTCCCCGAGTTATCGAGCAGACGATTCGCGAAAAGCTGCCCGACGGCTTCCAGCGGGCCGAGTACCTGCTGGATCACGGGATGCTGGACCGTGTCACCAAACGTACCGAGATGCGTGACGAACTGATCACCATCACCCGGATGCTGATGAACCAACCGCCGGCGATCAAAGGTGACCTGCCAGCACCGACACCGGATGAAACGGCCAAGGTCGCGCAGGCCGAAGAGACCGGGAAAAAATGAACACCAAGACATCTGACGCCATCCTCGACCGGATGATGGCGCTACACCCCAAGATCATTGATTTGACCTTGGATCGCGTCTGGCGATTGCTGGCCGCCTTGGACAATCCGCAGCTCAAGCTGCCACCGGTTATCCATATTGCCGGGACCAATGGCAAAGGCTCGACCCAGGCCATGATCCGGGCGGGCTTGGAAGGGGCAGGGCGTTCCGTTCATGCCTACACCTCGCCCCATCTGGCGCGATTTCACGAACGTATCCGGTTGGCGGGCGAACTGATTTCAGAACCCGACCTGACTGCGGTTCTGGATGAGTGCTACGCGGCGAATGGCGGCGAAAACATCACGTATTTCGAGATCACAACCTGCGCTGCCTTGCTGGCCTTCTCTCGCTGCAAAGCGGATTACACTCTGCTCGAGGTCGGTTTGGGCGGACGGCTGGATGCAACAAATGTGATTGATGAACCGGCGGTGACAGTCATTACGCCTGTTTCAATCGATCATGAACAGTATCTGGGCGACACCCTGGGAAAGATTGCCGCCGAAAAGGCGGGAATTATCAAACCCGGTGTGCCATGCATCGTCGGCCCGCAGGAAGACGAGGCACTGGAGGTGATCGAGTACACAGCCGCCCGGTTGGGCGCACCGCTACTTGTACATGGCCAGCATTGGCACGTTCATGAAGAAAACGGGCGCTTGATCTATCAGGACGAAACCGGGTTGCGTGATCTGCCGCTCCCCAACCTGCTGGGTGCACATCAGTTCCAAAATGCCGGTGCCGCCTTGGCGGTACTGCGTCATCTTTCAATGGGTGACACTGCCTACGAGGCTGCCGTGTCCAATGCCGATTGGCCCGCGCGTATGCAACGTCTCAAAACCGGTCCGCTGACCGAGCAAGCCCCCCAGGTCGAACTGTGGCTGGATGGAGGGCATAACGCGGCCGCAGGTATCGCGCTGGCCGATGTACTGGCAAAGATGCCGCAACGCCCCACGCATTTAATCTGCGGTATGCTCAACACGAAAGACGTGACTGGGTATCTCGCGCCACTGTCCAGACAGGTTGCAAGCCTGACCGCCATCTCCATACCAGGCGAGGCAGCTACGCTCAGCGCCGATGAAACCGCCGCCGCTGCCACCAAAGTTGGCCTGCCTTCTTCAGTCGCTGCAAGTGTTTCGGAAGCGTTGAAGACAATCACGGACAAAGACCCACAGGCGCGTGTCCTGATCTGCGGCTCCCTTTATCTTGCCGGAAACATCCTGCGCGAAAACGGTTAAGCTTCATCTTTTCGCAAATACTCCGGGGGAGGCGCGCGCAGCGCGACGGGGGCAGAGCCCCTACTTCCCCCAGTTCTGGTCCTGCATTTCCCGCAGGCGCGATGCAGTACGCTCAAACTCAAAGGTGCCTTCTCCTTCGACATACAACATCTCGGGTTCCGCCGCAGCCGAGCAGATCAACCGAACTTTTGCCTCGTAGAGCGCATCTATCAGGATGACAAAGCGCTTGGCTTCATTGAAGTTATTTCTCGACAAACGGGGGATATCCTCAAGCACCAACACTTTAATTGCTTCTGCAATAGCCAGATAGTCCGCCGGTCCCAGCATCCGGCCACACAGGTCATAAAACGAAGCCCGTGCAACCCCGTTGCGAAATGCGGGCAGTTCGACGGCGCGTCCTTTGACCTGCAATATCAACGGATCGGCAGGCCCTCCTGCAAGATCTTTCCAGACATCCCGAATTTTCTGCCGCGCCTCAGGCCCGATGGGCGTAAAATAGACCGGGGCACCCTCTAGTCTGTTCTGACGGTAATCCGTGGGCGATACCAGTTCCCATACCTGCAACTGGTCTTTGATATGGGCAATAAAAGGCAGGAACAACTGCCGGTTCAACCCATCCTTATACAGCTCGTCCGGATGCCTGTTCGACGTGGTCACAACGACAACACCACCTTCATGCAGCAGGTCAAACAAGCGGCCGACGATCATCGCATCCGTAATGTCAGTGATCTGCATCTCGTCGAAGGCCAGCAGGCGGACGGATTTTACCACTTCTTTCGCCACAGGTGCCAGAGCATCTTCTACATTCTCTTTTCGGGCCTTGTGCATTCTGGCATGGATTTCCTGCATGAAGGCATGAAAGTGAACGCGCCGTGCGGGGATTTCACCCAGCGTGTCGACGAACATATCCATCAGCATCGATTTACCGCGTCCGACGCCACCCCACAGGTACAGGCCTTTGGGTGGCGGTGGAGCCTTGCGGAAAAACCCTCGTTTTACCGGCTCGGCCAGTGCCGCTCGGATGCGCTCAAACTGGGGCAAAACGGCCTCTTGAGCGTCGTCGCGCGTCAGAGTTCCATCCGAGACGCGGGCTTCGTAGTGCGAAATCAGATCCGTCATGACCCAGAGCCTTACCCGTGACCCAGCCCGTTGAAAAGAAGACATTTCCCTGACGTATCAAATTTGCTTATCCGTGACCGCAAATCTGTTGAATTGACGGGACTTGTAAATGCAGTACGGTCCGTCGGACCAAACTACCCGAGGTCGCAATGCCGCAACCCACCCGCATGTTGAACCCGATCCTGATCGTTGGATGTATCATCATCACGGTCAGCTTTGCCGTGCGCGCATCTTTCGGCGTGTTTCAGATTCCGATCGCCAGCGAATTTGGCTGGTTGCGCACGGATTTCTCACTGGCGATTGCAATCCAGAATCTGGCTTGGGGCATCGGCCAACCGATCTTTGCAGCTATCGCTGAGAAAGTAGGAGACCGAAAGGCCATTATCCTTGGCGCTTTGACCTACGCTGCCGGTATGGTGCTTTCAGCCTGGTCCGTCACACCTCTTGAACACCAAGTCTATGCGTGGCTGGTGGGGTTTGGCATTGCCGGAACCGGGTTTGGCGTGGTTTTGGCTGTGGTCGGTCGCGCGTCTTCTGATGAAAATCGGTCAATGTCGCTGGCCGTCGTTACAGCTGCGGGCAGTTTCGGACAGGTTCTGGGCGCGCCGACGGCTGAGTGGCTGCTGTCATTCCTGCCCTGGCAACAAGTCTTCGTCGTGTTTGCCGCTGCAATTCTTGCACTAGTATTGACCTTGCCCTTCATGCGGGCGCCTCAACCAGCTTCAAAGGCAGAGTTGCAAGAAAGCATGGGAGAAATTCTGGGGAAGGCGTTCCGAGATTCTTCTTACGCTTTGATATTTATTGGGTTTTTCAGCTGCGGTTACCAGCTTGGATTTATCACCGCTCATTTTCCGGCATTCGTAACCGAAATGTGCGGCCCGATCCAAGCCGGCGGCGTGCTGTATTCCATCGGCATCACATCCACGTCCGCACTTGGCGCGGTATCGATTTCACTGATTGGTTTGGCCAATATCGCCGGGACCCTTGTGGCAGGTTGGGCGGGTAATCATTTTCCCAAGAAATATCTGCTGGCCTCGGTTTATGCCGGTCGAACGCTTGCTGCGGCGTTGTTCATCATTTTCCCGATAACGCCGCTGTCCGTCATTACATTCTCGCTGGTGATGGGGTCGCTTTGGTTGGCCACCGTTCCGCTCACGTCGGGTCTTGTCGCGCACCTCTATGGTTTGCGTTACATGGGAACACTCTATGGCATAATCTTCTTCAGCCATCAGGTTGGCAGCTTCCTGGGCGTCTGGCTGGGTGGGCGCATGTATGACCAGTATGGTGACTATGCCCTGGTCTGGTGGATCGGTGTGGCAATTGGGGCCTTCAGCGCCATCGTTCATCTACCGATCCGAGAAAACCGTCTTTCAGTCCCTGCCTGACGTGACGTTTCGCGCTCGACCTACGTGTACGTGCCAGCGGTAGTGCCGTGTGGGGTGTCAATCTAGCCAGCTCGGTCTGGAAACAATCCGGCAAGGCCTTCGGCCGAGGCGGCACAAACGCCACGCTCGGTGATAAGCCCCGTCACCAGCCGGTTGGGTGTGACATCAAAGGCAGGATTGCCACCCTCCGTACCATTCGGGGTGACGCGAACATCGGCGATATCCCCTTGGCCGTCCACGCCCATGACATGGGTCACTTCTTTTGTATCGCGTTCTTCGATCGGGATTTCCGACACTCCATCCCGAACCGTCCAGTCAATTGTGGGCGAGGGCAGGGCGACATAAAACGGAACCCCATTGTCCCGCGCCGCCAAGGCTTTCAGGTAGGTGCCGATTTTATTGCAGACGTCGCCTTGTGCCGTGGTCCGGTCTGTACCGGTGATGACGGCGTCAACCAAACCATGTTGCATCAGGTGACCGCCTGCATTGTCCACGATGTAACGATGGGGAATGCCGTGTTCACCAAGCTCCCAGGATGTCAGCGCCCCCTGATTTCGTGGCCGGGTCTCATCGACCCAGACATGAAGCGGAATGCCCGCGTCATGCGCGTGATACATCGGGCTTGTCGCCGTTCCCCAATCCACCGTTGCCAGCCAACCGGCATTGCAATGCGTCAATAGCCGCACCGGTTCACCTGCGGGCTTTCTGGCTGCAATTTCTTTGATCAGTTGCAGCCCATGGCGACCTATCGAGGCATTGATCTCAACATCTTCGTCAGCAACCTCCTGTGCCATTGCCCAGGCCCGTTCGGCACGGTCACTTGGGGCAAGTGGCATCAGCGCGCCGCGGCATCTGTCCAAGGCCCATCGCAGGTTGATTGCCGTTGGCCGGGTCGCGTGCAATACGTCATATGCGGCATCGAACGAAGCGTCAGAGCTGTCACGGGACATCTGTTCCGCAATTCCAAACGCGGCTGTTGCACCAATCAGTGGCGCACCCCTGACCCACATATCGCGGATCGCCGTCGCAAATTCATCCAGCGTTTTCAGGGTAACCACCCGAAAGTCATGGGGCAGCCATCGCTGGTCGATAATCCGAACCTCACCTGCCGATTTGTCCCACCAAATCGACCGGTAATGAGCACCCTGTACTTTCATAATTCGGTCTCCGTTTGCGAATAGCCTGATCAGAAGTCTTTCGCAGCCTGCGTTCTTTCGGCGGGCTTGTAAACGGGCGTTTCTGGTTGCAGGCTCGCATTTTAGCTTGCCGATGATTGCACTTATCCTCGGGTCGCCGCGCGAAGTTCCCGCTCTAAGGCGTCCAGAAACCTTGAACGATCGGCTTTGTTGAATGGTCGGCCGCCGCCTCCGGCCCCAAGCGGATTGGCGGCCCGAAGGTCAGCCATCAGATCACGCATTGCCAATTGCTGGCCTATGTTGGCTGCCGTAAAGGCCTCGCCGTTCGGGCGCAAAACTCGGGCACCTGTTTCGACGCATTTCGCGGCCAGAGGGATATCGGAGGTCACAACTACATCCCCAGCGCCACAGCGTTCTGCAATCCATTTGTCGGCTTCGTCAGCACCTTCCGAGACCACGATGACCTGTACAAGCGGGTTTGCTGACGGTCGAAGACCGCCATTCGACACCAGTGCCATAGGCACCTTGTGTCGTGTTGCAACCCGTTCGGCCTCGGCCTTTACAGGGCAGGCATCGCCATCGACATACAGCGTTGTCACGCCTTTTTGGCCTCTTTTTTCTCTGGTTCAGCAGGTTTCTTCCGCACCTTGAATTCCTCCGGGATCGGCATCCGGTTGAAAGCATCCAGCCCGGCGATCTTGTAAGCCTCGGCCAGAGTTGGATAGTTGAACGTGTTCTGAACGAAGTAATCGACAGTTCCCTTTAGATTCAGCACCGCCTGAGCGATGTGGATCAGTTCGGTCGCACCTTCGCCCACAATCTGCACGCCCAAGACACGGCGGGTTTTAAGCGAAAACAGCATCTTCAGCATGCCGTGTTCCAGCCCCATGATATGCCCGCGCGAGGTCTCGCGGAATCGGGCCACGCCAACCTCATAGGGAATGCCACGCTCCTGAAGTTCTTCCTCGGACATGCCGCAGGTGGAAATTTCGGGAACCGAGTAGATGCCATATGGGTACCATGGGCTTTCCGGCAGTGTAGGTGTCTCGAGCGCATGGCAGGCAGCCACACGCCCTTGCTGTAATGAAGTCGAGGCCAGCGAAGGGTGACCGATCACATCCCCGGTCGCGTAGATATGCGGAACCGCGGTCTGATATGTCTTGCGGTCTACCTTGATCCGATTGCGGTGATCGGTTTCCAGTCCAACTGAGTCCAGATTGAGTTTCGATGTTGCGCCCATGCGCCCGGCTGCAAACAGCAGCATTTCGGCCCGCACGTGACGCCCGTTTTCTAGGGTCACTTCGACGTGCTCGCCCGCATCTTCAATCTTTTCGACAGCCGATCCCAACCTCAGATCAACACCGTTTTCGCGGATTTGATGGGTGAAATCATGGATCAAGCGGCTATCGATGAAGTCCAGAAACGTATCCCGCGGCTCGATCAGCGTCACCCGAACGTCCAGCGCCGAGAACATCGTGGCGTATTCGACCCCAATGACCCCGGCACCGATAACAACCAGTGAACGCGGGATTTCCGCCATTTCCAGAAACTCGTCGCCATCGACCACGGTCTTGCCGTTAAACGGAACATAATCGGGGCGGTAGGTCTTGGTTCCTGTCGCAATCAAAAACTTGGCGGCCGTTACACGTGTGGTCTCTCCGGCATCGGTGGCGACTTCCACTTCATGTGGCCCGACGAACTTGGCTAAACCGTCCAGAGTATCGACGTGGTTCCGGTTGAACTGATGTTCCAACACATCGACCTCGTGATCGAGGGTCATGTGCAGGCGCGCTTTCAGATCATCGGCGCGGATCTGGTCCTTGACCCGATAGGAACGGCCATAAAAACTGCGCTCGCGCCAGCCCGACAGGTTCAGAACCGTTTCGCGCAATGTCTTGGATGGGATAGTTCCGGTGTGAACGGACACCCCACCAAAACGGTCTTTTCGGTCAATCACCAGAACCCGTCGCTTGAGCTTGCCAGCCTGAATGGCCGCAGAACGCCCCGAAGGCCCGGATCCGATGATGACCAGATCATAGTCGTATTTGCTCATATCTCAGTCTCCGTACAGCGCTTCGGCGTGGAAAACGATGTGATCTTCCATGAAGGTAGATACGAAGAAATACGAATGGTCATACCCCGGCTGGAGGCGGAAGGTTGCTTGCTGGCGACGCTCAGCGATGGCTTGGGCAAGCGCTTCTGGGCGCAGCAGGTCCATGAACTGATCTTTGGTGCCCGTATCGATCAGGATGGGGCCGTCGAAACCGGTTTCTTTCATCAACAGGGAAGCATCGTGTTTGGCCCAAAGGGATTCATCATCCCCCAGATACGCGCCCAGCTGTTTGCGCCCCCAGTCAGCGCCCGTCGGGTTCGCGATGGGTGCGAAGGCCGAAACCGAGCGGTACCGTCCTGGAAGGTTCATGGCCAACGTCAATGCACCATGCCCGCCCATGGAATGACCCGTAATGGCCTGACGTTCGCTATCGATGGCAAAGCTTTCGAACAGCAGGGTAGGCAATTCGTCGGCAATGTAGTCCCACATCCGGAAATGCGGTGCCCAGGGCTCCTGCGTGGCGTTCACGTAGAACCCAGCGCCCTGACCCAAATCGTAGTCGTTGTGATCCGCAACACTTTTACCGCGTGGCGAAGTGTCGGGAAATACCACTGCAATGCCTTGTTCCGCAGCCCAAGCTTGTGCGCCGGCTTTTGTCATCGCGTTTTCATGGGTGCAGGTCAGACCAGACAGATACCACAAGATCGGAACCGGGCCATCTTTCGCCTCGGCCGGAAGAAAAAGGCCAAACGTCATGTCGCATTGGCATGTCGACGAAGCATGGCGATACACGCCTTGCACTCCGCCGAAACAGGCATTTTCCGAAAGGGTTTCCATTAGGCATCGTCCTTATTCTAGAGTCGCAACATGGCTAACGATCCACGGACCCGGCGTAAAGTCCGAGTGCCTTTGGAGTGAGTATTTTTGAAAGGGTGAAGGTCAGGGGGTACCTAGAGCCGCAATAACAAGTGGTATGGTGACAATGCTGACGAGCGTCGACAGTAAAATAGCAGCCGAGGCGCGCTGTGGGGCAATGCCGTAATGCGCGGCCAGCATATAGACATTTCCTGCTACGGGCAGAGCTGCTGCTGCAATTGCAACGCTTGCCGGGAATGTTTCGATCGGGATCAGCCAGATCAGGGCGATTGCTACGAAAAGCGGGTGGAGCACTAGTTTGCAGAAACTCAACCAGGCTGCGATCTGAAATCTTTCCGCGGATTTGCCAGCAAGGGACGCACCGATTGCAAAAAGCGCTCCGGGGGTTGCGGCACCACCGAGGATGGTCAGAAAGTTTTTCAGCGGATCGGGAACCGGGATTTGCAGGGATGACCAGACGAGCCCGGCAGAGATCGAGACAATCATCGGGTTCTTGAGCAGACCCATTCCAATCAGTTTGAAAGTGGCTGGCGTCAGCCTTCCGCCACGCCCACCGTTGATCAGGATCACGATCAGAGACGAGAATACAACCAAATCTACGGTCAGGACCAGCATGACCGGGCCAATAGCGGCTTCGGTGAACAGCAGCGCGAGCATTGGCAGGCCAAGAAAGCCAACGTTCCCAATAGCAGCGCATTGTGCCTCAACCGCCGAAGTAGGCACGTCAAGGCCGCGTATCCACGCTATGCAAGTTGCTATGCCATAAACAGCAGCGGTTCCTACGAGATAACCGAAGATCAGTCTTGCGTTGAAAATCTCTGCAAAGGGCAGGGTCGCTGCAAATCGAAACAACATTGCCGACAGCGCGAAGAAGAAGACGAACTTGGTCAGATATGCGGTTGCTTCGGCCGTAAAGAACCGTGTGCGCCCAGCCCAAAAGCCAAGGCCGATGATTGCAAAAAAGGGCAGTGTACGCAAAAAGATATCGGCCATGGGCCAAGTCCTAGCACGGTTTAGAACCGTCGCAAGAGCTCAACACCCCAAATTGGGCGAGGTCAGAGTTAAGGGGGATACGAGAATCCTTGTACCTGAACCGAACGGTTTATAAACTGTGACAGGTATTGATCGAGGAGATGACATGACCCAGACCGCCACCATCCTGCGCACAGGCCGAAAGTTTGATCAGGTTTTGCGCGGGGCCCGAGAGGTTTTCATGGCGGACGGATTCGAGGGCGCAAGCGTGGATGACATTGCCCGCGCGGCTGGAGTGTCAAAAGCAACCTTGTACAGCTATTTTCCGGACAAGCGCCTTTTGTTCATGGAAGTTGCACAAACGGAATGCTGTCTTATGGCCGAACGGGTCGTCGCGATGATCGACGAGACCAAACCCGCACGAGAAGTTTTGATGATCGCGGCCACACAGTTGACGGCGTTTCTGGTTTCAGATTTCGCGCAGCAGGTTTTCCGCATTTGTGTTGCCGAACGAGACCGGTTTCCGGAACTTGGCCGCGCATTTTACGAAGCGGGGCCGCAAAACGGCCAGCGTCAAATGGCAGAATACCTTGAAAAAGCCGTGGCTAAAGGTGAGTTAGCAGTTGAAAATGTCCAAATAGCGGCTGAGCAGTTTTCCGAGCTTTGCAAAGTACGGATCTGGACCCGGGCTGCATTTGGAATTCAGAATTCATTCAGCAAAGAAGAAATCGCTGAAGTAGCGACACAAGCCGTGGACATGTTTCTTGCCCGGTATGGGGTCTGATCCAAGAAAGAAATGGCCCATATCCGGATCAGGGACACAGGCCATTGCTCACACACCAGAACACTCGATGCAGTTCAGCTTACTGCGATAAGTCTTTTCAAACTCTTTATTTGTCGAACTATTGGCGTGGCTTGGGACCCAACATTGGCCGGAAAGAAAAGCAGGTCAGCGTTCAAACTTGTTGCCCAGCTTGATGCACTTTAGCTCGTTAGCAACAGGCCAAGCCAGAAAGAAAACCAGCACAGAGCAAGGCTGATCAGAATATTGCCTGCTGCCAAAAGCAATGTGCGCTCGCGGTGAAGTTCGAGCGATTGGTAGGCAAAGCTGGAGAATGTTGTAAAACCACCGCAAAACCCGAAAACAAGGCGTTTTTGGTCCTCTGGAATGTCTACTGGACCTCCTAAAAACCCAACCCAGATCCCCAGCAGCAAGCTACCCAACACATTTACGAGCAAGGTTGCTAGTGGCAAGTCGTGCCGAATCTTCAGCGCCAGCCAATGGCGCATCACAGCCCCCAGACCTCCGCCCAACGCGAACATGGAATGAAGATACACTTCGCTCATGACGGCGTCTTTTCGGAATGAAAATGCCGTCCAAGTCTTTCACCAAACAGCGCGGCAGCAAGGCCAAATGAAACTTCCAGCCCGATTGCCAGGGACGTTACCCATAGGCCGCCGTCGGCTATTCGTTCAAGATCTGCAACAAAAGACGAAAAGGTCGACAATCCACCGCAAAACCCGACGGCGCCAAGATGCAGAACATGCGCGTGCACCTTATGGCGCACGGAATATAGCGAGCCCAGAACAAAACAGGCGACTACGTTGATGCCAAAAGTCGAGGTGAGAAAGCTTAGGCCTGGGATCTCTAGTGCAAACGCCTCACGCAACAACGACCCAAGCGCACCGCCTGCGAAGACGGACAGAAACATCACGCTTTTTCGGTCACGCCAGAGGTGGGATTGTGTGTTTGCCAAGGATCGGCCCTTTGTCGTCCGTTAAGCGTGATTTATCCGCCGGTTGCACCGGGTTCAACAGTTGGGAGGTTCGTAACATGATTTCACGTTTGCGTCCCTCAGCAGACATTTTTCCGCGGGCACTTGAAATAAAATTTCAATCTGTTTCACGTTGAGTTCTGACAGCATGGCTCATCAGCCCGATAATAACACAAGGAGTATGGAACATGATTGTACGCAGAATTTTCTTTTTTCTGAGCTGTGTCTGTCTGCCGGTGGTTCTGATCCTTGGGTTCTTCTGGTCTCATGCGCTTTGGCTTCTGATCATTTTGGTGCCGTACGCGATCATCGGTCTTTATGATGTTCTGACGACCAGGCATAACGTCCTGAACAATTACCCGGTTCTTGGGCATTTCCGGTACATGCTGGAATTTGTAAGCCCGGAAATTCGCCAATATTTTGTGGAAACCAACGAAAGCGG
Source organism: Ruegeria sp. O5 (assembly GCF_056535105.1). Taxonomy (NCBI): domain Bacteria; kingdom Pseudomonadati; phylum Pseudomonadota; class Alphaproteobacteria; order Rhodobacterales; family Roseobacteraceae; genus Ruegeria; species Ruegeria sp. O5. Next base: position 40,216 of record NZ_JBQERN010000008.1, on the reverse strand, counting down.
ACGGCCTTTCAACAGGATTGTCCGAGGGCTGGTTTATTCTCGGGCCAAGGGGCAGGTGGACACACAGGCGTTCGGCACGCAATACGACATTACCGAAACCGGGTATCATCGCGCCAACCACTCACTAGCCCCCAAACATGTAGACAAAAGTGAAGAACGCATAGTGCTGGGGGGTCCGCAATGTACGCAACCCTACAGCGCCTCACGCCTTAATGTGTCTGCCATGAGCTTTGGCGCGCTCAGCGCCAATGCCATCCGCGCGCTGAACGGAGGAGCCAAGGATGGGGGGTTCGCGCATAACACCGGAGAGGGTGGGCTGTCACCGCATCATCTGGCCGAAGGCGGGGACATCATCTGGCAGATCGGGACGGGTTACTTCGGGTGCCGGACCCCTGCTGGTGGATTTGACAAGGACAAGTTTGCCGAAAAGGCAGGAAGGGACGTGGTCAAGGCTATTGAGATCAAGCTGTCACAAGGTGCAAAGCCCGCCCATGGCGGTGTTCTGCCTGCAGCCAAAGTCGATGCCGAGATTGCCGAGATACGGGGAGTGCCCGAACATCAGGATGTGATTTCTCCGCCCACCCACAGTGCCTTCGATGGGCCCACAGGTTTGATGCATTTTGTCCAGCACCTGCGAGAAATGTCAGGCGGCAAACCTGTCGGGTTCAAGCTGTGCATCGGCAGGCCGTCCGAATTCATGGCGATCTGTAAAGCAATGCTTGAAACGGGTATCTTGCCGGATTTCATCACAATTGACGGGGCCGAAGGGGGCACGGGCGCAGCCCCGGTGGAATTTACCAACCGGTTGGGTATGCCCCTGAACGAAGCCTTGATCTTTGTCAGCAACTGTTTGCGTGGTGTCGGAGTGCGTGACAAGATCCGGATCATCTGTTCCGGAAAAGTGGCGACCGGTTATGACATGGTCGAGAAGTTGGCGCTTGGTGCCGACATGTGCAACTCGGCGCGCGCGATGATGTTTGCGGTGGGTTGCATCCAGGCATTGCATTGCAACACAAACCGTTGTCCGTCAGGGGTGGCTACACAAGATCCCATCCGCGGGCGCGCTGTGAACGTGCCGCAGAAACGCCGCCGTGTTCATCGCTATCACGATGCCACACTGGAAAGTTTCCGCGAGCTTTTGGGCGCGATGGGCAAGGAAAAAGCGTCCGAGTTACATCCCCGTGATATCCTGCGCCGAACTGCGGACGAGCATGAGCGTACCTATGCCGAGCTTTATATTTATCTGGAGGACGGTGCCTTGTTAAAGGACGACATTCCCGAAGAATTTGCAGATGATTGGAACCGAGCTTCGGCCGCACAATTCTGAAAACCACATTGGGTAGCGCGATGATTGGTCATGTGAAAGCGCGGCCGTAATTGCCCGCTTTTTCCGCCGTCTTATGCAACTTTCGTTATCTGGGAATGGATCGCGGGTTGTTTGCCACGTGGGTATTGATCTTGCGAATGCTCCATTCAACAGAATCTCTCATCGCGCGCCCCAAGGCCAGGTCAAACGCGTTGATCAGATCCGGCGTCTGATCGCTTGCCGCCACGACGTTTTCCTGGAACGAGCTGGATGCAACGATTTTATCTTCGTATTCGTCGATCACCTTGATGTTAATGCGAACTTCGACGCGAATATTGGCTCCGTTCTCGGTATTTTCGATCACGACCCCCTGAAACTCTCGAAGGTCCGGGGCTATTACATAATCGGCCCGCAGGCCAACGGTTGAGCGTCCAACAGCTGCGACTTTGCCCGAGTTCTCAAAGCTTTCAACCAACAAGGTTTGAACGATCAAGGGCGCGCGATCCACCCAGCGGGCGCGGGGCAAATATTGAACCTGCAACGAGGTGGGCTGAATGGCAATCTGGTCCGTGTTTACAGCGGCAGTTGCCGTGGGTTCCTGAACGACGATCTGCTTTTCAATCCTGGGCAGCGCCGAGGAAAACGTGCTTTTTGGGGTCAGCAGATACAAATCATTCGGTTTCGCCGCTTGTTGCAACGTGCCCAGACCAGCGCAGCCGCCAAACAACGCGACCATCAACATTGCAAGTGCAGGCTTGATCATTGACGGAACTCCGATGCTTGGGTGCCCAGAAGGAAACGTGCCGGATCGCGTTCAACTTTGTCTACGAGGCGATCCAGACTGATAACAAGACGCTGGGATTCTTCGATGAAACGAACAAACTGAGGCAACCCGACCCGCAGGAAGTCTGACACTTGTCGGCGGTTGCTCTGAACAATGCCGTCGATGGTTCCCAGCAATTCGGACGCGGAATTTGACGCGCTCAGGACGTCGTCCGAGATCTGGTCGATCTTTTCCGTTATGCCCGCGACGGTTTCAGTCACCTGATTGGCCGCCTTCCGGACATCTTCCGCAACAGGTGCCACGTCTTCCTCCATGACCCGATTTGCAGAGTCAAAAGCGGATTCTGCCGAAGCCAGCGCCCCCTTGGCGGACTCCATCGTCGTAGAAATCGAACCAAGCGTCGAATTGGCGTTCATCACGGTTTCGTTCACAATTCCAAGGGTAAAGCTGCCTTCATCAGACAAAACGGTCAATCGTTCAGCCAGTTGCGAGCCTCGCTCGATGAAAGGCTTCACGTCCTGCTGCAAAATGCGGTCCGCCGTCTGAAGGGTTGTTTTTGCTTCGTCCAGCGCCGTCTTGGCGGACCCGGATGCCGTTTTGACGGCTTCCAATGTTTCCGCGCCGGTCTTGAGCGTTGTTTGCGCAGTTTCGATCAGCGGGTCCAGCCGCTTTGAAAACGCGCCAATATCCTGCGCAGCGCTGCCGATGTCATTTGCGACGGATTCAAAACTTGTCAGTGTCTTGTCCAGTTTACCCGTAGCCGAAGCAAGATTGTCCAGAATACCGCTCACAGCTTCCCGGTTTTTATCATCGACGACTTTGTTTAGGTTTTCCAAAAGCGTTACGGCTTCATCCAGAACTTTTGGCGCGCCTTCGAACAGGGATTGAATTGTGCTGCGTTTGCTCTTGATAACACTCTTTTGTGGCAATCGTTCAGCGTTAGCCGATCCGCCGGTCAGTTCAACATAGCCAACACCGGTCACGCCAAGTGACTGAAGCTGCGCGATTGTCTCATTGGTTATCGGAATGTCTGCGTCCACTTCGATCCGCACCCGAACCTTTGACGGATCATTTTCATCCAGTTGCAAGGAAACGACCTGCCCGACCGGCAGGCCGTTGAAGTTCACGCCGCCGGCTGCCGACAGACCTGCGACATTGTCAAATAGTACATCGTAATAAGCGTATTGGCGCGTGATCTCAAACTTGGCGAGCCACAGGAAAAAGCCGAATGCGCCCAACAACCCCGCAAGGGTAAACGCGCCGATCAGAATATAGTTCGCCCGGGTTTCCATTGCCTTTACCTGTTTTGCCCCTTCTGTTGCGCCGCGCGGGCGCGGGGGCCTGTGAAGTATTCCTGTACCCAAGGATGGTCGACCTTGGTCATATCCTCAATCGGACCTTCAACCAGCACACGCTTTTCTGCAAGCACTGCAACGCGGTCGCAGATCGCGTATAGACTGTCCAGATCATGGGTGACCATGAAAACAGTCAACCCAAGTGCCTGCTGCAACTCGCCGATCAGCTCATCATACGCGGCTGCGCCAATCGGGTCCAATCCTGCGGTCGGTTCGTCCAGAAAAACGATCTCGGGGTCAAGGGCAAGCGCTCGTGCTAGCGCGGCGCGTTTGCGCATGCCACCCGACAGTTCTGACGGAAACTTGCCGCAACTCAGCTGCGGCAGACCCACGAGGCTGATCTTCAATGCACCCAGAGACTCCATCAGTTTTTCGCTGAGACCTGTGTGTTCCCGCAAAGGAGCCATCACATTTTGGAGCACGGTCAGCGACGAAAACAGTGCCCCGTCCTGAAAAGCAACGCCCCAGTGGCGTTCGATTCTGCGACGATCATCTTCCGGACCATTCAGAACATCGACGCCCAGCACCTCGATTTCTCCGGCGGCGGGTTTGTTCAGCCCTACGATAGTTCTGAGTAATACGGATTTACCGGTGCCCGACCCGCCAACGATTCCCAGAACTTCTCCCTTCCAGACATCAAGATTCAGGTTTTCGTGTACCACCTGGGTACCGAACTGAGTTCGGAGCCCGCGTACACGAATGACAGCCTCACGACCTTTAGTCGCGGCAGCTGATGGCTGTGGTGTATCCCCGGTCATGTCATATCCCGATCTCTGAGAAGAAGATCGAAAACAAAGCGTCGATTGCGATCACCATGAAAATGGATTGAACAACTGATGCTGTCGTACGTTGACCGACACTTTGGGCGGACCCCTTGACCTGCATTGCCTGCCAGCAGGCGATAACGCCGATGACGAGCGCAAAGAACGGAGCTTTGATAAGACCGACTGCCAATTGCCAGACGTCGGTGTTTTCCTTCAAACGGGTAAGAAACATTCCGGGGCTTACACCCAGGTCGATCCAGCTCATCAAGGCACCGCCAAACAGGCCTGCCATATCGGCGACAAAACCCAATATGGGTAGCATGATCAACAAGGCCAAAACGCGCGGAATGACCAGAACTTCGATCGGGTCCAGACCCAGCGTTCGCATTGCGTCGATTTCTTCCTGCACTTTCATCGAGCCGATTGACGCAGTGAATGCAGAACCCGAGCGCCCGGCAACGATTATAGCCGTCAGCAATATGCCCAATTCACGCAGAACCGAGATCGAGATCAGCTCGACCACGAATATCTCAGCTCCAAATTGCTTCAGTTGGGTCGCGCCCTGAAATGCTAGTACGACACCGATCAGAAACCCCATAAGGGCCACGATTGGCAGTGCCTTGAACCCGGTCTCTTCCATGTGTGTGACCAGCGCTGCCTTGCGAAGTCGCCATGGCATGACAATGGTACGAAACAGCCGATGCAGTGTCAGACCCAGAAATTCGAGGATGGAAAGCGTATCCCGCCAGGCACCTACGGTGATGTGACCCATCTGTGCGATCAAATCCAACAGACTTCGCGGTTTATCAAGTTCACCGGGTTCGTCGGGTATGCTGCGGGTTACAGTATCTATCAGAGTGGCATGTGCCGGTTTCACACCTTGAAATTCAAGTGTTGCACCTTGTGACGTGAAGCGTTTGCCAAGGTCCGCGATCAGCCAGGCACCGCCGGTATCCAGGGCTTCGACCTCGGACAGATCGAGAACAAGCCTGTCTCCGGTTGGGCGGACAGAGGCAAAACCTTGTTCAACGGTTTGCAGCGATTGCGTGAGCAGCTCTCCGGATATGCGTACACGAGTACCGCTGGAATCGTGTTCTGAGATTATCGAAGGCTGCGTCATGAGGTCATGTGAAGTGAAACATTCAGTGACCGCAATGGCTTTGTGCCATTGGACTTCTTTTTGCCGCGCTGGATGGCCTTGACGTCACGCCGACCGTCGCATTGGAGCTATGCTGAACAGGTGCATGCCAGAGGTTGTCGCACAACAACTTTGTCGGGATAGCACGCCTTTGCCTGACCGACAAATCGGTTGCGCTATGGCGGGAAGCAATACACATTCCGCGTTGTTTGTTACGGCGCGGAATCGGAGAAGTCGGTATGCATCAGACCAAGAACGTCTTGTTTGTCATCATCGACCAACTTAGAGCGGATTGCCTGTCCGGGGCCTTGGCAGACCATGTGAACCTTCCGAATTTGCGGGCTTTTATGGATGAGGCCGTGACCTTTACCCGCCATTTTTCGGTCACCAATCCCTGTGGTCCCTCGCGCGCATCGATTCTGACCGGTCAATATGCGATGAATCATCGGTCGGTAAGAAACGGAACGCCGTTACGGCACGATACCCCAAACATCGCCACGGAGATGCGCAAAGCTGGTTACTTGCCAATGTTGTTTGGGTACACAGATACCTCCGCCGACCCGCGCGTCCATGATCCCAATGACCCTGACCTCAAGTCTTACGAACAGTCGATGACTGGGTTTGTTGAAGTTGTCGAAATGCGCCTTGAAGAATCATATCCTTGGCAAGCGCATCTGATGAAAAAGGGGTACCAGTTCGAAAAGTACTGGGATGTCTACAAGCCCGTTTCGCCCGACGGTGGACACCCGCGGCTGAATGATCCCGCGCTGTATCGGGCGGAAGACAGCGATACAGCTTTTCTGACAGATGCCTTTCTTGATGGGATCGCGCCGCATCGTGGAAACGGTTGGTTCGCCCATTTGACCTATATCCGCCCGCATCCGCCCTTGGTCGCACCGGCCCCGTACAATGACATGTATGACCCGGCGGATATCCCTCTGCCGCACTGCTTGCCGAGCGCAGCAGCAGAAAAAGCACTGCACCCGTTCTTCGGACCAAAGCTGGATACCTTTAGCGCGAAAAAGTTTGTTCATGGTTTCGATGACGTTGAACCTACGGACGAAAACATTCGCACCTTGCGTGCTATATATCTGGGCCTGGCGACCGAGGTTGATCACCACATCGGTCGTGTTGTCCAGTACCTGAAGGACAGCGGGCAATACGACGATACATTGCTGGTTATCACCGCCGATCATGGTGAAATGCTGGGGGATCGACACAGCTGGGGCAAAATGACGGTCTACGACGCAGCGTATCACACACCGCTGATGATCCGTTTGCCCGGGAACGAAGCTGTAGCGGGAAGCAAGATCACCGTTCCAACCGAGTCCGTGGATGTCACTCCGACCATACTGGACTGGATTGGACAGGCTGCTCCGAACGCTATGGATGGTCGGTCCTTGCTGCCATTGTTGCGCGGTAATATCCCAGACGATTGGCGCGACTATTCTTTCAGTGAACTTGATTTTTCAGAACCTGAAAACCCGACGCTGTGGCAGCAAGACTTGGGGACCGGTAACAGCGACTCGTGTTTGGGAATATTGCGGGATGAACGGTTCACACTGGTCGAGTTCGCTGCCGACCTGCCCCCGATCCTGTTCGACCACCAAGGTAAGGGCGAATTCGAGAACGTCGCGGAGAATCCAGATTTTGCAACGGACCTCGCACGGTTAAGCCGACAGATGTTGCGCCACCGGATGAGAAATATGGACCACACATTGTCCTTGCATTCGATCACATCTGAGGGTGCAAAATCCCGCCCCAGATACACATCTTAGAACGCGGTTTTTTGTCAACGTTCATCTGTTCTAACTATACCGGGCACTCGGTCACGGGCAGGTGTGTCGACGTATTTCTCTTTGCGCATTCGCGGATTGGCAAAAGCACTTGAACGAAGGCAGAGTCCGAAACGCCTCCCCTCAATTCCACTACCCGTGCATGATTTCTGATGCTAGGCATGAGCCGTGGAGAAAACGAAGTTGGACATAACGGAAAAGCGTATCAAGGCGATGACGACCGCTGGGCTGAACCTGATCGGTCAGGCGCTTTCCATTTATGACAACAAGTTGCAACTGGTGCTCAGCAATCGCCGCTTCCAGGAAATGTTCGGTTTGCCGGATGAGCTGGTTCAAAGGGGCGCTCTGTTTCGCGACACGATCCACTTTCTTGCCAGCCGCGGTGAGTATGGCGACGATGAAAGTGTCGAGGAAATGGTCAATTTACGTGTCCAGCAAGCCTTGGCGTTTGAGCCCCACTACATGGAGCGTGTACGCCCCAATGGGCAGGTTGTTTCAATTGAAGGCGCGCCGCTGCCCCAAGGCGGGTGGGTCGCGGTCTACACGGATATCACCGGCACGCGGCGGGCGGAAAACCTGTTGCGGGCGCGGTCAGAGGAACTGTCGGAACAGTTGCTGAGCCACGCGGAAGAACTGTCCGCAACCAACCGCAAACTTGCGGCCACGATCGCGGCGCTGGAAGAGGCCAAGCGGGAACTGACCGAAATCGAAGCGCGTACTCGTATGGTGACCGAGATGATGCCGGCTCATATCGCACATTTGGACAGCGACGGCCGTTACGATTACTCGAACCGCCGCCTGAGCGCCGTCATGCCCGGGCGTCCGTCCGATATTCTGGGGCTTCACATTTCTGAAGCGCTGGGTGCGGCCGCCTTTGAACGGGTTCAGGCCCATTTGCTTAAGGCCTATAGCGGAGAGCCGTCGGTTTTCGAGTTCACAGAAGATCAGGATTCCCGCCGTATTCGGGTTTCGTTTACGCCAGATGGGGCAGGGGGTGTGTACGTGATGTCGGTGGACATCACCGAAGAGACACAGGCACGCGTTGCATTACAACAAACCCGCCGCCGGGCGATGGCAGCCCAGATGACCAGCGGGCTTGCCCATGACTTCTCCAATCTGCTCACTATCATCCTTGGGATGCAGTCCCGCCTCGACAAGATGGATTTGCCGGATGGCGCGCAGGAACTTGTGGCCGCAACTCAACAAACGGCGCGCCGGGGCGGGCAGCTGTTGAACCGGATCGCCGACATGACTGGAAACCGAACGCCGCAACCGCAGGCCACTGACATCGGGGGATTGTTGGAAGACCTGAGGATCCTGGCGACGCCCTCGCTGCCTCGCGGTGTGGGCCTGTCCGTCGTAAACACCTTGCCAAAACAGACATTGATGCTTGATCCGGGTATGGTTCAGGATGCGCTTTTGAATTTGGTTCTGAATGCCAGGGATGCCTGCGGGAGCACGGGCCAGATCACAATCAGTGCACATGCCATTGGTGAGATCTGGATCGAAGTCACGGTTTACGACACTGGGCCGGGGTTTTCACCCGAGGCGCTTGAAAAGGCGCTGAACCCGTTTTTCACAACAAAAGGGAGCGACGGTTCGGGTCTGGGGCTGCCGATGGTTTATGATACGGTCAAGCTTGCTGGTGGCGATCTGAATCTAAGAAATACGCCATCTGGGGCCTCAGTTGTCATGCGTTTGCCTTTTCGGCCCGCTCCTCCGGCGCAGGACGGATTGGTACTGTTGGTTGAAGACAGCGAAGACCTGCGCGGGCAGTTTCGGGACATGCTGGTGGATTTGGGCTTTACTGTCATTGAAGCAAATTCAGTTGATGAAGCACTGGCCTTGATATCAAGTGTGAAGGACATTTCGCTGGTCTTGTCCGATATCCGTTTGGAAGGACACGGTACAGGCTTGGATATCCTTGAACAGTTGAAACCGGGGTTGCCGCTTATCCTTATGACATCTCTGCCAAATTCAGATCCGCTGCATCAACGGGCCCTTGCTTTGGCACCTGTTTTGCGTAAACCGTTCTCACAGGCCCAATTGTCCGCTCTCATCCAAGCCGAGGCCGCCTGATGTCGCAACCAATGGTGACCATTCTCGACGACGAACCCGAAATTCGGCGCATTCTGACGGATGCGCTGGAGGATGCCGGTTTCAGAACGCAGAGTTTTTCGCGTGCCAGAGAGTTTGAAGCATCCCTTAATCGAGTAACCCCTGATGTCTGCCTTGTGGACCTTTCCTTACCAGATACCGATGGGCTGGCGCTTGTTCATCGCTTGGCGCTAGAACAGGGTGCAGCAGTGATCATAATTTCTGGCCGGGCGCAGGTTCAGGACCGTGTGACAGGACTGGAGCTTGGCGCAGATGACTATATTACCAAGCCGTTTGACCCTACCGAGGTCGTAGCCCGGGTACGGGCCAGGTTGCGCGCGCCGCGCGGTCGGACATCACAATCGGACAGGGCGGAATTCAACGGCTGGATTGCGCATTTTGATCGGTATGTTCTGGAAGACGGGTCAGGGGCTGAAACACCTTTCAGCCATGCAGAAGGCGAGGTTCTGCGTTTGTTTCTGGAAAGCCCCAAGCGGCTGATCAGCAGGGGGCAGATGCAGGAATCCTTGGGCGGTGCAGCGGGCGACAGCTTTGATCGTGCTATGGATGTCAGAATCTCCAGGTTGCGTACGAAACTTGGTGAAGACCCGAAGAATCCGCGCCTGATCAAAACGATTTACGGTGCTGGGTATATTTTTTTAGGGGATGTCGACTGGAAATAGCGACGCTCTGTTGGCCAGAGTGTGAACCTGAATTTCTTTCGATCCCCTCTGCGTCAGGCAGTGTAGATAGAAAACACAGTAAGCGTCGCAAGAACGAATATTTTGGTCTTTGCGCTCACTCACGCAAAGCTTGATCTTTTATCTTCACGACAGGTTCCAGTAGATACTCCAATACGGATTTTCGACCTGACAAAATGTCAACCTCTGCGATCATGCCGGGTATGATTCCCACTGCGACACCATTTCCATCGAGCATGGTGTTGCTCGTGCGGATTTCCACAACGAACACCTCTTCATCGTTCCGCTCTGATCGTGTGACGGTATCGGCGCCAATCCGTACGATTTCACCATCCAGCGCCCCGTATCGCGCAAAATCATAAGCCGTGATCTTTACCTTTACGGGCTGTCCAGCACGCAAGAATGCAATATCTTCGGGCTTTACGTAAGCTTCGACCAAAAGTGTGTCGTCCAGGGGAACAATCTCGACAAGATCTTCGCCGCTCCGCGCCAAACCTCCAATGGTGGTTCGGTGGATGCGGTTGACGATCCCGCGAACCGGAGAGCGAACCTGCGCTCGTGCAGCGCGGTCGCGTAGGGCAGGCAAGGCGGGTTGCAAGGCCGCCAGTTCCGCAGTTGCAATGGCCAATTCAGTAAGCGCTGCACTTCGAAATCGGCTGTGAGCAGCTTGAATCCGATCATCTATTTCATTTAAACCGGTTTGCAACCTGCTGGTCACGGCTTCGGCACGGACTTTGCGGCCGCGCCACTCGGCTTCGCTGCGCCGTAACGCCAGCAATGTCGTTGCCGGTTCCATTTGCCGCTCAACAAGCGGAGCTATGATCGCACGCTCTTCACCAAGCACTTTTAAGGTTTCGTCTGCTGTTACCTGATCCACGAGACCTTCTTCGTGTTCTCGCTGCTTTTGCTCACGTTGTCGTTCTAAGATGGCGATTTCTGCCGCCAGCTCTGCTTGCCGACCCTGATACAGAGCAGTTTCCGAACGCACGACACTGGGCGCACCTTCGATCAGCTGAGCACCGAAATTCAATTGCGTACCATCTATTTCTGCCTGCAGTCGTTGTGCACGGGCTTGCAGCCCGAAAGCGCGCTGTTGTTCCTGGCTAAGTTGGCTGTCGATTTGTGTGGCGTCCAATTCCATCAACAATGCCCCTTTGTCGACCAACTGGCCTTCGCGCACATGAAGCGACCGCAGCACGCCAGGCTCGGCGGCGTCGATCACCTGTATGTCTCCCGAAGGCACGATCCGCCCATCGACCCTCGTTACGTCATCCAATTCGGTCAAATGCGCCCACAACCCGGCCGAGACAATACACGACAGGATCAACAGCAAGAGCAATGAACCACGAACGGGGGACCGCCCCTGCATTTCGCGCGCCAACTTCGCCAGATCAGGATGCTGCGACATTCAGGTGCCTCCCTTTCTGGCGCATGTGCTGCGTCAGCAGGCTCTTGGGTCCATCAACAGCGATTTTTCCGTTTTCCAGAACGATAACCCTGTCCACAAGCTCCAGCAGACTGGTTCTGTGCGTTACAATGACCAAGGTTGACCCGGAGGTTGACGCACTCAGGCGTTGAACCAGTTGGGCTTCGGTTTTGACGTCCATCGCACTGGTTGGCTCATCAAAAAGTAAAACCGGAGGTCGCCCGACAAGTGCCCGTGCCAGGGCGATTGCCTGCCGTTGCCCACCGGAAAGCCCCTCACCGCGTTCAGCGAGTTGAAGGTCATAGCCCGAAGGATGGCTGTTCACGAATTCTTCGACACCGGCAATACGGCCGGCTTCGACGATGTCGCAATCTCTGGGCCGGACTGCGCCACTTGCGATATTGTCCCTGACAGACCCCGAAAAAAGCCAGACATCCTGCAGAACGGATCCGATATTGCGTCGCAAGTCACCCGGGTCGATCTGACGTATGTCTAATCCATCAATCATGACCGAGCCCACTCGCGGCGTGTAAAGCCCCAATAGCAGGCGCGCAATCGTGCTTTTCCCGCACCCGATTTGACCGAGAATTGCGACTTTCTCGCCAGGCTTGATTGTGAATGAGACACCATGCAGGGTATCTTCGCTTTGGTCAGAATACGAGAAATGCACGTTATTGAAGGCAATTGCCCCTTTGAAATCAGATCGGGTCAGCCATGTGCGCCCTTCCGGGCGTTCGCTTTCTGCATGCATTAGCGCATTGAGGTTGCGATAGGCGCACCTGGCCTGATTTACGCGGGTCAAAGTCTGCGCCAGTTGACCCAGAGGGGCCAACGCCCGACCAGTCAACATTACCGAAGCCACCAGCGCACCCATGCTGGCTTGCCCGTTTGTAATCAGAAAAACACCAAGAAATACGACAAGCACTTGTGCGGCCTGTTGGGTGAATCCGGTCAGGTTCAGGGCAAATTGCGTGACAGTTCGGCTTCGTGCACCATGCGCTGACTGCTGTTCGATGGCCTGTTCCCATCGTGCGCGCATTTTTCTGCCTGCTGCCGTTGTTTTAATGGTTTCAAGTCCCGAGACAGCCTCAACCAGAACTGATTGCTTGGACTGTCCATCGGACAAGCTTCGTTCCGCCATCCTTGATAAAACTGGCTGCACCGCCAAACCTGTCAGGAGCACCACCGGTACGGCCAGTGCAGGGATCAAAGCCAGTTGTCCCCCAACCAGATAGATCACCAGGATGAACAACCCGATGAAAGGCAGGTCAACAACGGCCACCAGCGTCGCGGATGTAAAGAATTCTCGCAGAGTTTCAAACTCGCGAATGGTGCTGGTCATGGCACCGGTAGACCCAGTGCGCGATTTCATCTGGATGTTCAGCAACTGGTCGAAAATGCGCCGGCCCATCAACAAGTCGGCTTTCTGCCCAGCCTTGTCGATAAATCCCGCCCGCAGCAACTTGAGGGCAAAGTCAAAACACAGTGCCAACGCCACACCCAGGGTCAAAGCGATCAGAGACTCTGTTGCTTCGTTGGGCAATACCCGGTCATAGACCACCATGATGAAAACGGACGTAGACAAACCAAGGAGGTTTGCCAGCGCCGCAGCGAGTGCGACTTGAACGTATGACCACCGGCTGGCGGACAGGGCGTTCCAGAACCAGTGGCCGCCATGTGAACCGGGCCCGTCCAATGTTTCGCCGTCGTGATGGCGACGGAACAGGATTGCGTAACCGGTATGACAGGCTGCCAGCATGTCTTCGGAAACTTCACCGATACCTTCGCCAAGCTCTGGGTCGAAGACCAAAAAGGCGCCAGCTTGCGTTCGTCCGTGAAAGACAACGGCTTTACCCTCTGCCAACAGCAACAGGGTGGGTGTCAGATTGTCATCCAAGTCGGAAAGGCGCATTGCCCCATATCCCGCCTGCATGCCCGCCTTTGGCGCGAGGGCGAGAATGTCCCGTACTGTCAAATCCCCATCTGCGCCAGTTTGCGCCGCGTGCAGCACCGCGAGACTCAATGGCCGTTCAAGTGCCGACGAGATATTCAACAGACAGGCTTCAAACGGTGTAAGTAACGAGGCATCGGTGGCAGGGTGGGATGCGTTCATTGTGTAGTGCCCCAGTCGCCCAATGAAACCCCAAGCAGGTCGAGTATGTCTCCGGTCAGGCTTAGGGCTGCATAATTGGTTAGAAAGTAGCTCTGTTCCGCAAGGATCAAACGTTCCTGAGCATTTACGTAGTCGCGCTGAGCATCCAGAATTTCAATGAGGCTACGGCGGCCGATTGAAAATTGTTCACGGGATGCAGCGACACTTTCCGCGTTAGCCTCTACGGCAATTCGGGCTTCGCGTAACCGATCGGCACCCGCTTTTTGATCCGAACGGATAAAACCCAATTCTCGCGTAATTTCTCGGATAAGCTGCTCGCGCGCAAACTCTGTCTCTTTGACCAACGATTCCGCCGCTGCTATTGCGGCGCGGCGTTGGCCGGTGCTGTCCAACTCGTAATTGAAAGAAAGATCCACTCCAAAATTCGCGTCACGATTGTTATCCTGGTTTGCGAATGCGGCGACCCTGACATCAGGGCTGCGGCGCGCTTGCGCTGCGGACCATTCCGCCTTGGCGGCCAGAAGGCTTGCATCGGACCGCCGAACCTGAGGACTGTTCATTATGATCTGCATGTCACTTCTTTCCAGCCCAGGTGCCGGAACTGGTGCAGAAAGAGTGCCAGGTTCATCCCCAAATACTTCGCGGAACCGCGCTTCGGCACGGTCTGTGCGCGCATACGCATCAGCCAGTTTTGTGCGTGCATCGGACATGCGTGACCGGGCTGCCAGGACGTCGGCACTTGAACCGACGCCGTTTTCTGTTCGGTCGGTTATCTGGCGAACAAGCTCTTCATGGGTCAAAACATTCTGTGCTGCGATGCTTTGAATCTTTCGTTGATCGAGGACAAGTACATAGGTCTCGATAGCTGCGAGCGCAGTGGATGAGGCCGTTTGAATTTGATCGCCTCTGCTTTCCAAGACACGTGCCCGCGCAGCGGTCAGATCCCCTGAAGCCGCCCCGCCGTCATAGACCAATTGTGAGACCCTCAGATACGGCGATACATCCGCAATATCTGATGCAATCCTTTCAGATCGCGCGTTTAGCCCCAGCGAAATCTCCGGGAGAAAAGCGCCTTCAGCCGCGTCTTGTTTGGCCTTCGCGATGCCCATTCTGGATTTGACTTGCGCCAGGTTTGGGCTGTTCTCAACCGCCTTTTTTACCCGCTGCCCGAAGGCGCTGTGACTGAGTGTTTTTGATGGTTTAGTTGCCCCAGCACCGGCTGTTTGGGCTGCGAAGGACATCGTCACAGGCGTCAAATCGGGTGGACGCGTGCAGGCGGAAACCGAAACCAGAAGCAGACTGAGCGTGGCAAGATGCGGAGAATACTTATTAAATGGCATACTAACCCTCCTGCCACCGATGGTCCAGTAGGCTTTCGTTTTGTTGGGCAGCAGCCAGCGCTTCTAGAAAACCTGAAGCATCAGCTCGTACGCTTGGCGACGACCTTTTAGCCAATTGTTCGGCACGCAATTGCGCTGTCGTTAGCCACGAAAAATGGCTCAAGGAAACTTGGTGGGCATGTATGAGGCGCAGGCCTCCGTTCATGGCGAGCAATGACAGATGCGCTGAAGGAACTTGCCGCAAAACAGCCAGATCGACGCCGAAGTAACCGCCGAGACATTCGTCCATGTGTGCGCAGGCGAGTGGGGAAAAAAGCCCCATACCGCCTATCGTACGGCACAACTGATATGTGTTCTCCAGTGATGCTGTAAGAGTGCGAAAGAACGCTTGGACTTTTTTCAGTTCCGGCCCCAGCGCTCCGGTTCGGTCAAAGAATGGCTCATCGTCAGGGTTGTCGGTAACCAGCTCCAGGCTTTCGTTGACAAGCAAGTCAAACTCCCCCTCTCCGGTTTTGTCCTGAAGCTCAGGTGGTCGGGATTCAAAGGGCACACACCGTAGTGCCGAGGGAACATAGCTTGCGCGCCATTCCCCTTTTGCTGACACGTATGGCGTCGGTTTGTCTTGTGTCATCGATAAGATTGCCACGGGGTAAAATCCCCGTTTGGATTTCCGGAACGCGATCGGAAAATTGGCCGCTGCCTGTAGGATCTCTGCCTCAGCCACCGGGCAGTCGACCATATCGCGCGCGAATTCGAACGACGTGTAACGTTTCCAGAACCGGTGACCATGTCGTACTCGTGTGACCGGGGTTAAGCCATTCTGTGCCATAACTGCCTCGTGTTTCTGATGAACGCCAATTTGTTCCTGAGCTGGCTCAGGCCGTCGCACCGGTTGGGTCGGTGTGTATGATGTTGTCGGCTGTCAAGCCGCTGAGATCGGCGAGTCCATGGAAAGTGGCGAGGGTCTCGACGTTGGCATCGCCAGGTGTCACGAAATCAACTTTGATCAGGACACTGTCCGTTCCGTCCGTTGCCATCACATAGAGCGCGTCACCTGCAATTGCTCCGGCAAGGCTCTCTACAGCCGTTTCGAGTGTAACGGCATTGAGGTCTGCAAGAACGGTATCGAGGCCTACAAATCCAGTGTCTGTGCCCAATGTGTCACCGACGGTAAGAAGCTCAAAACCCGTGCCATCACCTCGGAGCGTAGCGACATTCAGTCCGCTGAACATCAGAGCGTCGGTTACATCTGCTGCGGGCCCAATTGTGAAACCGGTTATGCTGTCTACGCCATTGTTGTTCGGGTCGGCTTCAAAGACAACGACATCCCGCCCGGCTTCGGTGATGTCAATGCTGTCATCGCCACCACCGCCACGAATGATTGTATCCGTGTTTGCCGCGGTTAGGATGTCATTGCCGTTGGTGCCAAACTGAACTGCAACAGGGCCACCTTCAGGTGTTTTGATCGTTAACTCAATGGGTTGAGCAGCGTCCTGTACTGTCATCGTGAAAGTGACAAGAGGCTGAGACAAACCGGAAAAAACAGTCGCCGCCCCAGCGAAGTTGATGATGTCACCTGTGCCTGGGTTTGCCAGGAACAAATCGAACGCGCTGTGTTCCGTGTCTGATCCGATGTCGAAAGTGGCGACAGATGAGTCAAACTCAAGCTCCGCTGTAAAAGCCAAGCCACCAGAGATGTCACGATTAGCATCAGCATAAATGGCAAATGTAACGGTTGATCCACTGCGCCCGACCTCTGAGACCACGTAGGCAGCTGGCTCATGAGCAACCGCCTGATCCGATACAGGTAAGGGATCTGGTCCCCCTGCAACGGTTGCCTGGGCTGATATAGTCAGGGCATCCCCAGCTTCTATGGCGGCGAAATCTGACGACGCAACAGCCAGTGTCCAGGATCCGTCCGCGGTTACTGTCGCGCTGCCGATGGAACTGCCGTTCAGCAAAACATCTACAATCTGGCCGTTTGAAAGCCCGGCAGAGGAACCGCTGACAGTAATGCCTGACGCCTTGGCATCAGCAAGGGCCACCGCGTTGTTCACGCCGACATCGTCCAGCATCAGAACTGGCCGAAAGTCCGTTGTTACCGAACTGCTTGCCGCTACTGCACTGTTGCCAGCGATATCGTCAACTGTTGCGGTGATGGTGTAGTTTGTTCCATCGGAAAGCGCACCCAGGTCGCTGGCTGGCACAGTTATCGCCCAGGTTCCACCCGATGCAACACCTGTATAGGTTTGCCCGCCAAACGTGACAGAGACTATTTGGCCATCTTCCGAGGTTGTCGTGCCTGAAATTGTCAGGTCTGTAGCTTGTTCCATTACATCCAATACGGAGCCAACCGGCAAACTGTCGATCGTGATTGCTGGCGCTGTAAAATCGGTTGTGAAACTCGTCGAGATTTGGTTGCCATTCCCAGCAGTGTCTGAAACAGAAGCCGTGACATTATAAGTACTTGCGTCCTGGAGGCCTGAAAGTTCGGCAACTGTTGCGGTATAGGTCCAGACACCACCGGTTACCGTTGCTGTACCGCTTACATCTACAGTTCCGTCTGCGCGCGCGATCTCCACAGTAATGACCGTTCCATCCTGAGCGTCAGAGGTTCCCGAGACAATCAGGTCGGTACCTTGCTCAGCAGCGTTCATGACAGTGCCGTCAGAAATACTGGTTATTCCCAGGGTAGGGGGTGTGAAATCGGTCGTGAAACTGTTGCTGGCCTGTGACGCCGGATTTCCTGCGGCGTCGGAGACATCCGCCGTTACCGCCACGGTGGCAGCATCAGAGAGGGCCGCAAGGTCGGCAGCGGGGACAACTGTGCTCCAAGACCCTCCGGTGGCTGTAGCAGTGTAAAATTGACCGTTCAAAGTGACGGTCACGACTTGGCCATCTTCGGCCGACGTTGCGCCCGATATTGTCAGGTCCACCGCTTGTTCGGCAGCATTCATGAATGCGCCGGTCGAGAACGTGTCGATGCTGAGGGTCGGTCCTGTGACGTCTTTCGAAAGTGTCACATCAGCCTGAGGGGCTGCCAGCCCGTTTGCGTCGCTGACATCTGCGGTGATCTGAAAGCTGCCTCCGTTGGCCAAAGATGCGAGATCACCGGCTGGGACAGTTACAGTCCATGTT
This sequence comes from Ruegeria sp. O5, assembly GCF_056535105.1. Lineage (NCBI taxonomy): Bacteria > Pseudomonadati > Pseudomonadota > Alphaproteobacteria > Rhodobacterales > Roseobacteraceae > Ruegeria > Ruegeria sp. O5. The sequence continues at coordinate 22,258 of NZ_JBQERN010000008.1, read as the reverse complement.
CCGCCCGTCACTGTCGAGGTATATGTTTGACCATCCAGTGTGACGGTGACTTGCTGGCCATCTTCGACATTGGCGGTTGTGCCGCTTATAGCCAAGCTTGCCGCGGCTTCAGCGGCGTTGAGAACTGCGCCGACGGAAAGCGGAGATATCGAAATTGAGGGGCCGGTCAGGTCTACTGGTACAGTAACTAGAATCGGCACGGCCGGGTTGCCTGCGATATCCTCGACCGCCACAACAATTGCAGCAGGTGTTCCGGTGGACAGACCGCTGAGGTCAGAATTGGGGATCGTGACAGTCCAGTTTCCGCCTGTCGCAGTGCCGGTGTACACCTGCCCGTCGAACGTGACGATGATGGTTTGCCCGTCCTCGGCCGTGGTGGAACCCGTTAAGGTTAAGTCACCAGCCACATCAATCAGGTCAATTGATCCACCCGCAACAGGATCCAGAGAAACACTTGGCGCGGTGAAATCCGTATCAAAGCTTCCGCTGGCCTGTGCGGCCGGGTTTCCAGCCGCGTCAGTCACGTCTGCGGTGACATTTACGATTGCGCCGTCAGGCAAGGCGCTAAGGTCAGCCGCCGGGACGGTTACGCTCCACTGTCCTCCGGAAACCGTACCGGAATAGCTTTGCCCGTTCAGTGAAACCGTTACGATTTGCCCGTCTTCAGCATCAGTTACACCGGTGACCGTCAGATCGGTGGCCTGCTCTCCCAGGTTGAGTACCGGCCCGTCAGAAAACCCGGTGATCGACAGGCTTGGCGGGACAGTATCGATGTCAAACTGAACGGATTGTGTCGACAGCTCGGCCCCCGACCCATCCAGGTTCCTGATGGTCACCGTCGACACACCCTGTGGAAGCCCGCTGGCTTCGGCTGCTGTCAGAGAGATGCTCCAGCTGCCATCGGGGTTGGGTGTCACGGTTTTCACCAGTGACCCTATTGTGACTTCGATGGTCGCAGTCCCTTCGGGAGCGATGGCGTTGGTGCTAACGTTGTTCAGCGCAGTGGATTGCAGCTCGGCGAGGTTGAGGCTTGTGTAAGTCGGGGTGGGTTCGGATACGACGGGGCTGTCTTCACCGTCACCGCCGCCACCTCCTGCGGCCGCAGCCGCCCCTGCCAGGCCCAATCCGCCCAACGCCGCGCCGGCACCACTGATGCCGCCTGCGGACGCACCCGCGGAAACACCTGCTTCCACAGCGCTGAACTGGGCAATCTCCTGAACCGCGTTCTCAGCGATCATGATTGCACCGCTGTCCAGGATCTGGACGTTTTCAGCTGCCACGATCATTGTCCGGCCATCGGCCATTTTTAGAAGAACATCGCCATTCTTCATCAACTTGACCGAGCGAACGCCTGGAATGGTTTCCGCGAACTGAAAAGCATACAGTTCTTCGATTGTGGCTTGTGATAACGCGGGCAAGGCCATCAAAGTTGAAATCAACCCGCCGGCCGCGCCGCGCCCTGCCCAGCGGCCAAGTTTTCCATCGATCCACTGGCGAATGTGTTGCTTGCGGTCCGTTTCCGAAGGTTCAGCCGCCGGACGGTTGTTGAACTCTGGTGCTTTGGTCATCTTACCCTCACATGTGGTTTCCGCGATCACCGAAATGGAAGACAGGTCGCGCTGATAACGGCTGGCTCATCTGTCTTTCCCACTGGTTACTGTTGCGATCGAAAGTGAAAAATTGAGTTAATCTGAAACCGAACTTCTCGTTTTCACCACAATTCCGCTTTTGTTTCGGTCCGTGCATCAGGTCATCTTTTGATCAAGGCCAGGGGTGGCGATGGAGGTGTGGCTGTGATGCTTCAATTCGAAGGTGTGGTGGCAACGGGGAGCGCGGCGCTCGATTCAGGTATCGGCGATACGGCTTTAAAAACGTTTAACGGAACCACCTATCTTTATACCGTCACCGGACCGGGCGGCGGCGTCGCGGTCTGGAGGCTGGTCGAGGGCGCGTTACCGCAACTGGTCGACACGGAATATTACAGCGGCACAATCACGTTTCACGTTGGTCGCAGTGGCACACCGATAACGCTGGCGGGATCCGAACAACTTGTACTGGATGTGAATATGGCGGTCGGGTTGGTCGGATATGACCTGAACGTGGATGGCACCCTGGACAGCCTTACGGAAACCGGATCTCTGGCAGGAGGAGGAGATGTCTCGGCGATTGTTCAAGTGTCGATCGGACCCATGGATGTTCTGGCAATGGCTCATGAAGAAACGGGTCAAATCGGGACATATCTTGTTAATCCAGATGGAACGCTGAGCCTTGCTGGTCTTGTTGCTGGCTCTGGAGACGCGATGCAGACGCTGCGCGCAGGAACAGACCATTTCCTGATCTCAAGTGATGCGGCCAGCAATACAGTCTCAACTTATCGGATCGACAGCATTTCCGGTCAGTTGACCGAGATTGACAACAGTTCAGCCATGGGAACCCTTGGAATCTCGACTCCGACAGCCGTCGAAACGATCGATGCCTATGGCAAGCCCTGGGTGATCGTGGCGGGCGCAGGCAGCAACTCGCTCAGTGTGCTTCAATTGAAAGCTGACGGCAGCCTGAGCGCCACAGACCATATTCTGGATTCGCACACGACCCGCTTTGAATCCGTGCAAGACCTTGAGGTCGTGAACATCAACGGGCGCGTATTCGTCGTGGCGGGTGGCGGCGACGATGGGCTTACATTGTTCACGCTGACACCGGAAGGCCAGTTGGTCTATCTGGACAGTTTCGCCGACACTTTGAGTAGTGGATTGCAGAATGTCGAATCGCTGAGCCTTGCTCACGTCGGCAATGAGTTGCAGATTCTAGTTACGTCGCAACAAGACGCTGGAGTCACTGTCATTTCGGTTCCTGTCGATGATCTTGGGGTCGTGGACAAAGGGTTTGGAACAGTATCGGGGACGGCCTTAGACGACATGCTGAGCGGCAGTATTCTGGATACCACCCTGATGGGTGGCGATGGCGATGACATACTGATAGCAGGAACAGGTGCTACGACCATGTCAGGTGGGGCAGGGGCCGACATTTTCGTGATGCAGTCGGGCAGCGGTCTGACCACGATCACGGATTTTCAACCGGGTGTGGACCGTCTGGACATGTTCGACTATTTGCTGTTGCGGTCCCCTCAGCAACTGACATTCACCAGCACCACCCAAGGGGCGCGGATAGAGTATCGGGGCGAGGTGGTGCAGGTTCAGTCCGCTTCGGGCGGAACGCTGACCAGTACCGATATTTTCGGGGCCGGGTTTGAAGGCCCCGATCACATTCCGGTTGAATTCGGTGATTTCGGCGGTTTGACGCCGGACAGTTCGGATGGCGTGCTTGGGCCAATCACAGTGGACAGCCAATCTGCTAACCCCGGATTGTCGGATGCAGAGATCAAGTTCACACCGGTCGGCGGTGGCACGGTATCTGTCACGGCTGACGATCAGGGGCAATTTGACTTGGACCTTCCGGATGGCACGTTCCCCGGAAGACTGGACATCGTCAAACATTATTCAACGGCGAGCAAAGAGATCGACGCGATGGATGCTTTGCAAGTGTTACGCATTTCGGTTGGCCTCGATCCGACATGGGGGCCCGCCGATGCGGAAAACCTAATCGCAGCGGATATCAATCAAGATGGAACCATCAATGCCCTGGATGCACTGGCGATTTTGCAGGTGGCTGTTGGGAAAACCACTGCGCATGAACCTCAATGGGTCTTTTTGGATTCAGATGCGGATTTGTCGGGAGTTACAAAAAGCAACGTTGATTATCAGACTGGAATGGATGTTGTAGCCATAGACGGGGTGATAACCGCCGATATGACGTCCATTTTGCTCGGCAACCTCGAGGCGGCATGAATTGAATTGAACGGTGCTGCAACTCAGTCATTGCAAGCCTTCCGCTTGGACCGCAATGTTGGCCTTAGATACACAAACACAAAAGGACAGGCCATGAATCGTCTTTCGGAACGCAGAGATTTTGCCATCGCGGTCTGTGAAGAAGCTGGGGTGATAGCCGAGAAATACTTCTTGGACAGGAGTAATCTGGTTATCGATCAAAAAGGTGCTCAGGACTGGGTGAGCGACGCGGACAAAAACGTCGAAGCCTTCATTCGCCAAAAGATCATGGATGCTTGGCCGCAGGATGGGATATTTGGCGAAGAACACGGCGCTGCCACAGGCGAGAGCGGTTTTGACTGGGTGATTGATCCAATTGATGGAACTACGAATTTCGTCAATGGCATACCCGTATGGACGATTGTTCTGGCCGGTGTCACCGAAGGGCACACTGCGGTGGGTGTGATCCGGGATCCGAGTATGGATGAAACCTTTGTGGCAACACGCGGAGAGGGCGCGACACTGAACGGTTCACCGATACACGTGGCCTCTGGGGTTGCTCTTCGGGATGGGACGGTTTCTGTGGGGTATTCGAACCGGATCGAAACTCGCCACGTCGTGCCGGTGGTTGCAGAACTTATCGAGCGCGGTTCCATGTTTCACAGAAACGCCAGCGGTGCATTGTCATTGGCCTATGTCGCAGCCGGGCGACTTCTGGGTTATGTGGAAGAACACATGAACGCCTGGGATTGTCTGGCTGGGCAATTGTTGGTTGCAGAAGCGGGCGGTGTTGTCGAAGATCAAGACGCCGACGCGATGATCCGCGACGGTGGGCGCGTGATCGTCGGTACACCAGATGTATTTGAAAGTTTGTTGGAAATCGCAGAGAACGCTTGGGGGGCTTAACGTCTAGGCCATTGGCAACCAAGTGGAATTAGGTTGCAAAGTTGTCAGACTTGTCTGCCAATAATGGCCTTGTGACGGTTGATCGTACTGGCGGTCAATCGGAATCCCGGAAAGCTCACACCACAACAATGTCCCGACCGCACCATGTGTAACGATGGCGAGGTCTCCGGTGCCATGGGCACGAGTGATTTCCAAGACTGCCCGGTGAATGCGCCTCTGCGCGTCGGCCGCAGTTTCCCAACCGCGAAAGCTAATATCCGGCTGGGCAAAGAATGCGTCCGCGGCCGCCTCGAACTTTTCCCGTGGAAGGAAACCAGTGGTACTCCGATCATTCTCGCCAAGTTCCGGGTGGATACTTAGAGGCAACCCCAAGGGCGCGGCCAGAATCTCACCAGTGTCACGAGCCTTTCGTTCGCCGCTGGCCCAGATATGGCTGACATTGGCCATAGCTTCACTGGCGGCAAAGGATGCGGCGCGCCGGCGACCTGTCGCGTTCAGACCCCATTCCGTAATGGGGGTATCCGGATCAATAACGACCTCGGGGTGAGTGATGATCAGTAAATTCGGCATCTAGTCGGGCAGAAGTACCGGCCCTTTGCCCGCAAACCCCATCCTGATTTCGGTACCCGGTGCAAGCGGTGCATCAACATCATCGTGGACCGCAAAAACCTGACCAAATGCGCCGGTCAGTGTGTATTCCATCCGCACGCCAACATAGGTTGCCTTGGCCACTGTAGCGGCGATGCCGTCATCAGAACCAATCACAAGGCGCGAGGGTCGTACAGCGATGGTCGCGGGCCCATTGGTCAAACCCCGACGCGGCAGAGTGTGACGGTAACCTTCGATCTCGATTGTTGCAGCATCACCGTCGGTTGCAACGATCTGACAGTTGAGCAGGTTTGCCTCGCCTATGAAATCGGCAACAAACCGGTCATTCGGGGCATCATAAAGCTCGCGAGGTGTACCCATCTGAGCGATCGCGGCGTTCCGCATCACAACAATCTCGTCCGAGACGGCCAGGGCCTCTTCCTGATCGTGGGTGACATAGACAACCGTCAATCCAAGGTCTTGCTGAATGGCCCGGATATCCTCGCGCACCTGGCGTCGCAGCTTGGCATCAAGGTTGGATAGCGGCTCGTCAAACAGCAGAACCTGTGGTTCTAGAACCAGCGCTCGCGCGACGGCGACACGTTGTTGCTGACCACCCGAGAGTTCGGAGGGAAGGCGATTGTCGAACCCCTTGAGCCCTACCAATTGCAAGCCATGCAAGGCGCGGCTGCGAGCCTCATCCTTGGCAAAGCCCGAGAATGTGAGGCCGTACATCACGTTCTCCAGCACGCTCATGTGGGGAAACAGCGCGTATGATTGAAACACCATTGATACGTCGCGGTCTGTTGCGGGCAGTTTGGTGACGTCCCGGTTGCCAATCATAATCTTGCCAGAGCTTGCCATCTCTAACCCGGCGATCATGCGCAACGTCGTTGTTTTCCCACAGCCTGACGGACCAAGCAGCGTGACCAGTTTTCCCGCTTCGACATGAAGGTTAATGTTATCAACAGCCACAACGTTTTTGCCGAACACTTTCGACACTTTCTCAAATAATACCGGGGCGGCCTTGGAACCGATTTTGTTGTCGGTCATGAGGGTGTCTCCGTTGTGTTCTGTGTGCGCCGACCGATCTGGACCCGACCGACGAGAATTTGCAATAAACCGACCGCTGCCAGCATCACGAAGATCAGCGTCGTCGAATACGCAATGGCGAGACCATAGTCGTTATTCTCGACCCGCCCGATGATATAGCTGGTTGCCATGTCGTATTCGGCACTGACCAGAAAAATCACAGCCGAGATCGCCGTCATCGCGCGGACAAAACTGTAAACAAGCGCGGCAAGTATCGCGGGACGTAGCAGCGGCAGAATGACACGACGAAATGTCTGCCACGAGTTTGCACCAAGGGTCAGCGAGGATTCATCGAGACTGCGGTCAAGTTGCGACATGCTGGCGATGCCCGCACGGACCCCAACCGGCATGTTGCGGAATATGAAGCTGATAACAAGGATAACGCCTGTGCCGGTTATTTCGATGGGCGGAACGTTGAAGGCAAGAATATAGCTGACACCAATCACCGTACCGGGGATTGCAAAGGACAGCATGGTCCCAAACTCGAAAGCGTTCTTTCCCGCAAAGCTTTGCCGGGTCAACAGGTAAGCCGTGACCAACCCAACCGCTGCCGTCAGAGGTGCAGCAATTGCCGCAATGGTTATGGTGGTCCAGAAGCTGTCCCACGCGGCGCCGGTCCAACGAATGCCCTCTTCTTCAAATCGAACAGAGAATGCCGTGACGTAGTGTTTTAGGGTCAGGGAGTTATTGACACCCCAAAGCTCGACCACACTGCCGTAGATGATCATTGCATAGACAATGATCGTGAACACCGCCCAGCCAAGAGCGATTACCAGCACTGGAACAGAAAGACCCGTAGGCATCAAAGGGTGCACGCCTGCGTCGCCTTTGCCTGTTACGGTGGTATAGCTTTTCTTGCCCAGCCAAACACGCTGTGCGTAAAAGGCCGAAAGAGTAAAAAACAGCAATACCATGGCCAGAACGGCGGCCCGTCCTTGGTCATATTGCGCCCCGACGATGGCAAAGAAAATCTCGGTCGATAGAACGTCGAAATTCCCACCCAGAACAAGCGGGTTTCCGAAGTCGGCCATGCTTTCGATGAAGCCCAAAAGAAATGCATTGGCAAGACCGGGGCGCATCAGGGGCAGGGACACTGTCCTGAACGTTTGCCATCTGCTGGCGCGGAGAGTCTGGGCCGCTTCCTCCATAGATGGCGAGACGCCTTCCACCACGCCGATAAGAACGAGGAATGCAATGGGCGTGAATGCAAGGGCCTGTGCGATGAATATGCCTGGCATTCCGTACAGCCAGCGCGTTGGCTGCGTGCCGAACAGCTCGGCGACGAACCGTGTGACCGAGCCTGACAGACCAAAAAGCAGGATCAGCGCGAGGCCAATCACAAATGGCGGGGTGATGATCGGAAGAACAGTCAAAGCCCGCAGCACGCGTTTGTAGCGGAAACCCGAGCGGGTCACGACCAGTGCAAAGCACAAACCCAGGGCAGTCGTGACGAAGCCAACCAGGATGGCAAGAAACAGCGAGTTCCATGCCGCGCCGCATCTGGCACCATAAAAACACCCCAACCCCCAAAGCCGGGCATCAAAGAACTTTGAAAAGAAGACAGCAATGGAATATGCGCCATCTTCAGTGACAAAGGCAGCGAACAGCATCTTGGCGATCGGAAAAAAAACAAAGACGGTGACGATGGTAATCACACCGCCAATCGCACTAACAACAAAGACGTCACCGTTGATGGCACCTCTTGCCGCAATGCCTTGGGTCAACAGGAACAGAAAGCTTGAAGCGCAAATCATTGCGCCATAGCCCATACCGAATTGGCGATCACCAAGTTCGCCAAAATAGGCTTCCAACCAATTGAAATTGAAACCCCTGATGCCAATCCCGAATCCCTGTGCGATCAACCAGCCGAAGCCGAGCGCACCGGAAAGGATCAGAACCCGGGCATAGAGGGGGTCAGACTTGGCTCGCTTCAGCACCAGAAGGGGTAAGGTCAGAGCGATCAACAGTGGGGCAAGCCAAAGCTTCTCACCCTGTGCGATCAGGAATGCAGCGGGGGCATAATCTTCGTCAAACGGGTAACCGTCAAAAAGCCATTCGAATGACCACAGGCCGCCGTCGACCATATACCACGGCAGCAGGCAAAACCCGACCCACCCGGCGATGACCCAAAAGATCAGAACCGGACGGGTCTTTTTTGTAATATGGTTGGCCATTTACTGCGGCAGAACCGAAACCTCTTCGTCCCATTTCTGCAACAGACGCTTTCGTTCGTCTGAGGAACCATACTTTTTGAAGTCATAGTCGATCAGCTTGATCTGACTCATGTCAGGCGCGCTTTCCGACGTTTCTGCGCTCTTATTTGATGGCACCTGAAACGCGCTGACCTGAAGAGCAAGGTTCTGCGCCTCGGGCGACAGCGCCCAGTCATAGAATTTCTTCGCCTCTTCCTCGTTGCGGGCGCCTTCAATAATGGACATCGAGCCAATTTCGTATCCCGTACCCTCACAAGGCGCGACTACCTTGATCGGGAAACCCGAAACAGCCTGCTTTACCGCATCATGCATGAAGACGATGCCAATCGTGTTCTCGCCTCGACCGGCTGCTTTGATTGGTGCAGATCCGGATTTTGTATACTGGTTGATATTCGAATGCAGGCCTTTCATGAACTCAAAACCTTCATCCTCGCCAAAGATCTGCACCATCGAGGCCAGCGTTGTGTAGGCCGTACCAGACGAGTTCGGGTTGGCCATCTGAACGTGACCCTTGTATTCAGGCTTTAGCAGGTCTTTCCAACAGGCGGGTTCGGGTAGGTTATTGGCCGCCAGTAGGTCTGCGTTATAACCATACCCAAGTGCGCCGGAATAAATGCCGATCGTTCTGTTTCCGGCACTTTCGGCTTGGGAAATTGCCCAATCATGAAGCTGGTCGCGCATTGGCGACATGTATTCCATTGTCAGGTCCTCTTCGGCGGCCTGCAAATGCGGATCACCCGTGCCGCCCCACCAAACGTCTCCTTTCGGGTTCGAGCTTTCGGCACGAATCTGGGCAAAGGTTTCGCCTGACGACTTACGCGTCATGTTGACGTCGATGCCCGTTGCATCTTCGAAACTGCGCGCCATGAGTTGGCACCAGTCTTCCTGCGCCGAGCAATAGAGTGTCAGCTTGTCTGCCTGCGCTGCCGACACAGATGCGGCTATTGCAATCAGCGACCCGACGGCCGTGGATGTAAGTTTTTTCATTATCATTCCTCCCTTTGGTTATCGTGCACCAGTATCTTTTGTTTTGTCAGGCGCTTTCTCATCCAGCTTTTCGTAGCTTGTTAATGACAGACTGGGCGTTCTGATTGCCCGTCAGATTTCTCAGAAAACTTGACAGATCTCTTTCTTCCACCAGCTTTGCCGCTTTCCCCGGTGAAAACCAGTGACGCGTCCGTTCGTCCCGTTCTTTCCAACGCCGCTTCAGTTTTTCAACGACCATGGGATAGAGGGTAACGCGGCAGCGAACGCTATTCGCGCCTTCAAAGCGCTTGTCGTAGAAAAAATGGCCAATCGGCTGTTTCGAGATTGCCCCGACTGCACCTGCTTCTTCCAGAGCTTCAATTTCGGCGGCATGCCAAGGTTTCTTTCCTTCCATCAACCAACCTTTTGGGATGACCCACCGCCCAGTATCGCGCGAAGTCACCATCAGAACGCGTAGTTTTCCATCCCTGTCCCAGCGCATCGGAAGTGCTGCAATCTGGTCTGTTATGTTGCCGTCGCTCATGCTGCCCTCAATGACACGGTATCAATAGCGCACCCAGAATAACCTTCAGTCGTTAACGGTGGTTCTTGGGTTTTCACTATGAAACGGTTCAATTCACACATTCTTGCCTTGCGCTTTGGACTCTTCCGAATTGTCACAACCTACTGAGGGTTATGCAACAAAAATTATTGCATTATGCCCGAAATCCCACAAAAGTGGGGTTTGAAACCTGATTGGGTTGTTGGATGTCCAAAACGAAAATACGTGCCAAAACGATTGAAAAGGGACGGGGTAGGGTAAAGAAATCCGACCGGCGCCAGCAAATACTGCTGGAGTTGAAGCTTCGCCCGCACGTTCGCATCAATGAATTGGCCCAGCGTTTCAACGTCTCTAACGAGACGGTGCGCAGGGATTTTGACGCCCTGTCGAATGACGGCCTGATCGCACGCGCGCACGGAGGGGCATCTGCCCCGGCGCAAGGGCATTATCCAGGTCTGGACGAGCGAGCCAACGCGCGGATTGAGGAGCGCGAACGCATAGGTATCAGCGCGGCGGGACTGGTTCGTGATGGTGAAACGGTCATGATCGATTCCGGTTCGACCACAATCGAAATGGCCCGTGCATTGGCCTATCTCGGCACTCCTTGCACAGTGATTACGAATTCAATCCCGGTGGCAATGACCCTCGGCCATGGGGCTGCCGAGGTTCTGCTTTGTCCAGGAGAATATCTGGCAACCGAATCTGCGACGATTGGAACCGAAACGCTGGAATTCCTGTCTCGGTTCAATGTCGACAGATGCATGATCGGCTCGTCAGGTTTTTCGGTCGAAGGCCCTTCAGAAACCGTGCGCGGCTTTGCGGCTGTCAAAAGAATGATGCTGACGCGCGCAGCAAATCGACATCTTTTAATCGATTCAGGGAAATTTGGTCGTAAAGGCCTGTCTCAGGTCGGAGACCTGACCAAACTGGATTCCATAGTTTCCGACACGAAACCAACAGGAGAGTTGCTTAACGCGATCAACGGTGCCGAGGTTGATGTTCTCGTCGCCCCGTAAACACTGAAATGAATGACGAACAGCGGACTGCAAAATGACCGCGCATGACTGGGAGGAAAACATGAAGATAGACATCAGATTATTGGTTGGGGCATCGGCAATTGCGCTCATGTCGCTTTCCGGGACAGCTTCGGCGCAAGATTGCCCGAGGGGTGATCTGGACGAGCGGTTTTGCGACGTCGATGGGGATTTGATTGCGGATATCCCCACAGATTCTTCCCAGCTAATTGATCCTGACACCCTGATTTTTGCCTATACACCGGTCGAAGACCCAGCCGTATACAAAACCGCGTGGTCAGACTTTCTAGAGCATCTGAAGGCTGAGACAGGCAAGGATGTGGTATTTTTTCCGGTCCAAAACAACGCCGCCCAGATCGAGGCGATGCGGTCGGGACGCCTGCATATTGCGGGCTTCAACACCGGGTCCAACCCACTGGCAGTAAACTGTGCCGGGTTCCGACCGTTTACGATTATGGCCTCAAAAGACGGTAACTTCGGTTATGAAATGGAGATCATCACCTACCCAGGCTCGGGCATCGAAAAGGTCGAGGATATCAAAGGTAAGCAACTTGCCTTCACGTCACCCACTTCCAACTCGGGCTTCAAAGCACCGTCGGCGATCCTGAAAAGTGACTTTGATCTTCTGCCCGATCGCGACTTCGAACCCGTCTATTCGGGAAAGCACGACAACTCGATCCTTGGTGTGGCGAACAAGGACTATCCAGCGGCATCGATTGCAAATTCGGTAAAGGCACGGATGATTTTGCGGGATGTGATCAAGGAGGAAGATGTTGTTACGATTTACAAATCGCAGACCTTCCCAACCACCGGATTTGGCACTGTCTACAACCTGACGCCCGAATTGCAGGAGAAAATCCGCAATGCTTTCTTCAACTTCGAGTGGGAAGGGACGACGCTTGAAGCGGAGTTTTCCAAGTCGAACGAAGGCCAATTTCTTGAGATGACTTACCAGGAATTCTGGGACGTCATTCGCAAAATTGACGCGGCAAACGGCGTCTCCTACGCCTGCCAATAAGTCTTGCTTAATCCAGCGGGCCTGAAAAGGCCCGCTAATCACCCTAATCGGGGGCAATTTATGCTGCGTCTTCAAAAGCTGACGAAAACCTACAAGACCGGAGATCAGGCACTGAAGGCCATCGATCTTGAGGTACCCAAAGGGCAGGTGCTTGCACTGATTGGACCCTCGGGCGCGGGAAAATCGACCATGATCCGTTGCATCAACCGCTTGGTTGAACCCACAAGCGGCGGTGTTCTTCTGGATGACATGGACCTGACCAAACTCGGGTCGGGTGCGTTGCGGAAAGCACGCCGCGAAATGGGTATGATCTTTCAGGAATATGCCCTGGTCGAACGCCTCACCGTGATGGAAAACGTATTGTCCGGTAGGTTGGGGTATGTGGGATTCTGGCGCAGCTTTCTGCGGCGGTATCCGCAGTCGGATGTGGACGAGGCTTTCCGCCTGCTGGACCGGGTGGGGCTGTTGCATATGGCTGACAAACGCGCGGACGAGTTGTCGGGTGGTCAACGCCAAAGGGTCGGTATCTGCCGCGCCCTGATCCAGAACCCAAAGTTGTTGCTGGTCGATGAACCGACCGCGTCGCTGGATCCGAAGACCAGTCGTCAGATCATGCGGCTGATCACTGAGCTGTGTCAGGAGCGCGGGCTGGCAGCCATCATCAACATCCATGACGTGGCACTAGCCCAGATGTTCGTTCCCCGTGTCGTGGGCCTCCGCTTTGGAGAAATCGTGTTTGATGGTCTTCCAACAGGGCTCACCCCGGAAAAGCTGACCGAGATTTACGGTGAGGAAGATTGGGAAGCGACCATCGAAAAAGTGGATGAGGATGAAGATGTCGAGGCTGCAGAATGAGCCATCGAGAACTTGACGACATGCTGGGAAAAGGTTGGCGCAAACCGGCCTTTATTAAAAACACGTTGCTGCGCAGGGCATTGATACTTGGGTTCTTCGCTTACCTGATTGCGGCTTTCATGACCATCGATGTTGATTGGGGCAGGGTCTATGAGGGACTGGACAGGGGATGGGCGTTCGTCCTTGCCTTTACCAGCCCGGATTTTATTTCACGGTGGTCAGATATCTGGGCCGGCCTTCTGGAAAGCATTGTAATGACCGTGGCCGCGTCGGTTGTCGGTATCCTGATTTCGATCCCGATTGGATTGGGGGCTGCACGTAATATCGCCCCGTTGCCAATCTACGTAATGTGCCGCGGCATTGTCGCGTTAAGCCGGGCATTGCAGGAAATTATCGTTGCCATTTTGCTTGTGGCCATCTTTGGCTTTGGCCCGCTGGCAGGATTTTTGACGCTGTCTTTCGCAACCATTGGGTTTCTTTCCAAGCTTTTGGCCGAAGATATCGAGGCGATGGACAAAGTTCAGGCTGAGGCGATTCAGGCCTCTGGTGCACGATGGCTGCAATGGATCAACTACGGGGTTCAGCCTCAGATCATGCCTAGGCTTGTGGGTCTTTCCATGTACCGGATCGACATCAATTTCCGGGAAAGCGCTATTCTGGGGCTGGTGGGGGCAGGCGGCATTGGCGCGACACTCAACACCGCGTTTGATCGATATGAATATGATACGGCTGCCGCCATTCTGATCCTTATCATCGGGATCGTCATGGCCCTCGAATACCTTTCCGGAATAATCCGAGCGAGGGTTCAGTAATGCCGGTTCTTGAACGCGACGATACACAAATCTGGCGCAGGCGGACGACGGGCCAAAGCCTGGTTCGCTGGTTTGGATGGCTTCTGGGAGTAGCGGTTTTTGTCTACTGTTGGCAGCTCATTTCGGAATCGACAACCTGGTTTTTCGTCTGGGACGCACCCCGTATCGCCAACGATATCTGGACCCGCGCAACACCTCCGAAATGGGATTATATTACCCAGCTGGGTCGCCCGATCTGGGATACACTGAACATCGCTACACTGGGGACGATCATCGCTCTGTGCATGGCCGTGCCGGTTGCCTTTTTGGCGGCCCGCAATACTACCCCGTCGGCGTTGTTCATCCGCCCCATTGCCTTGTTGGTCATTGTCTCGACCCGCTCAATCAACTCGCTGATCTGGGCGCTGCTATTGATCGCTATCATCGGACCGGGTGTGTTCGCCGGTGTCATAGCAATCGCCATTCGTTCAATCGGGTTCTGCGCCAAACTTCTTTATGAAGCGATTGAAGAGATTGATCACGGTCAGGTCGAGGCGATCACAGCCACCGGTGCTTCGCGGTGGCAAGTCATGGCATATGGGATCGTTCCGCAAATCCTGCCAGCCTTTGCCGGAATTGCGGTCTTTCGTTGGGATATCAATATTCGCGAGTCTACAGTGCTTGGTCTGGTTGGTGCCGGTGGCATCGGGTTGCAGCTCTCGGCCTCGCTTAATGTTCTGGCGTGGCCGCAAGTCAGCCTCATCCTGATTGTAATTCTTTTTGCGGTCATGATCAGCGAATGGGTTTCGGCAAAAGTACGAGGAGCGATCATTTGACCGGATTCTCAGCGCAGGAGGCTTTTAAGGCATACGAAGCCGTCCGGCACCGCCTTCCAGATATTGAACCGAACGACGTGAGTTGTCGTCGTATCGAGACCCTTTCCGAAATTATGGATGAGTTTGACGTATTTCTGCTGGATGCGTTCGGGGTTCTCAATATCGGAGAAACAGCAATCCCCGAAACGCCTGAACGGATCAAGTCACTGACGGATGCGGGCAAACGTGTCCTGGTGGTTTCGAATGCCGCAGGGTTTCCTCATGCCACGCTGTTGGAGAAATACACTAGGCTGGGATATGACTTCGCGCCGCAGGATGTGATTACCAGTCGGGCTACGTTGCTGTCCGGGCTGAATGGCAGACGTGGGCTGCACTGGGGTTTGATGGCGACGCCCAGCGCCGGTCTTCGCGACTTGGAAGGTTTGAAATTAACCTATCTGGAAGATGACCCGCAGCCCTACGAAACCGTTGATGGTTTTCTGATGATCGGGTCAGCCGCCTGGACTGAAGCCCGACAAGCGATGTTGGAGGCGGCATTGTTAAGCCGACCCCGTCCAGTATTGGTGGGCAACCCGGACATCGTTGCCCCACGCGAGTACGGCTTTTCCAAAGAGCCCGGTCTTTTCGCGCACCGTTTGGCCGACCGAACGGGTGTAGCCCCGCAGTTTTATGGAAAGCCTTTCGGCAATATCTATGATCTTGCCTTTCAGCGACTTGGGCCCGTCGACAAATCCCGCGTTCTGATGGTAGGTGACAGTCTGCATACTGACATTCTGGGCGCGCGTCATGCCGGAGTGGCTTCCGCACTTGTCTCGGATTTTGGGTTCTTCGCCGGGCATGATGTCGAGGAAGCGATCAAACAAGCAGCGATCGTGCCGGACTTTGTCGTGACCCGACCTTAGGATTTTGAAGTAAAGCGTATTTTTGGCAGAGCGAACGGGCAGCGTTGACTTGCAGAAGGCGCGCGTAACAATGATTATGTTGTTTTTTACGGGGATGTATCCAGTTGGCAATTTTCGCTAAACGGCAAATTCTCACAGTCTCGGAACCTCGAATCCGGTTCTTCCGCATCCTAACAATCTCGAACTCAATATTAAGGGTCACTTTCGAGAATTTAAACTTTCTCAGGCTGGAAAAACCGATGTTTTCTTGACTGTTCCATAAACAAAGCTGGTGTCGATCGAAGCTATTCCGCCGATCGGGTGAATTCGGTTTCGAATAAAGTCTTCGTATGCTTCGAGGTCCGATACCAATACCCGCAACTGGTAATCCATTGCGCCGGTCAGCACATGGCATTCTAAAACTTCATCGATCATTCGAACGCGTTTTTCGAATTTCTGCACATCTGTTTCATTGTGCCGCTCAAGCCGGATGCGGACAAAGACGGTAATCGCCATCCCGTATGCGGCAGCGTCCACATCGGCGCTGTATCCTTTGATGACACCGCTGGCCTCAAGGTTTTTGACCCGCCGCAGACACGGTGAAGGAGACAGGTTGACCTCATCAGCAAGATCCTGGTTCGTCATACGCCCGTCCCGCTGCAACGCTCGAATGATCTGCCTGTCTTTGGCGTCCATCTTCTCTCCACTATTAGCATAATATGCCAATATTGATCCTAAACTTGGCATTATTCGCAACCTATTGCTCAAAGTAAAGGCGCAAAGTGATAACAACTTAGATCAGGAGCCCACCGTGACCCGCACAACCGGATTTGCCACTCGCGCCATTCATCATGCCTACAACCCGTTTGAAAACGATGGTGCGCTGACCCCGCCCCTCCACTTGACCTCAACTTTCTCCTTCGAAACCGCAGAGGCTGGCGGGGAAATGTTTGCCGGTGAGCGCGCAGGTCATATCTATAGCCGGATATCGAACCCGACATGTGACCTTCTTGAAAAGCGCATTGCCGTGCTGGAAGGTGCCGAGGCCGGGCTCGCCCTCTCCAGCGGGATGGGCGCAATTACCGCCGTACTTTGGACCCTGTTGTCACCAGGTGACGAAGTCATTGTCGACAAAACGCTTTACGGCTGCACTTTCGCTTTCATGCGCCACGGGCTGGCAAAATGGGGTGTCACTATTACCCATGTCGACATGACGGACCCTGCAAACCTGAAAGCCGCCGTTTCCGAAAAAACCCGCGTCGTCTATTTTGAAACCCCAGCCAATCCAAACATGCGCTTGGTGGATATCGCTGCCAGTTCAGAAATTGCGCATTCTGTTGGTGCGCATGTTGTGGTCGACAATACATATGCCAGCCCCTATCTGACCCGCCCGATCGAGCACGGCGCGGATATCGTCCTGCACTCCGCCACCAAGTATCTGGGCGGGCATGGCGATGTGGTCGCGGGTCTTGTGGTCGGAACCGCCGAGCAGATTTCTGAGATCCGGCTGGTCGGCATGAAAGACATGACAGGCGCAGTGATGGCACCTTTTAACGCAATGCTGATCCTGCGTGGGTTGAAGACACTGAACCTGCGATTGGATCGTCACTGTGCGTCCGCCAAGGTGGTTGCCGATTACCTTCAGGCACACCCTACCGTCAGTGAGGTTTATTTCCCGGGGCTTGAGAGTTTTGCCCAGCACGATGTCGCACAACGCCAGATGTCGCAGCCGGGGGCCATGATCGCCTTTGAAATCAAGTCTGGCCTGTCCGGTGGCATCGAGTTCATGAACCGCCTGAACATGATCCAACGCGCCGTGTCCTTGGGGGATGCAGAAACCCTGATCCAGCACCCGGCATCCATGACTCATTCGACTTATACTGCGGAAGAACGGGCAGAACATGGGATCAGCGACGGTCTGATCCGTCTTTCCGTCGGGCTGGAAGACGTTGATGACATCCTTGCGGATTTGGAGCAAGCTCTGCCCTACCCTGCCCGCAGTGCCGCATGAACCCGGAGACCACCATGCCGAATGATCCCAAGCTGTTGAAAATCGTCGAACAGCGTTTGCTGTGGTTGTCGCATTGGATGATCCACCATGCCAACCATATCCGTCCCAAGGTGGATGGGATCAAGGTTGGTGGTCATCAAGCGTCGTCCGCGTCGATGGTTTCGATCATGACGGCGCTCTACTTCTCGGCTTTGCGTCCCGAAGATCGGGTTGCGGTCAAGCCTCATGCGTCACCGGTTTTCCACGCGATGCAGTACCTTATGGGCAACCAGACCCGCGAGAAGATGGAGAACTTTCGCGGGTTTGGCGGCGTGCAAAGCTATCCCAGCCGGACAAAGGATATCGATGATGTCGACTTTTCGACAGGTTCGGTAGGTTTGGGTGTCGCGATCACCTCGTTTGCTTCGATCATTCAGGACTACGTCAAGGCCAAAAACTGGGGGGCAGATGCCCCGATGGGGCGCATGGTGGCGCTTGTAGGCGACGCTGAACTGGATGAAGGCAACGTATACGAAGCATTGCAGGAAGGCTGGAAAAACGGCCTGCGCAACACGTGGTGGATTATCGACTACAATCGGCAGTCGCTCGACGGCATCGTTCGTGAAGGTTTGTTCGAACGGATCGAGAAAATCTTTGATGCCTTTGGATGGGATGTTGTGCGCGTGAAGCATGGTGTCCTGCAGCGCGCGGCCTTCAAGGAACCTGGCGGTGATCGGCTGCGAGACTGGATTGATGCCTGCTCGAACCAGGAATACTCGGCCCTGACGTTCATGGGTGGCGAGGTTTGGCGAAAGCGCCTCATGGACGATCTTGGGGATCAGGGGGATGTGACGGCGCTGATCGAACGGCGCACAGATGCCGAACTCGCTGCATTGATGGAAAACCTCGGCGGCAACTGCGTCGAGACCATGGCCCAAACCTTTGATGCAATCGAACATGACCGCCCTACCTGTTTCCTGGCCTACACTGTCAAGGGATGGGGCACGCCAATTGCGGGCCACAAGGACAACCACGGCGGACTGATGAACAACAGCCAGTTCGTCGCGTGGCAAGAACATATGGGCGTGCCTGCCGGCAAGGAATGGGAACCTCTCTCGGCAGTGCCGGACCCAGAGGCGTTGAAAGATTTTCTGTCGAAAGTTCCCTTCTTTGCAAAAGGTCCGCGACGCTATTTCGATGGCAAGCTGGATGTTCCATCAATTGACATCGACACAAGCCGCGAAATCTCGACCCAAATGGCTTTCGGCAAGATTTTGGATGACTTGTCGAAGGGCGACAGCCAATTGGCCGAGCGTATCCTGACGACGTCCCCTGATGTCACAGGCACAACAAACCTTGGCCCGTGGGTTAACCGGCGCAAACTGTTTGCCAGATCCGAGCAAGCCGACGCTTTTATTGAACATCGTATCCCCTCGACGGCAAGATGGGAATTTACTCCCGAAGGGCAACATATCGAGCTTGGTATTGCCGAGATGAACCTCATGTTGCTTTTGGGCGCTGCGGGCCTTTCGCATTCCCTGTTCGGCAAGCGGCTAATCCCGATCGGTACTGTGTATGACCCCTTTGTCAGCCGTGGCCTCGATGCGCTCAATTATGCTTGTTATCAGGATGCGCGCTTTATGCTGGTCGGCACGCCTTCGGGCATAACGCTGGCCCCAGAAGGCGGCGCGCATCAATCCATTGGCACACCTTTGATCGGGATGAGCCAGGACGGGCTGGCGGCCTTTGAGCCAGCCTTTGCTGATGAACTGGCGGTGATAATGGAGTGGGCCTTTGACTATCTGCAGCGTGACGGCGAAGGGCAACCGGACGAACGCACCTGGCTGCGTGACGAAACAGGCGGTTCAGTTTATCTGCGCTTGACGACAAACCCGATTGAACAGCCTGGCAAACGCGTGGACGATGAGTTCCGTCAAGGTGCTATTGATGGCGCATACTGGTTGCGAAAACCGGGGCCGAATTGCGAGGTCGTAATCGCCTATCAGGGGGCCGTTGCACCCGAAGCGATCAAAGCCGCTGGCGTGATGGGCGAAGGACGCAAAGACATCGGAGTGCTGGCGGTGACTTCGGCAGACCGGCTAAACGCCGGGTGGACGGCAGCGCAACGGGCGCGATCGCGCGGCAATCAGGAGGCTCGGTCCCACATCGAAAC
Organism: Ruegeria sp. O5; assembly: GCF_056535105.1. Lineage (NCBI taxonomy): Bacteria > Pseudomonadati > Pseudomonadota > Alphaproteobacteria > Rhodobacterales > Roseobacteraceae > Ruegeria > Ruegeria sp. O5. The sequence continues at coordinate 2,529 of NZ_JBQERN010000008.1, read as the reverse complement.
TTTGATGTCCGGTCTGCCGCGCCACTGCAAGCTGGTTACCGTGATTGACGGACACCCCGCGACATTGTCTTGGCTGGGTGCCGTACAGGGACATCAGACCATCCCTTTGGGGGTCGAACATTTTGGTCAGACAGGGACAATCGGCGACCTCTATCGGCACCATTGCATTGACGCGGACGCTATCCTGGAGAAGGTGAATGGTCTGACCCATGGCAAGGCTTTGCTTCGCACATGAGCGGCGGTGTTGGACGTCACAGCTTGGGCCTTACCCTCAGGGTATTTGGGCCCTTTGTGCAGACGCGCGTTTGGGTTCGAAGCCCCGAACGAAAGGCACCTTGTTCGAACCAAACTTTTGGGATCTGAGAAGAATTACGACTCGGGACTAAAGAAAAGATCCGCACGCCTTTGCTTCTGTCACTACAGGTGCTCAAAACTGTCGTAGGTATGGACCGCCATGAAAATCAATTTTGCGTGTATCAAGTCGGCCCATGCACGCTATCCGACCGGTTTTTTGGAAATATTCTTATTCATGTATGCGCTTAATAAAAATGGGTCTGTTCCTCTAGAATGTAACTCTTGAATAGCCGTTGATAATGTAGTTTGCAGGAGACACTCCAGTACGCGTTTGCCCCAAAAAGAACACTTTGTTCGAGCAGTTTCAGCGCAATCAATAACACCTAATTTCTAAGACAGAATAATGGCCACCGTTACAACAATCCCCAGACCGTCCGTAAGTTCTCCGCTCAGCTCTATCCAGGGCACCTATGCATATGGTGACGGGAATCCGTCGACCACGACGGTGATTTCCTACAGTTTCGGGCACTTCTCTGATACGCAGGCTTGGTCATCAGAGTATAAGGCGGAGTTCCGTGCGGCGCTGGCCGCAATAGAAGCCGTTGCAAACATTACTTTTGTCGAAGTCACCTCCGGTTCCGCTGACTTGGTTGAGGTTCTCGCGCCTTCTTCATTCTTTGAAAACCCGCGAACTCTCGGATTTCACTATTCGCCATCGAGCGGGACATCCTATGGAGCGTTCAACACGTCATACTGGACTGCTTCTTTCAACGGAAACGGTGATCCGGGCGGGTTTTTCTTTACTACTTTGGTCCATGAATTAGGTCACGCCCTTGGGTTGGGGCATCCTCATGACACCGGATTGGGTACAACCGTGTTGAGCGGTGTAACGTCGCCATTCGACTCGTTTGGGGCGGCGGGCCTCAATCAGGGTGTCTACACTGTGATGTCGTATAACGATGGATGGACTTCACAAAACGGGGGGCTACACTTTAACGCAACGTACGGTGGTTCAACGGGGCTTGGGGCTTTGGATATTGCCGCGTTGCAGGCCATGTATGGGGCGAATACTTCATATAATTCCGGGGGCAATACCTACACACTTCCCTCTGCAAACGTCGCAGGAACTGGGTATCAGGCCATTTGGGATACTGGCGGGATTGACACAATACAACATGTTGGCAGTTCGAACGCACACATAGATCTCCGGGCCGCCACATTGGACTATTCCGTCACCGGAGGTGGGCTGATTTCGCATGCGGCTGGAATAAAAGGTGGTTTCACAATCGCGCATGGCGTTGTGATTGAAAACGCGTCTGGCGGATCGGGTGCTGATACTATTGTCGGCAATACCGCTCAGAACGTCTTGCGCGGGAACGACGGAAACGACACCATTCACTCGCTGTCCAACGGAAGCAACAACAACACCATCTATGGCGGCCAAGGCGACGATATCATCTTTGTGGCCCAAGGTACTGGTGCTGACCAGGTCTTTGGGGACCAGGGCAATGATCTGGCTGTTGTGCGGAGCAACGCAGGTACGTTTTCGGGTGGAACCGGCACCGACACTGTCAGATTCGTTAGCGCTATAAGCAACTATTTATTCTTTGAAAACGGTGTCTTGTACGAATTTCTGGATGTAGTCACACGCACAACATTCACGATTGCAAACGACGTAGAGTTGGTCCAGTTTCTTGACGGGCTACAGCAGTATGCCCGGTCGAATATCAAGTCTGCAATGCAGCTTTCAGATATCGATACTCAGGGAACAACGCTACAACATGCCAGCCAAGGGCTTTATGTGCTGGATGGCGGCAGTGCGAACATTGCTTTGATTTACGGTGGCCAGTCTATTGGGCAAAACTCGCTTGCAGGCTGGCAGGCACTTCAGGCCGAAGCGTCGGGCGGTGGCTACAAGGTGTTGTGGCTGAACACCAACGGGTCATATGCCGAATGGACCACGGATGCTTCGGGGCAATACCAAAGCGGCGTTACCATCGCCAATGTTGTCGATGTCGAAGTTTTCTATGGTGTTGATCTGAACAATGACGGCCACACCGGCCACGCCATAACCAATATCGAGACCAGCGGGTCGATAACACTCGCGTCTTCAACCCGCGGTGAGTACCTGATCAACGGTACCATCAACCTGACGTATAATGGCAATACAATTGGGCCAGACAGCCTGCCGGGCTGGCAGGCGCTTCAGGCCGAAGCTTCGGGCGGTGGCTACAA